>JBIOTP010000198.1:0-4221 GCA_044865965.1 Solirubrobacteraceae bacterium
CCCCGCATGGCCATCGTTGTCGGGCTCGACGTGCACCGCGCGCAGATCACCTACGACGCCCTGAACACCGCTACCGGGGAGGTGGCGACCGGCCGGATCGCGCCCGCCGACCGCGCGACCCTGCGCATGTTCGTGCGCCGCTGGGCGGGCGAGGATGTCGAGGCCGCGGTGGAAGCGACCACCGGCTGGCGGTTCGTCGTTGGGGAGGTGCAACGCGCCGGCGCCACGGTGCAGCCGGCCGAGCCGGCCGACACAACGGCGGCGCGCGGCCCGAACGGCGCGCCAAGACCGACAAGCGCGACGCCCGCCACCTGCGCGACCCGCTGCTCGAGCGGCGACTGCCGCAGGCCTGGATCGCGCCCGAACACATCCTCGAGCTGCGCGCCCTGGTTGCGCGATCCTCGTAGGCGAGCCGCTCCAGCCGCGTCTCGTCGAACGGGCCGTGCCGCGCGAACAGCATGAGCAGGTGCGACCGCGCGACGACGCTCGTCGGGTCGAGCTGCAAGCAGCGCAGACGCCGGCACGTCTCGAGCGGGGCCGCCTCGTCGGTCCGCCGGCGCGGCGCCGGCCCCGCGAGTCCCTGGTTGGCGACCGCGAGGCGGCGGGCGGCGGCGACGGGGACGCGGAGCATCCGCGGGAAGATACGGTGCGGCCATGGCGCGGACTCCGCTTCGGGAGGTCGGCGAGGATCCCGATCCGCGGTTCACGTTCGCCAACGAGCGGACCTACCTGGCATGGAACCGCACCGCGCTCGCGCTGATCGGCGGCGGCCTGGCCGCCGGCGAGCTGCTGACCTTCGACTCCGAGGCGATCCGGCTGTGCGTCGCGCTGCCGCCGATCGTGCTCGGGGGCGCCCTGGCGGCAACGAGCTACCGCCGCTGGGAGGCCAACGAGCGCGCGATGCGGCTCCACCAGCCGCTGCCGGGCGCCGGCCCGCCGCGGCTGCTCGCCTACGGTCTGGCGATCGTGGCGGTCGCCGTCGCGATCCTCGTGCTGGTGGACGCGGTCCATGCCTGACAAGGGCCTCTGGCGCGAGCGGACCGCGCTGGCGTGGCAGCGCTCGGCGCTGGCGCTCGCGATCGTCGCCGCGCTGCTCGTGCGCGCCGGGACCGTGATCGGTGTCGCCTGCGGGTCGCTGATCGCCGCGGCGGCGGCCGTCTCCTACGCCCGCGGCCGCCGCTCCGAGGACCGCCCCGCGCTGATCCCGGCGCTGGCCGTGGTCACCGTGACCGCAGCCGTGGCGGCCGCCGCCGTCACCCTCGGCTCCTGACCGCCCCCGTGTCGGCGCCCCCGTCACCCTCGGCTCCTGACCGCCGCCCTGCCCGCGAACGCCGTCTCCCTCGGCTCGTGACGGACGCGTAGGCTGCGGGCCGTGCCGGGCGCCCGCGTCGTCGTCGTCGGATCGATCAACGCCGACCTCGTGGTCTCGGTCGAGCGGCTCCCGGCGCCGGGCGAGACCGTCAGCGGGGGCCGCTTCGCCCGCCACGGCGGCGGCAAGGGCGCCAATCAGGCGGTCGCCGCCGCGCGGCTGGGCGCCGACGTGACGATCGTGGGCGCAGTCGGCGCCGACGACCTCGGCGACGAGGCGCTGCGCGAGCTGCGCGCCGAGGGCGTGGATGTCACCCACGTCGCCCGCCTGGACGGCGTGCCGACGGGCGTTGCCCTGATCGCGGTCGACGCGTCCGGCGAGAACCAGATCTCGGTCGCCTCGGGCGCGAACGCGGAGCTGACCGGCGAGGCCGTCGCCGCGTCGCTCACGACGCTGCTCGCCGACCGCGCAGCCGGCGACCCCGAGGACCCCGGCCCGGCCGCGCCCACCGACCCCACCCCCGCGCCCACCGACCCCAGCCCGGCCATGCCCACCGACCCCAGCCCGGCCGCGCCCACCGACCTCACCCCCGCGGCGAGCTCCGACCCCGGCCCAGCGGCGTCGGCCGGCGCGGCCTCCCGCGGCGTTGTCCTGCTCGGCCACGAGGTGCCGGACGTGGCGGTGGTCGCGGGCGCGGAGGCGGCGGCCGCCGCCGGCTGGATGGTCGTGCTGAACCCGGCGCCCGCGCGGCCGCTCTCCCAGCGGGCGCTGGCCGCCGCCCCGCTGCTCACGCCGAACGCCGCCGAGGCCGCGCAGCTCACGGGCGAGCACGATCCCGCGGCCGCGGCGCGGGCGCTGCGCGAGCGGTCCGGGGCGGCCGTGCTCGTCACGCTCGGCGCCGACGGCGCGCTGCTGCTCGACGTCGAGCTCGAGCGGCTGCCCGCGCCGCGCGTCGAGGTCGTCGACACGACGGGCGCCGGCGACACCGTCAACGGCGCGCTCGCGGCCGAGCTCTCCGCCGGGCGCCCGCTGCGCGAGGCGGCGCGGTTCGCGCTGGCCGCGGCCGCGCTCTCAACGCGGTCCGCCGGGGCGCGCGAAGGGATGCCGCGCCGCGAGGAGCTGGCGTGAGGGCGGGCGGCATGGCTCGGCGTGGGGAGCCGGCGTGAGGGCGGCCGGCATGGCTCGGCGTGGGGGAGCAGGTGTGAGGGCGGTCTACGCCGCGGCCGCCGCCGCGGCCGGGGCGCTCGCGGTGTGGGGCGCCTGGATCGAGCCGCGGCGGCTCGTCGTCCGGGAGCTCGAGTTCCACTTGCCGCGCTGGCCGGCGCGGCTCGACGGGCTGCGCGCCGGCGTGCTGTCGGACCTGCACGCGGGGGTGCCGCATGCGGGCCTGGCGGCGGTCGCGCGCGTCGTCGACGCGCTGAACGCGCGGAACCCGGACGTCCACCTGCTGCTCGGCGACCACCTGGACGCCAGCCAGCACTGGCGCCGCGACCTCGCCCCCGAGGTGGTGGCGGGGCATCTGGGCGCGCTGCGCGCGCCGCTGGGGACGATCAGCGTGATCGGCAACCACGACTGGCGCAACTCGGGCGACCGCATGTGGCGGGCGATGTCACGCGTCGGCATCACGGTACTCGAGGACCGCGCGGTCGAGCTCGTGGCCGGCGGCGGCCCGTTCTGGGTCGCCGGTCTCGGCGACATGCGCCACCGCGCGCCGCACATCGGCGCCGCCCTGGCCGACGTGCCGGAGGACGCGCCCGTGATCGTGCTCTCGCACGACCCCGACATGTTCCCGCACGTCCCCGAGCGCGTCGCGCTCACGCTCGCGGGTCATACGCACGGCGGCCAGGTCGCGATCCCCGTGCTGCGCCGCCCGATGCTGCCCTCCCACTACGGCGAGCGCTACGCGCGCGGGCACATCGTCGAGGACGGTCGCCACCTGCTGGTGACGAGCGGCGTCGGCACGAGCGGCATCCCCGTCCGGCTGCTCGCCCCGCCCGAGGTGCTGGTCATCACGCTGCGCTCAGCCGATGACCCCGCCGGGCGGCCGCCATAGTCCCGCGAGGCGCGCTTCAATGGAACGCGCCGTGCGAACCGCGATCGCCGCCGCCGTCCTGCTCGCGCTGCTCGCGGCCCCGGCGCAGGCGCGGACCCGCCCCGTCGGCTCCCCGCCGCTGTCGGACGCCGCCGCAGCGCGGCTCGTGCACCGCTCGAGCTTCGAGCCGCGGCCGGCCAACGCGAAGCCCAACCGCACGGTGCCGACCGCCGCCCAGCTGCGCTTCTTCCGCCGCCACAGCGACATGCCCTACAAGGCGCGCGTCACCGGCCGCTTCCGCGGCACGACCGACGAGATCATCCAGTGGGCGGCGCACAAGCACGGCATCGACGAGGACGTGATGCGCGCCGCCGCCGTCGTCGAGTCCTACTGGCGCATGAGCACGATCGGCGACGACGGCGACTCGTTCGGCCTCTACCAGATCCGCCGCCCGTTCCACTGCTGCGCGAGCCTCGCGCGCTCGTCCACCGCGTTCAACGCCGACTACTACGGCGCGATCATCCGCGCCTACTACGACGGGAAGATGCGCTGGCTCAACGACGTCGAGCACGGCCGCGCCTACCGTTCCGGCGACCTCTGGGGATGCCTGGGCGCGTGGTTCACGGGGCGCTGGCACACGCCGCCGGCCGAGGACTACATCCGCGAGGTCAAGCGCGAGCTGCGCCGCCGCACCTGGCGGCTCGCGTCGTTCCGCGAAACCTAAACGGGGTCTGACTCCGTTTAGGTGGTTCCGGCCGGAAGTTCGGCGCATAACCCGGTGGATGCCGGGTCGTGCCTGCCGGTGCACGGCAGGCGCTCGCATGCTGGTGGCACGTGTGCGCCTGCCGGGTGCCGGCAGGCGCGGGCCGGCGCCGCCGGA
>JBIOTP010000199.1:0-19616 GCA_044865965.1 Solirubrobacteraceae bacterium
CCGCGTCGGTGCGCCGTCTGCCGTCGCGAGGCGCAGCAGCTCCAGCCCGCTCAGTGCGGGCAGTCGCAGGTCCAGCACCGCGACGTCGGGCCGCAGCGCGCGGATGCCCCCGAGCGCGTCCGGGCCGGTCGTGGCAGAACCGATGCACTCCAGCTCCGGCCGCGCGCCGATCGCCTCCACCACGGCGGCCAGAAACAACGGGTGGGCATCGACGACGTAGACGCGCGTCGGGGCGCCGGTGGGCACGGCGCCGTTCTACCTACGGTCTCGGCGCTGATATGAGAGACCTTTGGGGGGTCTTCGGCCGCGCCGCACGCGGGCCCGTGTGCGCCGTCGCGGCGACGACGGGCTACCGGCGGTGGGTGCGCAGCGAGTACCAGCCGGCGATGTCGCCGAGGCCGAGCGCGCCGCCGATCACGAGGGCGGCGCCGACGCCGCCGTACACGAACGCCATCGCCAACAGGGCCAGCGCGACGACGCCGTCGGCGATCGCGAACCGGCGGCGGCTGACGCACCGGATCCTGGTTCGGCGCCCGGCCCGCCGGGGCTAGACGAATGGCGAGGCCTTGCGCACGGTGGTGGGCGGGCCGGGCTACGTGCCGGCTCGCCGGGCTGGTCGTTTCCCGGGGCGTGGATCCCCACGCCACCCGGCCGGCCCTGTCGGGAGGCCGCGGCGCCCGGTTCGCGACCCAGGGCGAGCCCGCACCGGCCGTACCGGGGAGGAGAGATGCCGGCCGCCGGTGCCGGCGTGCGACCGCCCGCTCACACACTCGCAACCGGCGCGACGGCGGGCCATCGACCGGCGGTCGGAACTCCCGCGGCGACCCCCAACGGACGGTCCGAGAGCCACCCGGCTCGAGCCGGCCGCCCGTGTGGCCCGGAGGGCGTCCGCGACGGTCTCGACGCCACGGCGCGCGGCCGCACAGCCCCCGAGATCGCCGACGCGATCGGCGCCACCAGGCCGGTCGATCCGAACGGACGCACCGACAAGCCGCGGCGCGTCGCGAGCACGCGCGACGTCCGCGATTCAGCCGATGCCATCCAGGGCGCGCTCGCCGGCATCCGTCAGCTCGACAGAGCTGCGATGCGTGCTGACGTCGCCGCGCAGCCGGATCAGCCCAGCGTCATCGAGCTCCCCGAGCGCCGCATCGAGCACCCGGCGGTCGACGCCGACCGCGTCGGTTAGCTCGCCGGCGGTCAGCGCCCGATGCGGCTCGTGAAGGATCGCGTCCTGCACGGCACGCAGCGCGGCGGTCGCGACGGCGCTGAACTCGACCACGACTGTCAACTGCCCGGCAGCACCAGGGCGCAGTCCTTGGCGTCCGGCTACTGGACGCGCGTCGAGAAGCCAGGGCGGCGGGAGCGGGCGTCTTCGCGGGCCTTGTCTCAAACGCTCGCTAACGAAGCTTATGGGCTGGTCGCCGCAATCGCGCCGCCGCTCGCCGCCTGATCGCCTGCCAGCATCCGCGGGGTTGTCCGACGGCATGCAGCTCCCCGGCGGCTCGAACCGCAAGACCGAGAAGGCTGGAGTGAACGCCGCCCGCACGCTGTTCGACGCCGCCGGCCTGGGCTTCCAGGACGTGCCGCTGGAGAACGACATCGGCAAGGACGCCTACGTGGACGTCTCTCGGGGCGGCGTCTTCGTGGGCGATCTCGTCGCGCTTCAGATCAAGTCCGGCGCGAGCTTCCGGCACGGCAACGACTACAAGATCCCCTGCGACGCCAACCACCGGGCGCTCTGGCGCGGCTCCTCGGTGCCGATCTACGGGATTGTGCACGACCCCGACACCGGCGGCCTGCACTGGGAGGACCTGTCCACGTGGACGCGGAGGTTGCCTGACGGCGCCACGCCGTCGTTCTGCCCGATACCGCGCAAGAACCAGCTCGACGCCAACACCGTCCAGGAGTGGGCCGAGCACGTCCGGCGCCAACTTCGGGCGCAGACCTTCCCGCCCGCGCTGGACCTCGTGAGCCAGGACCCGCGCCGCCAGGCCGCTGCCGCCTACGACTGCTTCGCGCTCGCCCGCTCGGATGCCCGGCCGCTGAAGCTCCTACGCGCATGCCTGCGCTGGATGGCCGACGTGGACGCTTCCTGGACGGCGATCCAGGCGCTGGCGATGGTCACGCCGCACCCCGACATCCACTGGACCGACAGCACGTGGTTGCCCGCGCCGATCCGCGCCGAAGTCGCCGCAACGTTTCGCTGGAAACTGGATGAGGCCGAGTTCCTCGTCGCTGCGCCCGCGCCCGATATGTGGCACCGCGGCGAGCTCGGCCAGAGCGTCTACATGCTGCTCGTCGCCGATCCGGACCACGAAGCGCTGCTGGAGCGGGTGATCGCGAACACCGCCGACGACGACGTTGCCTGGCAATCGACCCTGATCCGCGTCGCACTCGCCGACGAGCAAGGCGCCGCGATGCTCGACCACCTGACCTGCGTGCGACCCGCCCTCAGGCGAGAGACGCTCTACGGCGAGCTGCAAATGACGCTCACCGAGCATGGGCACGTGCCGCTGTTCTGAGCGCCAGCCGGCGGCCTAGGTAGGTAGCGGGCAACCGCCGCCGATGCGCACGCTCGCCGGACGTGAGCTCCGTACGTCGTCGCGACGCCCGCCAACGGTTCCTACGTCTACTCTGATCCAGCTGCGCCGCCGGCAGCCATCCCGCGCAGTACCGCTGGCGCGATCGTGTGGGCGCCGCACTAGAGGCCGCGAGCGGCAGCAGAGCCACCTGAGCGGAATGTGGGAGGGCTTCTGGACGTGCCGCTAGGTCGAGGGCCGGAGACCCTCTTCGAGCCGCGCCCAGAGCGCGGGCGCGTATCCGTGGACGGCGCCGAGGATCGAAGCGGCGGTGAAGTTGCTGCGACTGGCGTAACGCTCGACGGCTTCGCGGTAGATGAACGCGAACGCGACCATGCGCGCTGCGAGCGTCTCGGGCGGCGCCGGCGGGATCAGCGAGCACGCGAGGTTTCGCCGCAGGCCGTCCCTGATCGCTTGGACCTCGGCCGCGCTGAACCGGCTGGCGACGTAGACCGACGCCGCCGCGTTGCAGTCGATCTCGTCCGGCATCGAGTTGATCAGCGCCCCTGCGCATTCGTTGAGTTCCCCAGCGACCTCGGGCAGCACCGCATACTCGATGAAGTCGTGGAGGTCGACGATCCCGGCGCCCGTCTCGAATTGGCGGGCGTGCTCAAGCTCGTGACGAACGAGTCCCGCGAAGGTCGCTCGATCGCTCGGCTCGGCCGGGACGGTGATGCGATGCCGGGGTTGGTTGTCGTCTTGGTTGGCCTCGTCGCGCTGTGCGTAGTCGCCGGGGAACCCGCGAGCGTCCGGCTTAATTTCCATGTAGGGACGGAACCACGCCGCTCCGATGTCGCCGCCCTCGGTCCGCAGCGCGGCGAGCGGGTAGAACCGCACTTGGTCGCGCGTGAGCCCCGCGTCCGCCAGGGCGGCGTTGCACTCCTCCTGAATCTTCGCCTCGGTCATCGCCTCGCGGAGCATCATGTCGGCCACCCGGGACGGTTCGTACCGACGCGCCGTCCGCTGGAACGCCCGCTAATGCCCCTATGACGACGGGACCGCGCGGGGCTTGTTGATGTAGCGCGAGGATCGACCACGGAGCGCCGCTGGTCGCTGCGCGAGGTCGCGACAGCTACGCGTGCGTCGGGGCCCCCGGGAGGCGATGGGTCGCGGCCGACGCCGTGCGCGCAGGGCGGGAGCGGCCGCGGCGCGAGTGGGCTGCCGCCCGCGAGCGCGACCTCCACTGACCCGAACCCGGCGCCTGCTGCAAGATCACCGCACCGCTGGTCGATCGCTGCTCGTGGCACACTGGAAGCGAATGCACGCGAAGACCCGGGGGGACAGCCCGGGCCTTCGCTACCTAGGCGCTCCCATACGAGGGGAGTCGCCCTTTACACCGGTGTCCGGCCCGCGCTCCGATACGAGGGGAGTCGCGGGCCGCCTCCGGCGCAAGCTCGAGAATCAAGGGCCGGCTCGATCAGCGCCTCGCGAGTCACCGTAGCCGGTCGATGGAAAATGCCTGCATAGCAGTGCTATATCCCGTCTCGAGTTGCTCGCTATTTGCGAAGATTTTCGAACTCCTCGACGGGCCCTATGGCATCAACTGGGCTGCGGCCACGAGCGAGCCGGGCGGCCAGCGCGCGACGCTGAGGCCGATGCGGCCACGAGGCCCGCATCCACCGAGCGCGCGCACGCTCGCACGACGTCTTGGTGGGAGTCTGCGAGCTGACGGCGGTGGTGCGCCGGGCGCGGCGCCGACTTGCGCGTTCGGCGCCTTCCTTCGATGCCCGCTAAGGTTCCTTATGACAAGTGAGGGGGCGGGAGCCGCGCTGCAGCGTCGAACTCGACCGCCGCACGGCGAGCTGTTATGGCAACTGGCGGTGGCCGACGTCTCGGCTACGCGAGGAAGACGCGTGCGATGTCGACAGCGAACCCGGGCAGCAGCGGGCTGATGAGCCGGTCGCCGCGGCCGCGCGCCCGTTTATCCGCGGGAAGTCGCTAGGGTCCCCGGCTCGGCTCGGGCGGCGACGGGGGCGCGCGATTGCGCGCTCGCTGCGGCCCGTGCGTTGGCTGAGGACGGGAGAGGAGAGCTGATGCGTGCGCGCCTGACGCCGGTGGATGCGTCGTTCTTGCGGCTGGAGTCCGCCAGCGCCCACATGCACGTCGGCTGGAGCGCGCTGCTCGCGCCGCGCGCGGATCGTGCGCGGCCGTCGGTCGAGTTGCTGCGCGAGCATGTCGCGGCGCGCCTGCACCGCGCGCCGCGTGCCCGCCAGCGCCTGGCGTTCCCGGCGCTCGGCCTCGGCGAGCCGCGCTGGGTGGATGATCCCGCGTTCGAGCCGGCCGCGCACGTGTCGGCCGCCAGCGGCCCGGAGGAGGTGGTCACGCTGGAGCGCTTCGGAGCGCTCAGGGACGCGTTCCTGTCGCGGCCGCTGGAGCGCCGCCGGCCGCTGTGGGAGGTCTGCCTGGTGCCGCGGCTGCGGGACGGTCGCGCGGGCGTGGTCGGCAAGATGCACCACGCGATGGTCGACGGGCTGGCCGCGGTCGAGCTCGCGCTGCTGCTGTTCGACCTCGACGACCCCGCGCGCGGACGCGACGACCCGGTCGTGCGGGCGCCCCCGAGCGCCGCGCGGCTGGCGGCCGAGGCGCTCGCCGGGGCGGCGGTGACGCCACTGCGCGCCGCGCGCGAGACCGGGCGGCTGCTCGCGCGACCGCGCGGGCGCAGCGCCGCGCTGGCCGCCACGCTGCGGCGCGCCGCGCTCGCGGTGCGCGAGGACCTGCTGCCGCCGGCGCCACGCTCGGCGCTCAACGTGCCGATCGGTCCGCAGCGCACGCTGGTCGGCCACCGCGCCGAGCTGGAGCTGGCGCAGCGCGCCAGGCGCCCCGCCGGCGTCACGCTCAACGACGTCTGCCTGGCAGCGATCGCCGGCGCGCTGCGCCGACTGGCGCTCGAGCGCGGCGAGCAGCCGCGCGCGCTGAAGACGATGGTGCCCGTCAGCGTCCGCACCGGCGGCGACCGCGACACGCCCGGCAACCGGATCTCGCTGGCGTTCATCGATCTACCGGTCGACGCCGCCGCGCCCGCCGAGCGCCGCGCGCGTGTGCGCGCGCAGACGCGCAGGTTCAAGCAGGCCGGCCGCCCCGACGGCACAGCGGCGCTGCTGGCCGCCACCGGCCAGCTGCCGATCCCGCTGCGCGGCCCGCTGGCGCGCGCCGCCGCCGGCGCGCGCATGTACAACCTCACCATCTCCAACGTGCCCGGCCCCAAGATCCCGGTCACCGTGCTCGGCGCGGAGCTCACCGAGTGCTACCCCGTGGTGCCGATCGCCGACGACCACGCGCTCGCGATCGGCATCCTCAGCTACCGCGACCACGTCTTCTTCGGCCTCTACGCCGACCCGCACGCGCTCCCCGACGTCGAGCGGTTGCCCGCCGCGCTCGACCGCGAGCTCCACGCGCTCGCCGGACGCACCCCCTCGCCTCGGCGGGCCCGCCGCGCGCACCTCACACCCGTCGCATGACAGGGCCCGCGAGCCCGTTCCGACAAGATCCGCGTGTGCACGCCGAGCAGGCCCTCGGGGACTACGACCAATGGCTGGAGCGCCAAGCGCTCGCCCGCGCACCCGCGCCAGCGACAGGCGCTGGGTGGGCGAGATCGTCGTCGAGCATCGCGCCGCCGGCGACAAGCTCGAGGCGTTCCTCGCCGGCGACGGAGACGACGACCGCCGCGCGGTGCTCGGCGATCGGCGTCGACGGCTCGTCGATCGCGGCCCATGCGCCCCGCCACCACACCGGGCACCCGCCGCACCGACAGCTCGACGCTTAGGCGTCGCCCATCGCCGCACGCCCTTACTGGCCGGACCCGCGCTGCCGCCTGTCGCGGGGAATAGGCCATTCCCCGCGACAACACCATCCGGCTCCCACGGCAGAATGCGGCGATGGCCACCGCTCGGAGCGCGCCAAACGCGCGCATTCCCGCGACAAGCTCCGCGACGACCTCACGGCGGCTGTCGATGCGTTCCTCTCTCAGCCTGGGCTGAGCCTGCAGACTAGGCGCTCCTACCGGCTCACCCTTACCGCGCTGATCACGGCGCTGGACGCCGCCCGGCGCCAAGCCGACCGCAGCGACGATTGAGGCCGCCGCCCATCTGCGCTGGGGCATCGTCGCGCCGGCGACCTGGAACCGGCACGCCGCGACAGTGCGGTCTTCCTAGCCTATGCGGGTCGCCACGGCCTGATGCCCGAGCTGCACGTCGAGCTCGACCGCCGGCGCGAGCCCGCCGACCGCACGCGTGCACTCCCGAAGGCGGCGCTCGAGCGCCTGTGGGCGCGCCGCGACGTGCACCTCCGCGACAAGGCGCTCTGGCGGCTGCTCTATGAGACCGCCGCGCGCGCCAGCGAAGCGCTGGCGCTGAACGTCGAGGATCTCGACCTGCCGAACCGGCGCGCCGCGATCCGTGGCAAGAACGGCGAGCTCGACTATCTGCACTGGCAGACCGGCGCCGGACATCGGCTGTCCCGCTTGGTCGCCGGCCGATCCAGCGGGCCTGTGTTTCTCGCCGACCGGCGACCAACAGCGAGCCGAGCGCCGGCGACGGTCGATCTGTGCCCGCACACCGGCCGGGCGCGGCTGTCCTACCGTCGCGCGCAGGAGCGCTTCGCCGAGGCGACCGGCGGCTGGACGCTGCACCAGCTGCGCCACTCCGCGCTCACCCATCTCGCGGAGCAGAACGTCGCGCTGCCGCTGCTGATGGCCAAGAGCCGCCACACCAGCCTGCGCTCCCTGCAGAAGTACGCCCGCCCCGGCGTCGACGCCGTCGCCAAGCTCACCGCCGAGCACGACCCGGCCCGCCGCCGACCTTAGCCCTGGGATCCATGGCGCGCTCGCGAACCAACCGGCTGCGGCGGCGTTATCGCCCGGAGCAGGTGCGTGTGCTCTTCATCGGCGAGGCGCCGCCAGAGGAGATGTTCTTCTACGCAGCTGACTCGATCCTCTACTTCGCTACGCGCTGCGCCTTCTACGTCGCCTGGCCCAAGCTCGCCGCGGAGGGTGAGTTCCGCGAGGTCCGGGTACTTCCTCGGGGCAGGCATCGCACACACCCTTCCTCTCCCCAGGACAGAATCATGGCTTCGAGGTCTCCGTCAGACCCGGCCTGGCTCAGATAGCGCCCGCGTCGAGCAGGACATCACGCCCGTGGGCGCGCACTGGCGTTCCTCGTCATTTCATCTGCGCCAGGTTGCATCGCGGGAGACTCAGCCGCGATCGGACGTGGGAAGGAGGATCGCTGTGAAGAAGCTAGCGGCGATACTCATGCTGCCTGCCGTCGCCCTTGCCACGGCGGGCTGCGGAGGCGGCGGGAGCAAGCAGCACAAGTCGGCGACCGCCACACCGACCACCTCCACCGCGGCGGCGGTGCAGGTCTCCACCAAGAAACTGCCCGGGCTGGGTCCGGTGCTGGTCAACGGCCAGGGCCGCACCCTCTACATGTTCGTACCGGACAAGCGTAGAAAGGTCACCTGCGTGGGCTCGTGCGCGGCGGTTTGGCCGCCGCTGAAGCTGTCGGGCGGCGAGAAGCCCGTCGCCTCAGGTCAGGCGAAGTCCTCGCTGCTGGGTAGCGACCCCGATCCCGAAGGCGGACGGGTTGCCACCTATTCCGGATGGCCACTGTACGCCTACGTCTCCGACACGTCCCCCGGCACCGCAACCGGACAGGCTCTCAACCTCAACGGCGGCCTGTGGTACGTGCTCGCCCCTTCCGGCAAGGTGATCCGCAAGAAGCCCTGACCGTAGGCGCCCCGCAGGCCACGCGCGGCAGCAGTGCATTCATCGTCCGGCGTTAGGGTGCCGCCATGACTTCTGGCTCGGTCGTTCTCGTGACGGGCGGCTCGGGCTTCATCGGCTCGCACGTCGTCGATGCACTGCTGGCAGCGGGATATCGGCCGCGCATCTTCGACGCGCGCCCGTCTGTCCGCCATCCCGGGTTGCTGGTAAGGGCCGATCTCGATGACCTGGACCGGCTGAGCGAGTCGATGTGCGGGTGTGACGCGGTCATCCACCTAGCGGCCGCGGCGGACGTCGCCGAGGTTCTCGCCGACCCGCTGGACGGAGAACGCCGCAATGCCGGGGGGACGCTGCGCGTGCTCGAAGCTGCGCGCCGCAGCGGCGTGCGTCGCGTGATCTACGCCTCGACGATCTGGGCCTACTCGGACACGCCGGCCGAGTACTACGACGAGTCGCTGCCGTTGTTCCCGCCGGCGCACCTTTACACCGCGACGAAGTTGGCCGGCGAGATGTACTGCCATGCCTACGGCGAGCTCTACGGCGTCGAGTTCACGATCCTGCGCTTCGGCATCCCCTATGGGCCCCGGGCCCGGCCGGCGGCCGTGGTCCCGGCCTTCGTGCGGCGTGCGCTGGCGGGGGAGCCGTTGATCATCGCCGGCGACGGTTCGCAGTCGCGGCGCTTCGTCTATGTGGAGGATCTTGCCGGCGGCGTGGTGCGCGCGCTGGCTCCGGTCGCCGTCAACCAGACGTACAACCTCGTGGGCGCCGAGGACGTCACGATCCGCGAGATCGCCGAGGCCGTGCGGGCGGTGGTCGGCGATGTCAAGCTGCAGTATGCGGCGGGGCGCACGGGGGACTTCGCCGGTGCACCGGTCAGCGGGGAGCGCGCCGCGGCCGAACTGGGCTGGCGTCCGACGACGCCGTTCGGCGAGGGTGTCCGGCGCTACGTGGAGTGGCATCGTGAAGCCGCCACGTCGGCGCCGGTAGCGACGACCCGGCGACGGGTCCCGGTCGCCACGATCCTGCGGCGAGGCGTACTGGCGCTCGTCTGGGCGCTCGCGACAGCCGCCATGATTCTCGGAGTCGCGTCGCTCACCCCCGCCGATGCGGACATGGACACCTACGACACCTTTCTCGGGACGCTGATTCTGCTCTTGCCGCTGGTGCTGGCCGGGGGGTTCCCCTGGGACGACGCCGGCGCGAGGCTGCTGCGGATCGCGCTCTGGACGGGCGTCGTCGCGTGTCTGGCGCTGGCGATCCTTCCGTGGCCGCCGTTGTTCGAGCGTTTCGGCCACGGACACGCGGTCGTTCTCGCGCTCGTGGCCGTCTCGGCGGGAATCGCGAGCCGGCTCGTCGGCCGCCGGCCGCCGCTGCCCGCGTGGCTAGGCGTGCCGGGCGAGTGACCAGCGCGGCGACGGCCGAGGCGCTCGCGCGCTTCGCGATCGGCTTCGACGAGCGCGATCGCGCACGGCTGCACGCGCTGTGGGACGAGGTGATCACCTCCCAGCGCTGGTCTCAGGGGCCGCTCACCGAGCGCTTCGAGGCCGCGTGGAGAGCCTGGAACGGCCTCGACGCCGTCTCGTTCTCGGGTTGGACGGGCGCGGCGCTGGCCGCGCTCGAGTACGCCGCCGTGCGGGGCGAGACCGTCCTCTGCCCGTCCAACACGTTCATGGCGACACCGCTCGCCGCGGTTCATGCCGGCGCGACGGTGCGGTTCGTGGACTGCAACCGCTTCGATCTGTGCATGTCGTTCGCGGACTTCGAGGCCAAGGTCGCGCGCCACCGTCCGCGCGCGGCGATCGTCGTCCACGTCGGCGGCCACATCGCCTTCGAGATCGAGCGGATCGCGGCCCTGTGCCGGTCCGAAGGGATCTTCCTGATCGAGGACTGCGCGCACGCCCACGGCGCCGGCTGGCACGGGCGCCGGCCCGGCTCCTGGGGCGATGCGGGGCTGTGGTCCTTCTACGCGACCAAGACGGTCTCCACAGGCGAGGGCGGGATGCTGGTGTCGCGTCATGCCGAGTTGCTGGACTTCGCGCGCGCGTTCCGCAACTACGGCAAGCCCGAACATGCCGTCGCGGGGCTCAACCTGCGGCTGAGTGAGTTCACGGCCGCCCTCGGACTGGTCCAAGCGGAGCGGATGGAGGAGATCGTCGCCTGGAAGAACTCGGCCGCGCGGCGCTGGCTCGACCCGGCTCATCCCGGGCGCCTTGAACTGCCCGACGGCATGGTCTCCGGGCTCTACAAGTACATCGTCTTCGACCCGATCGAGCGCTCGACGGGCAGGGTGTACGACAGGCCGTGCCACCGCATCATGGGTCACCCGGACGTCTTGCCGAACTCCGACTGGGTCGCCGGCCACCACTGGTGCGTGCCGCTCTACTACCGGCCCGAGGGCTGACCGAGGGGCACGAGGTCGAGCCCGCCCGCCGCCACCGCCTCCAGGACCCGCGGCAGCGCGGCGACGGTCCGCCGGTGGCTCCCGCGCGCGCTGTAGTCATCGGCGTCGTGCAGCAGCAGGACGTCGCCCGGACGCACGCCGTCCGACACCTTCGCCGCGATCCCCCCGGGCGTCGCGCCGCGCGTCCAGTCACGGCCCCAGCGCGACCAGAGCACCGGCACCCAACCGCGGGCGCGCACGGCACGCAGCGCCGGCCAGGAGTAGATGCCGAACGGCGGGCGGTGCAGGGCGGGCAGGACGCCGGTGGCCGCGGCGATCGCGGCCTCCGCGCGATCGAGGTCGGTGGCGATCGCGGCGGGCGAGAGCCGCAGGAGGTTGCGATGGCGGTGCCCGTGTACCGCGACCGCATGCCCCGCCGCGACGACCTCGGCGGCGAGCGCCGGGCAGCGCAGGACCTGCTCGCCGACCATGAAGAACGTCGCCTTCGCGCCCGCCGCCTGGAGCACCTGGAGCACGGCCGCCGTTCCCTCGCGGTGCGGCCCGTCATCGAAGGTGAGCGCTACGGCGCTCGCGCGGTCGATGCGGGTGGTGATCCGCAGCGCACGCGCCACTGGCGGGGCGATCGGTGCGAGGGCGGGCAGCGACCAGAGCCCGACGGCGCCCGCGGTTGCCGTGCGCACGCGCGGAATCATCCCGTCGAGCCCGGGGCGCGATGAGCACCGCGTCGCTCGCCGGCGGGATCGCACTGGCCGCCGCGGCGGCCGCGTGCTTCGACGGCGCGGTGGCGCTGCAGGCACTGGAGGCGCGGACCCTGCGAGAGCGGACGGTGGGCGCCGGCCTCCTGCGCGGGCTCGTGGCCCGCCCGCGCTGGCTCGCCGCGACCGGCCTGGCGATCGCCGGCTGGCCGCTGCAGCTCGCCGCGCTCGCGCTGGCGCCGCTCACCGTCGTGCAGCCCGCCCTCGCGCTCGGCCTCGTGCTGCTGCTCGTGCTCGGAGCCCGCATGCTGGGGGAACCCGTGCGGCCGCGGGACCTCGCCGCGGTCGCGGCGATCGCGGGCGGCTTGGCAATACTGGCCTGGGCCGCGCCCGAGAGCGAGGGGGTCGACGCCGACGCGGCGGTCCTGGCCGCCGTGCTCGGACCGCTCGCGCTGCTCGCCGGGCTGCCGTGGCTCGCCCGGCTTCGGGGTGGGGCGCTCGTGCTCGCCGCGGGCTGCGGCTACGCGGCCTCGGGCATCACCTCCAAGCTGCTGGCCGACAACCTGGAGATCGGCAGCGCGGGCGGAGCGCTCGGCTGGGGCGTCGCCACCGCCGCGGTCGCGGGAGCCGGGCTCGTTGACGAAATGGGCGCGCTGCAGCGCGTCGGCGCGGCCCGCGTGGCCGCCGGTGCCTTCGCGCTGCAGACGGCCGTGCCGGTCGTCTCCGCGCCGCTGCTCGCCGGCGAACACTGGACGCACCCCGCCGTCATCCTCGCCGGGCTGCTCCTCGTGGTCGGCGGCTCGCTCGCACTCGGCGCCGCGCGCGCCGTCAGCGGACTGCTTGCGGAGTCCCATGACGCATGAGCTCCAGCGTCGCATCAGATGCCGCCGGGAGCTCGGCGTACCAGTCCGGGCGCTCGCGCGGAGCGGCGAGACCCTGGCGCAGGGCGGCGGCGAGCTCGATCGGCGTGGTGGCGACGGCGGCCAGTCCGAAGCGCCGGTACGCGCGGTTGTTGAGCCGGATATGACCCACACCCCAGCCGAACGACACCGCCCAGGTTCCGCACAACTCCGCCTCGAGCACGGTGAGGCCCGCCGTCGAGTGCACGAGCACGTCGGCGGCCGCCAGCCAGTCGCACATGCGCGTCGTGAAGCCCTCGACGCGCGCCCGCGGCTCGGCCGCCAGATCTCGCCGCAGCCGTGCGCGCACGCCGGAATTGCTCCCACACAGGCAGACCACGGTCACTCCCGGGATCGCCAGCGCCGTGCGCGCGGCCAGCTCGAGGTCGCCGACCCCCCAGCCGCCGCCCGAGACGACCACCACCGGGCTGTCCAACGGTAGTCCGAGCGCGGCCCGCGCCGCCGCGCGCGGCGGAGGCGCCTCGAACTCCGGGCGCGTGAACCCGCGCACGTGCAGCACGTCCGCCCCCGGCCCGGCGACCGCCTCCACCTCGGCCCGCGACTGCGCATGCGTGATCAGGTGCCGATCGATCCCCGGGTGCGCCCACCAGCGCAACGCGGCGAGGTCGGTGATCGCCGAGACGCACGGCACGGTCAGCCGCCCGGAGCGCCGCAGCCGCCCGAGCACCTCAGTGCTCCCCGGGTACGTGGAGACGATCACGTCGGGGCGCTCGCGGGCGATCAGCGCGAGCAGTCCTCCCGCGGCGACCGCCATGGCCAGCAGACCGCCGAGCCGTCGCGTCGGATCGAAGCGCGCGATCAGCCAGTACTGCACGTCATAGAGCGAGCGCGCCCGCTCCAGGATCGTCTCCATTCCGTCGCGCGCGAGTAACTGCGCGCCGCGGCCCGCTGCCTGCAGGCCGTCCGCGACCACGACGTCCGCGCCCGGCTCGCGCGAGCGGATCGCATCCGCCAGCAACTCGGCCGGAAGGTCGTGGCCCGCTCCGATGTCGGCCGTGATGATCAACACGCGAGTCACGCCCCCAGCATGACCCGCGCCAGCGGACGCGCCGCTGTTCATCACGCTCGGCCAGCGCCGGCGCGACGGCACCCACACCCCCGTCGGGGGCCGCTGCGGGCAGGCCGTGCTCGCCGACGTGCTCACGCGCCTCGGCGCCGCGGCCGAGCTGCGCGACGAGTTGCGCCACCCGCACGCCCTGCGCAGGTGGCCGCGTTCGGCGCTCGCGGCCACGGCCGTCTCACGACTTCGATCGCCTGGTCTTGGACTGGGGACGGCGGGCCACGTCAAACGAGATGGCGTGAAAAGACGGAGGATTTCGGACACGAACTCAGACGCAGGGGAAAAAGCCCCGACGCTGCACGTTCTGCTGAGACTTGGACGCGGGCTGGGTGGTGACGGCGGCGATGTCGCAGCCGGCGGCCGCCGCGTCGGCGAGCCGGGCCGAGAGCAGCGCGGTCTGGACACCCCGGCGGCGGTGCGCGGGCGCGGTCACCGCGCCGGTGAGCTGCGCGACGCCCTCTGCCATGTGCAAGCTGGCGCCGCCGGCGATGACCCCGTCGCGCAACGCGACGTAGCGCATGACGCCGGCCGCCGCGAAATCGCGCTCTGCCCTCGCGACGACCTCGCGCGGAAACTCCTCGTGCGAGGGCACCCCCTGCGTATCGGCGTGCGCGACGCCATCGGCCACGACCTCGAGCCACGCTTCGACTCGTCGTCGCCGCTCGGCCCGACCTCGACCCCGGGTGGCGTGACTCGCTCTGGCTCGCCCGTGAGGGCAAGGCCGAGCACGTTCTCGAACGATGCGAGCCGATAGCCCCGCCCGGTCAAGAGGGCGCCGATCGCGGGGTCGGCGAGGTGGGCGAGCTCGATCTGCACGGGGGCGCCGCAGGCGCTGAAGGCCCGCTCGATCTCGTCCAGGGCGGCCGCGCTCGGCACGCCGCCGAAGCCGAGCCCCGCGACCTTGTTGAACGGCGAGCCCGCTTCGGCGAAAGCTCGCCACGCCGCCGGCGAGAGGGATCACGAAGCCCGCCGCGTCTGCCCTGCGACGGCGGGCGGCGTCGCTGCTCTTGGCGATGAGCTGCGCCTCGACGCGCTCGATGCGCTCGGCCAGCGCGGTGTCGCAGAAGGGGGGCGATTTGGCCGCCGGCGCGGCGAGCGTCGTGCTCCTCGCGGCCGTCATCGCCGCTCCGCCTCGAGGTGGAGATCGAGCCAGACGCGGTCGCGCAACCGGATGCCGTCAATGATGGTCTCTGCTGCATAGCCCGTCGCGGGCGAGAAGGCGTCCGGCTCGACCGAGCGCATGCGGAAGCCGGCGAGTTGGTAGAAGCGCAGGTTGCCGACGGCGGCGGCGGCGGTGGCGACCGTGAGCAGCGAGCGGCCCTGCGCGCGCGCGAGATCGATGGCCGCCTGGATCAGCGTGCGGCCGATTCCGCGGCCGCGATGCGCGGCCTCGACGGCCATGTTCTTGATCTCGCACGCATCGGCGGCGGCGGTCTCGACCAGTTGCAGATGGCCCACCACCCGGTCCCCCGCGATCGCGACGAGCACCTCCCCGGCTTCGAGGTAGGCGGCCAGCTGGCGGTCGGAATCCTCCGACTCCTCGAACAGCGCTCGCAGCTCGCCGCGCGGACCCGTGTGACGCTCGACGCGAACCCGCGTGGCATCGGGATCGGTGCTCGCCCACCGTGACCACGGAACGATCCCGCGCTCTGGCCGCACGGGCTCCTCCAGCATCGCCAGATACTCGATCAGGTGCCCGTCGGGATCGCGGAAGTACACGGCGGCGGCGGGCATCCAGCCGATCACGCTCGGCTCCGCCGTCTCCGTGCCGAAGAACGAGAGCGGCGTGACGTCGATCGACCGCAGGGCGTCACAGGCGCCGAGCACGTCCTCGAGCGACGCCTTGAGCGCGATGTGCAACGACAGCCCCATGGGCGCCGCTCCCACCGACCACAGCCCGAGCATCGCTTCGCCCGGCCCGCCGATCCAGAAGAACGCGGCTGCTCGCTCCGGCAGCTCCAGCGCAGGGGGCAGGCCGACGACGTCCCGGTAGAACGCGATCGAGCGGTCCAAGTCGCTCACCGTCAGATGCGTCTCGAACAGGCCGGCGGCCTCGGGCAGAGCCGTCAAGTGTCCTCCTCGCTGCGCGGCGGTAGGCAGCTCCTGGGCTCCTCGGCGTGATCCGGCGCCCCGCCGAGCGGGGTCGGTGTCATAGGTACGGACAGCAAGCAGTCCACGTCCGATAGTCCTTCACAGACCCGATCGGTTACGAACGACCGGGGGCCGCCGCCGATTGGCAGCGACACGGTGATGTCGGAGGCGGGTCCGTTGCGTCCGGCTCGCCGGGGCCGCGTGCGGCGGGTCACGGCGAGGTGGAGGCTCAGGAGGCCGATGGCCGTGACCTCAAGCGCGATGGACAGCAGGATCGAGGATCGGTAGCCGGTTTCCATGAAGCCGAACAGCCCGGCGTTCTCGCTGATCAGCAGGCCGGCGAGGGACCCGGCGGCGACGCCGATGCCGCTGACGCTGAGCAGGGGCACCGCGGCGCGCCCGGCGCGGCCGGGCAGTCGCTGCGCGGGCGCGGCCAGGCCGCTGGCAAGCGCCGCCGCCGATGCGAAGTTCACGGCGAACAGCGTGCCGATGGTCGGGATCGCCGAGTAGTGGTGGACGGAGAACTGCTCGAGGTGGTCGAGGCCGACGCCGAACCGGGCGAGCGCGCCGAGGTATCGGATCCGGCTGGCGGCGGCGTGCGACGGCATGGTGACGGGAAGGCGGCAGCGCTAATCGTTGTCGATCTTGTGGCCGCTGGGCGCGAGGACGTACCACTCGGCGCCGAACTGGTCGAGGCCTTGACCCTTGACGTCACCGGGCTTGGCGTCGCCGGCGTAGGTGTACAGCGGGTGCCCGGCGTAGGTGACCTCGGTCTTGCCGTCGGCGCGCTTGATGGAGCCGAGCTTGGCCGCTCGGAGGCCGCCGCCGGCGACGCTCTTGGCGCCGGTAATGAGCGGCGGCCAGACGCTCGCGCAGGCGCCGTTGCAGCTGCTGACCGTCGCCTTGTCCTTCTCGAAGAGGTACAGGGTCCGCCCGCGGCCGTCGACGAGCACGGTGCCGAGCTTGGTGTGCCGCGTGCTGACGGTCGCGGCGCGCGCGGTGTGCGCGGCCCCGCCGACGGCATACCCGGATCCGGTGGTGTTGGCCTGCGTGGCGCCGCCGCAGCCGGCGGCGATGACGGCGATCCCCGCGAGCGCCGCGGCGGCGATGCCGCCGGCGAACAGTCGTCTCATGATCGGTCTCCTGATTCGAGTGAAGGGTCAGAGTAACTACGATGCTTTGTAGTACTACCGTCCGTCGTGACGGAAGTCAAGCGTCCGTCGCGGCGCTGGCCGCGATGTCGTCGCGCGCCAGCTTGCGCGCCGGCGGCTCGTCTACTACTTTGTGTCGTATGCCAGATTCGTCGTCCCCTCCGCCCTCGTTGCACGCGCTCGAGGCCGAGGTCATGGACGCGGTCTGGGACCTCGAGGAGGCGTCGGTGCGCGAGGTGATGGAGGCGCTGAACCGAACCGCGTCCAAGCCGCGCGCGTACACGACCTACATGACGATCCTCGGCCGTCTGCACGGCAAGGGCCTGCTGAGTCGCCGTCGCGAGGGCAAGACCGACTTCTACCGTCCCGTCCATACGCGCGCCGAGTACGCCGATCTTCGGGCGCAGGCGGAGGTGGCGGCCCTCGTCGACGCGTTCGGCGACGTGGCGCTGGGGCATTTCGCTCGCCAGGTGGCCGACCTCGATCCCGAGCGCCGGCGAGCGCTTGAGCGTCTGGCGCGTGCGCGCTGACGTCCGAGCGCGGCGCCTGCAGTCCTGGCGCGTCTACCGCCTACAGGTCGCGCTGGGCGCCGCGGGCCTGGGCGCGTGCGGACTCGTGCTGGCGGCCGGCGTGCGCTCGGTCCATGTCGAACCGGCCGCGGCGCACCGCCTGGATGTCGCCGGCGTGCGCCTCACCTACCCCACGGTCAACGCGGCCGCCGTCGTGCTGCTCGGGCTCGCGGCGCTCGGTGCCGCGGTGCTGATGGTCGCGGTGCGAGCGGCGTGGCGGCAGCTGCGCGCGCACCGGCGCGTGATGCGCGCGCTGCCCATCGCCGGCCCGCTGGCCGCTCATCCCAGCGTGCTGGTCGTCGACGCCGCGGCGCCGCTGGCGTTCTGCGCGGGCTGGCTGCGCCCGCGCGTCTACGTCTCCACCGCGGTGCTCGAGCGGCTGTCGAACAGTGAGCTGCGGGCCGTCCTGGCCCACGAGCAGCACCACGGAGCGTTGCGCGATCCGCTCCGGCTGGCCGTCAGTCGCGTCCTGTGCCAGGCGCTGTTCTTCCTCCCGGTGCTGCGCTCGCTGCACGACCGCTACGCTGACGTGGCCGAGCTCACGGCGGACGCCGCGGCGCTCGAGGCGATCGACGGCGCGCCCGGACCGCTGGCGTCGGCCATGCTGGCGATCGGCGCCACCGCAACGGGGCACGTGATCGGCATCTCGCCCGAGCGCGTCGACGCCCTCCTCGGCCGACCCTGGGCCTGGCGGTTGCCGCGGATGCTGCTGATCGCCGCCCTGCTGACCATCGCCGCCCTCGTCGCGCTCGTCTGGCGGGCAAGCGCGAGCGCCTCGGTCCAGGCCACCCTCAACCTGCCGATCGCCTCATCGCAGCCCTGCGTCCTCGTTCTGGCGCTCGTGCCAGTCCTCGCGTGCCTCGCCGCGGCGCTCGCCCGCCGGCCGGCGCTCGCAACGACGCGCCGAACGTCCGCCGACGGCTGACCGCGCCCTTCGCGCGCGGCTCGGTAGCGGCGTCACCGTGCGACCGCCCGTGTCGCGCAGGCCTTGACGGCATCAACGATGCCTTGTAGTATTACAGCGTGTCGTAGATATCACCCGGTCGATGTCCGCGGCCTGGCAGCTCCCTCACTCACCCACACAGGAGAACCATCGTGAAACGAGCGATGAGGACGTTGACCCTCGCCGCCCTGGGCTCGGCCACCGTGGCCGCGGCGCTCCCGGCCACGAGCGGCGCGGCGTCGAGCGCCCGCGCCGCCCAGGACGCGGCCCCCGCCGCCGTCGATCCGGTCATCCAGTGGAACCGGTTCCTGCTGAAGGTCCAGGCCACCCCGGGCGACCAGCCCACCACGGTCCACCCGAGCTACGAGCTGGCGATGCTGCACGCCGCGATCCACGATGCGGTCGTCACCATCGACCACAGCGGGCTGCGCTATCTGACCGACGTGCACAGCGTGCAGGGCGCGTCGGTCGCGGCGGCCGCGGACGCCGCGGCGCACGACACCCTCGTCAAGCTCTACCCGAGCCTGCGCGCCTCGATCGACCAGCAGTACGCCGCGCTGCTCGCGCGCGTGCCGAGCGGCGCCCGCAAGGCGACCGGCGTCCGCGCCGGTCAGCGCGTAGCGGCGCAGCTGCTCGCCCGGCGCGCCAACGACGGCTCAAGCGCCTCGCCCGTCCCGTTCCAGCCGGGCACGAGCGCGAGCGACTACCAGCTCACGCCGCCCGCCTTCGCGCCGCCCGTCTTCACGCACTGGCCGCGGGTCAAGCCGTTCGTGATCCGCCGCGCCAACCAGTTCCGGCCCCCGCCGCCGCCGGCGCTCACGAGCCCGACGTACGCCGCCGCGATCAACGAGATCAAGGCCCTCGGCGCGGCGCAGGGCTCGACCCGGACGCCCGACCAGACGCAAATCGGGCAGTTCTGGAACCCGCCGATCTGGGCGGCGTGGAACCAGATCGCGCAGACCACCGCGCTCGCGCGCCACGGCACCCTGTCCCAGAACGCCAGCACGTTCGCGGCGCTCGACCTGACGCTCGCCGACTCGGTGATCGCCTTCTACGACGCCAAGTACGCCTACCACCTCTGGCGTCCGGTGACGGCGATCCGCAACGCGGACGCGGACGGCAACCCCGACACGGCCGCCGACCCCAATTGGACGCCGCTCTCGGCCACCGCGCCCGACCCCTCCTACCCCGGGGCCCACGGCACCATCAGCGCCGCCGGCGCGGACGTCCTGTCGTCGATCTACGGCAACGACTTTGGCTTCACCGTCACCTCGCCGGCGCTTCCAGGCGTCGCGCGCTCGTTCGTGAGCTTCTCCGAGGCGGCGCATGAGGCGACCGTGAGCCGGATCTACAACGGCAATCACACCCGTCTTGACCAGGTGGCCGGTGAGAACCTCGGCCACGACGTCGCCGGGTTCGTGCTTCACCGCAACTCCCCCCGGGGTCCCGTCGCGCACTGACCGCTCCGAAGGACCGGACGGGGGGGGG
>JBIOTP010000200.1:0-8902 GCA_044865965.1 Solirubrobacteraceae bacterium
ATCAGGGACGGAGTGGCGCAAGCGCCTTGAGCCAGGCGCGGTCCTGCAGGAGGTCGCGGCAGGTGCCGGCGCTCGCCCACTGCTCGCTGCGCAGCAGCGCGCGGTGGAACGGCAGCAGCGTTCGCAGACCCTCGATCTCGTACTCCTCGAGCGCGCGCAGCATGCGCCGTGTCGCCGACTCGCGGTCGCGGTCCCAGACGATCAGCTTGGCGATCATCGGGTCGTAGTAGGGGAGGACGCTGGAGCCGTCCTCGACGCCCGAGTCCACCCGCACGAAGTGCCCGCCGGGCTCGCGGTAGCCGGTGATCTCGCCGGGGGCGGGGGCGAAGCCCTTCGAGGCGTCCTCGGCGTTGATGCGGCACTCGATCGCGTGGCCGCGGATGTCGACGTCGTCCTGCGTGAACGACAGCGGGCGGCCGGCGGCGATCAGGATCTGCTCGCGCACGATGTCGAGCCCGGTGACCATCTCGGTCACGCAGTGCTCGACCTGCACGCGCGTGTTCATCTCGAGGAAGAAGAACTCGCCGTCCGCCAGCAGCCCCTCGACCGTGCCGGCCGAGCGGTAGCCGGCCGCGCGCGCGGCGCCGACGCCGATGGCGGCGATCCGCTCGCGCAGCTCGGGATCCAGGCCGGGCGCCGGGCTCTCCTCGATCAGCTTTTGGTGGCGCCGCTGGACGGAGCAGTCGCGCTCGCCGAGGTGGACGACGGCGCCGTGCGCGTCGGCGAGGATCTGCACCTCGACGTGCCGCGGGTCGGGCAGGTAGCGCTCGACGTAGACGGTCGCGTCGCCGAAGAAGCGCTCGCCCTCGCCGGACGCGCCCGCGAACGCCTTCTCGAGCTCGTCTTCGGCGTGCGCCACGCGGAAGCCCTTGCCGCCGCCGCCGCCCGCGGCCTTCAGCGCGACCGGGTAGCCGATCTCGCGCGCCGCCGCGGCGGCCTCCGCGACGGAGCCGACGGGCGCGGTCGTGCCCGGCACGATCGGCACGCCCGCCGCGCGCATGAGCTCGCGCGCGCGGACCTTGGAGCCCATCGCCTCGATGGCGCCGGCCGGGGGGCCGATGAAGGCGATGCCGGCCTCCTCGCAGGCGCGCGCGAACGGCGCGCTCTCGGCCAGGAAGCCGTAGCCGGGGTGGATCGCCTCGGCGCCGCAGCGCGCGGCCGCCTCGAGGATCCGGTCGCCGCGGAGGTAGCTCTCGGCCGCGGGCGCCGGGCCGATCGGCACGGCCTCGCCGGCGCGCCGCACGTGGGGCGCGTTCGCGTCGGCCTCGGAGTGCACGGCGACGCTCGCGATGCCCAGCTCGTGGAGGGTGCGCATCACGCGCACCGCGATCTCGCCGCGGTTGGCGACGAGGACCTTCCGAAAAGGCGGCGTCACCGGGGCGAGACCGCGACCAGGGCGGGGGGAGGCGTCGGACGGATCTCGGTGACGCGAGGGAACTGGAACACGTGCGTGGTGGCGCTCATCTCTGGACCTCCTCGGATCAGGCCAGATTATCAACCAACCGTTTGGTTGTCAAGCAAACGATTGGTTGATAGAACTGGACCGCTGCCGGCGGGTGATCCTCGGCGAGCCCGGCTTCGATGCAGAGGCGGACGTCGTCATCGAGCGCGACGTACGGCGCGACGACCCGGCGCTGCTGCTCTACACGTCGGGCACGACCGCCAACCCGAAGGGCTGCCTGCACCCGCACGCGACGCTGCTCGCGATCGGCGAGAGCTGCTCGGGGCGCGTGAAGCTCACCGCCGCGGACCGGTTCTGGACGGCCGCTCGCGATGTTCCACGTAGGCGGCTGGCAGGTGCTGATGAGCGCGCTCTCGCGCGGCGCGTGCTTCAGCCACGCCGGCGTCTTCCAGGCCGACGCGGCGCTCGACCAGCTCGAGCGCGAGCGCGTCACGGTCGCGTTCCCGGCCTTCGAGCTGATCTGGATGGCGATCCTCGACCATCCCCGCTTCCCGGAGGCCGATCTGGGCGCGCTGCGGCTGGTCATGAACGTCGGCGTGCGCGAGCGCCTGGTCCGCATGCAGGAGCGCCTCCCCCAAGCCGTCCAGGTGTCCTGCCTGGGGATGACCGAGTCGTGCGGGTCGATGTGCATCGGTGAGGCAACCGATTCGATCGAGTCGCGCACCACCACCTCGGGCCGGCCGCTGCCCGGGATGGAGCTGCGCGTCGTGGACCCGGAGAGCCGCGAGGACTGCCCGCCCGGCGCCCCGGGCGAGCTCCTGTTCCGGGGCGTGACGGCGTTCTCCGGCTACTACCGCGACCCGGAGGCGACCGCGGCGACCGTCGACGCGGACGGCTGGGTCCGCACCGGCGACATCGTGCGCCGCGAGCCGGATGGGACGTTCGCGTTCGTGAGCCGCCTGAAGGACGTGCTCAAGGTCGGCGGCGAGAACGTCTCGACGGCCGAGATCGAGGGGTATCTGATCACGCATCCAGCCGTGGCCGTCGCGTCGGTCGTGGGCGCGCCCGACGGGCGCTACGGCGAGGTCGCCGCGGCGTTCGTCCAGACCGTGGCCGGCGCCGAGATCGGCGAGCAGGAGCTGATCGACTACTGCGTGGGGCGGATCGCGACCTACAAGGTCCCGCGCTACGTCCGCTTCGTCGACGAGTATCCGGCGACCGCGACGGCGAAGATCCAGAAGTTCGCCTTGCGCGAGCGGATCGAGGCCGAGCTGCGCGAGCGCGGGATCGCCGAGGCGCCCAAGATCGTCGCACGTCGCTAGACGTACGCCCCCTGCTCGGCGGCAAGCCCTCCTACTAGGACTTCTTGCCGGCGATCGCGCGCTGGAGCTGCTCCTTGTTCATGGACGAGCGGCCTTCGATGCCGAGGCTCTTGGCTTCCTGGTAGAGCTGGTCGCGCGTCCGTCCCTTGGGCCGGTTGGTGCCGGAGCGCTGCCCGCCGCGGCGTGAGGACGACACGTCCTGGGTCGAGGTGCGCGAGCGCGTCCGCGACTCGCCGCCGCGGGCTCGCTCCTTCTGGACGGTGCGGGCGGCGATCTCCTCGGCGCGCGACTCGGACGCGCCCTGATCCTTCTGGCTCTCCTTGATGTGCTCGTACTGGCGGGCACGCTTGGTGCCCTTCTTGATTCCGCGCGGAGGCATGACCCGCTCCTTTCTGTCTTGAAAGGGGGCTACCCGGTTGGGCGAGTCCTTGTCCGGCGATCGTCCGGATGCTCGGTCCGGCGAGACGGGTTTGGAGAATCCCGGGTGAGCAGCTAAACTGAAGTCATGTCAAACCACGACGGGCCGGAGCCGTCAATTGCGCGCAGCGGCGGCGTGAGCATCCACTACGAGAGCACCGGCGCGGGCGTCCCGGTGCTGCTGGTGATGGGCCTGGGGCTGACCGCCGCCGCGTGGTGGCGCACGGTTCCCGTGCTCGCGGAGGGCCTGCGGGTGCTGGCGTTCGACAATCGCGGCGTCGGCCGCAGCGACCGCCCGCCCGGTCCCTACAGCCTCGCGCAGATGGCGGATGACGCGGTTGCGGTGCTCGACGCGGCCGAAGAGGAGCGGGCGCACGTCTACGGCATCTCGCTCGGCGGCATGATCGCCCAGGAGATCGCGCTGCGCCACCCGGAGCGCGTGCGGTCGCTGGTGCTCGGCGCCACGTCGCCCGGCGGCGCGCGCGCGACCGGGCCCGACGCGGCGGTGCAGGCGTTCTTCGCGCGCCGCGCGGGGATGCCGGCGGAGGAGGCGGCCTGGGCAGCGGTGCCGTACAACTACGGCGCCGCGACCCGCGAGCGCCACGCGCAGCGGATCGCCGAGGACATCGGGCAGCGGTTGCGCTTCCGGCTGGACCCCGCGTCGTACCTCTTGCAGCTCGCGGCGGGGATGCGCCACGACGCGTATGCGCGGCTCCGAGGGATCGCGGTGCCGGCGCTCGTAGTCCACGGCAGCGAGGACCGCATGATGCCTCCGGCGAACGCGCACGCGCTGGTCGAGGCGCTCCCCGACGCGCGCCTCGAGCTGTGGGACGGCGCCGGCCACCTCTACATGACCGACGAGCCGCGCGCCGACCGCGCGATCCTGCGCTTCCTGCTCTCAGGCTGAGTACCGCCGGCGCAGCTCGCGCTTGAGCACCTTGCCGCTCGGCGTGCGCGGGAGCTCGTCGACGAAGTCCACGACCCGCGGGAGCTTGTAGCCGGCGAGCCGCGCGCGCGCGAAGGCGATCAGCTCGTCGGCGGCGGGCGACCGGCCCGGCCGCCGGATGACGAGCGCCGCAACCGCCTCGCCCCAGCGCTCGTGCGGCACGCCGATCACCGCCACGTCCGCGACGTCCGGGTGCTGGGCGAGCGCCTCCTCGACCTCGATCGGATACACGTTCTCGCCGCCGCTCACGATCATGTCCTTGATGCGGTCGGTGAGGAAGAGATAGCCCTCGTCGTCGAGGAAGCCGCCGTCGCCGGTCCGCAGCCAGCCGTCCGCGGTCAGGGCGGCGGCGGTCTCGCCCGGGCGGCCGAAGTAGCCGCGCATGACATTGGCGCCGCGCAGCCACACCTCGCCGACCCGGCCCGGAGCCAGCGGCCCGCCGCTCTGGGGATCCGCCACGCGCAGCTCGACGCCCGGATACGGCCGCCCCGCGGAGCGCAGGAGGTGCTCGCGATCGTGGTCGGCGGCGTCGAGCTGGACCGCGCCGCCGGTGGTCTCCGTCAGTCCGTAGAGGCCGATGAACGCGCAGCGGAACGTCCGCAGCGCCGCCTTCAGGACGGGCGTCGTGATCGGCGAGGCGCCGTACGCGATCGACCGCAGCGCCGAGAAGTCGCGCTCCGCCGCGCCGGGCACGGCGGTCAGCATCTGGATGATGGTCGGCACGAGCACCGCGTTGGTCACCCGCTCGCGCTCGAGCTGCTCCAGCAGCGCGTCCGCCACCACCTCGCGCACGATGATCGTCGTGGCGCCGTGCCAAAGCCCGACATACAGCCAGGCGAGGCCGCCGACGTGGAACATCGGCAGCGGCGTGAGGCTGACCGCGCTCGAGTCGAAGCCCCAGCTCGGCGACGGAGCCGCGGCCGCCGCCAGGTTGGCGTGCGTCGTCATCACGCCCTTCGGCACGCCGGTGGTGCCGGAGGTGTAGAGCTGCACGACGACGTCGTCCGGCTCGCCGCGGCCGCCGGGGTCGACCGGGGCGTGGGCGTCCAACCAGGGCTCATAGCTCGCGTCCACCACGATGACGTCGCGCAGCGAGGAGACCTCCTGCGAAAGCGCGCACGCGACCTCGGCGTAGTCCGGCCCGGCGATCAGGACCGCCGCCCCCGAGTCGGCCAGGATCCTCCCCAGCTCCCGCCGCGCCAGCCGCCAGTTCAGGGCGACGAGCACGGCGCCGAGCTTGCTCGCCGCGAACAGCAGCTCCGCGACCTCCGGCGCCGTGCGATCGAGGTAGGCGACGCGCGATCCGCGCTGCACGCCGGCGGCCCGCAGCGCCTGCGCGAGCCGGTTCGAGCGCTCGTCGAGCTCGCCGTAGGTGAGCGCGCCCGCGCGGTGCCGGATCGCCACCACGCCGGGGCGCTCGGCGCCCCAGCGGCGGATGACGTCCGCGACTGTCACAGGCCGTCGGCGAGGCCGGCGGTGCTCATCCCCTGTCCATGGTCCCTCTCCCGCTCGTCGCTATGGGCCGCTATCCACTCGGCGAGCCGCGGCATCGTGTGCCTGACGGCCTGGCGGCCGGTGGCGAAGGTGACGTGCCCGCCGCGCAGCCGCAGCTCCTCGCGGCGGGCGGGATCGCCGACGAGGCGCGACGCCGGCTCGCTGGCGGCCGGCGGGACGACCCCGTCGCGCTCGGCGATCGCGTTGAGCACCCGCCCGCGGGCCTGCGCGAGGTCGATCCCGCGCCCGCCGAGCCGCATGCGGCCGTTCATCAGGTCGTTGCCGCGCACGAGCCGGTCGACGAGCTGCGCGAACGCGGCGCCCGGGAACGGCACGTGGTCGCGCGACCACTTGGCCATCGCCTGGTAGCCCTCGACGAACTCGTCGTTCCAGAGGTTCTCCCACAGCGTCGCGTATTGGGCGAACTGGACGGTCGGGGCCTGCATGAAGAAGCCGCTGTAGAGGACGTCGGCGGGGACGTTGCCGGTCTCGTCGACGAGGTCGCGGGCGTGCAGCCGGCCCTCGCGCAGCGCGGCCACCATCGGACCCATCTCGCCGAAGTCGAACGGCGCGGCGAGCATCATCAGGTTGCGGACGGGCGCCTCGTTCGCGCTCGCGTACAGCGCGGAGAGCACGCCGCCCAGGCAGTAGCCCATCAGCGTGACCTCCTCCGCGCCGGTCTCGCGCCGCACGGCCTCGACGGCCCGCGGCAGGTACTCGTCGACGGAGGTCTCGAGCGTGTGGTCGGCGTCGAGCTCGTCCGGAACGCCCCAGTCGAGCAGGAAGACGTCGAGCCCGGAGTCTCGGAGGTGCTCGACCAGGCTGTTGCCGCGCCGCAGGTCGAGGATGTAGCTGCGGCTGACGAGGCTGTGCACGATCAGCACCGGCGTGTCGAAGCGGACGGTCCCGCCGCGGTAGCGCCAGAGCTCGGCCTTGTCTCGGCGCCACACGACGTCCTTCGGCGTGGCGCCGACGTTTGCGAAGTCGGCGCCGCCCACGTAGCGCAGGCCGTTGCGTGTGCGCAGCAGCGAGCGCTCGACCTCGCGGTTGACGCGCGCGACGAAATCGGACGGGATCACGGCCGCTCCCCTCGGAGCTCCTCGAGCTCCTTGGACATGCGCGCGAGCTTGCGGTCGGCCGCCGCGAGCTGCTCGCGCAGGTCGCGGATGTCGCTGCCCGCCGGCAGGTTGAACAGGTGCAGCCACGCGCGCGATACGCGCTCGAGCGTTTCGGTAAGGCGGGCCTGCGCACGCGTTGTGAACGCGACGGCGTCGAAGTACGCGTCGCTGCGCACCGCCGACTCGACCGGCACGCCGACCGCGCGCTCGAGGCGGTGCACCATCTGGAGCCAGGGGGAAGGGGTCATCGCCCGGCAGCGTAGTACAGAACTGAGTTCACTTCAAGTTGCCGGCGACGCTCCATTGGGCGCCGCCGTCGACGGTGAGGACCGACCCCGTCGTGAACGAGGAGGCGTCGCTCGCGAGGTAGAGCGCCGCCCCGACGATCTCGGCGGGCTCGCCCGCCCGCCGCAGCGGGAACGTCCGGGTGCGCTCGGCGAGGGCGTCGAGGTCCCAGCCGCGCGAGATGGTGGTGAAGAACGGCCCGGGCATGATCGCGTTGACCCGGACGTTGGGCCCGAGCGCGTCGGCGAAGCCGACGGTCATCGCGTTCAGGCCGGCCTTGGCCGCGGCGTACGGCACGATGTCGTGGGTCGGCCGGACTGCGCCCACGCTGCTGATGTTGATGATCGAGCCGCGTCCGGCGGCCGCCATCCGCTCGCCGACCAGCGCCGACAGGCGGAACGGGCCCTTGAGGTTGACCGCGATGACCTTGTCCCACAGCTCCTCCGTGACCTCGGAGAGCTTCGGGTAGACGGGCGAGATCCCGGCGTTGTTGACGAGCACGTCGATGCGGCCGAAGTCGCCGTAGAGCCGCTCGACGAGGCCGTCGAGCTCGCTCCAGCGGCCGACGTGGCACGCGCACGCGGCCGCCTTGGCGCCGGCGGCCCGGAGCTCCGCGACGACCTCTTCGCAGGCCTCGGCCTTGCGGCTGACCACGACCACCTCGGCGCCGGCCGCCGCGAACGCCCTGACGACCGCCAGGCCGAGGCCGCGGGTGCCGCCGGTGACGACGGCGATGCGGCCGGAGAGGTCGAACGGGCCGGTCACTTCGGGGCCGCCAGGGAGAACCATGAGCGCCCGTCGTCCCCGGCGCGCTCGGCGACCAGGCCGCCGGCGAGCAGCAGGTCGAGATGGCCGAGCACCTCCCACACCACGAGCAGCGGCTGCGTGCGGACGATGCGTTCCGGCCAGATCTGCGCGGCGATGCCGTAGGCGGTCCCGGGGCCGCCGGCGAGGATCTCGAGGATGCGGCGGCAGCGGCCGCGGTGCTCCGCGAGCCGCGCGCGGACCAGCTCGCGGTGGGCGGTGACCGGCCGGCCGTGCCCGGTGAGCAGGCGCACGAGCGGCATCGCCGCCGTGCGCACGAGGCTGTCGAGGTACTGGGCGCGCGACCGCGGCCGCGGGGCGCCGGGCGTCGCCGGGTACATCTCCGTGTTCGAGGAGATGCGCGCGAGCAGGTGGTCGCCGGCGAACGCGAGCCGCGCGTCGTCGTCGACGAACAGCGTGTCGGTCGTGCTGTGACCCGGCCGGGCGACGGCGCGCAGCTCGCGGCCGCCGGCGCGGATGCGGTCGCCGTCGGCGAGCCGGACGTCGGCCTCGAAGCTCTCGCCGTTGCGTGCGAGGAAGTCCCAGAAGCCGTCGCTCTCCTCGACGACGTCGGACGGGACGCCGTGGGCGCCCATCAGCGCGAGCGAGTAGCCGCGCTCGCGCGCCGTGCGCTCCTCGTGCTCGGCGCCGTGCCGGGCGACGGGCTCGAGGACCGCGATGCGCGCGCCGGAGCGGCGCTTGATCGTCGCGGCGAGTCCGACGTGGTCGATGTGGTGGTGCGTGGCCAGCACGAGCTCGATGTCCTCGACGGCGAGGCCGTGCGCCGCGAGCCCCGCCTCGAGGGCGGCCAGCGCCTCGTCGTTGCGGGGCCCGGTGTCCACGAGCGTCAGCGGGTCGCCGCGCAGCAGCCAGGCGTTCACCGAGCCGATGTGGGGCAGCGGAATCCGGATTGCGTCGATGGTGCTCATGACCGAATCGAATTCAGTATGGCACGAGACCTGCACTTGCGCGAACTTCTTCGGGTCGATATGATTTGAATTCAGTTCTGTAGATACGAGTTGGGAGCGTTGCGATGAGCGTGCAGACGGTGACGGAGCCGATCCAGTACGAGGTGGAGGGGCCGGTGGCGACGATCTGGCTGAATCGGCCGGAG
>JBIOTP010000201.1:0-2654 GCA_044865965.1 Solirubrobacteraceae bacterium
CCGAACGCGTCGCTCTTCGGTCCCTACCAGTACAACGTCAACCGACCGGGGACGACGTGGTTCATCCCGATCACCGACCACGGCTGGCTGTACTTCAGCGTGATGCTGAACATCTTCGACGCGTGGCACATCTACCTCACCGACGACCGCACCGGCGAGCCCGCCGGCACGGCCGAGTGGGTCAAGGAGGGCCAGCTCGAGTTCCCGATCTCGATCAGCCAGTTCGAGCAGTTCATCTTCCAGGTCGAGACCTACCCGCCCGGCTCGATGGTCCAGAACATGCGCCTCGCGGCCGAGACGATGGGCCTCGGCAACTGGATCTTCTGCGGCTTCTTCGACGACGTGCTGATGGGCGCCTACCCCGACGTGGCGAAGGGGCTGGAGTTCCGGCACGAGCCGCTGAACGAGCGCGCGCCACTGGCCTGCGGGGCGCTCAAGACGTTCGGCGTCGAGGGCGTCAAGGAGGCGACCTATATCCCGTCGGCCAAGTATCCGGACGCGCGATCGGTGATGACCGCGATGATGGACGAGAAGTACGGAGGGCCGCACGATGTCGCGCGGCGACGACAACTGGATGCTGACCCACCAGGGCCCGTTCAAGGCCGACACGGTGCGCGAGATCGTCAACAGCCCGGTCGTGCGCGTGAGCGACTGGGCCGTCGAGGCGTGCATCGCCTACTTCGACTACTGCGTGCAGAACTACGGACAGTGCCCGGTCTTCTTCAACCCGATGCAGTGCAACTTCGGCGCCGTGATCCACCACGTGGACCCGGCGTTCTACGAGCGCTACTACGACGGCTCGAGCATGACGCCGGAGATCCGCCAGCACATGGAGCACTGGCACTGATTTGGAGGGTGAGGGCCTGAGAGCGGCGCTGGTCACGCCGCTCTCCGGCCCGCTCGCGCGCTACGGGCGCGCCGGCGCGGACGCGCTCGCGCTGTGGGGCGAACGTGAGGGGGTCTCGCTCTCGGTCGTCGATGCGGCGGGCGATCCGGCGGCCGCCGTCCGTCGGGCCGAGGGCGCGGATCTGCTGTTCGGGCCGTACGGGAGCGGCCCGACGCGAGCGGTCGCGGCCGCGACGGCGCGGGTGGTCTTCAACCACGGTGGCGCCCGCGCGGCGGCGCCTCACTTGATCCCGGTGCTCGCCCCGGCCGACACGTATCTGGTCGGCGCGCTGCACGCCGTGCCCGGCGTGCGCGACGTGCGCCTGTTGCACGGCGACACCGGCTTCGGGCGCGCGGTCGCCGACGGCGCCGCGCGCGAGGCGCGCCGCCTCGGCCTCCCGGTGCGCCGTGGCGTGCTCCCGGTCTCCGGCGCCGAGGGCGGGGGAGCGGGGACGCTGCTCTTGGTCGCCGGCGGCTTCGAAGAGGAGCTGGCCGCCGTGCGGCGGCTGCTTCCGGGGCGCTGGCGGGCCGCGGCGTTCGTCGGCGCCGGAGTCGAGGAGGTGTTGGCCGAGCTCGGCGACCGGCGCGAAGGGCTGCTCGGGCCCGCGCAGTGGATCGCCTCCGCCGCGCCGGCTCCGGACCTCGGCCCGCCCGCCGCCGACTTCGTCGCCGCGTTCCGGCGGCGAACCGGCGCCGACCCGCCGTACCCCGCCGCCCAGGCGTTCGCCGCCGGGCTGATCGCCGCCCGCTGCGTGCGTGACGCCGGCTCGGCGGGGGACGCCGCGCTGCTCGCCGCCGCGCGGGCGCTCGACTGCACGACGCTCTTCGGCCGCTTCCGGCTCGACGGCAACCGCCAGGTCGGCCACCGCGTGCTGACCGTCCAGTGGCAGGAGGGTGAGCGGCGCGTGATCTGGCCGCCCGAGCAGGCCGAGGCGCCGTTTCGCGGGCGCTGAAGGGCGGCGCGTCGGTTCCGGCGGTTACCGCGCCGGGTGAGCGAGCGGGTGACGGGCGGCGCGGCGAAAACGACCATCGGCGCGGAGCGGGTGTGGCGGCCAAATGTCCTCACGCGGGACCCTCAGCGGCCACACCCCCGCCAACGCGCCAACTCGACCGCTCGAACGTGATCGCTCGCGAGCGGACCCGCTCAGTCCGGTCACGCCCGACCATGGCGGTCGCGCCCGCCGCCGCGGGCCGGTGGACCACCGTCGCCCGCACGCCCGTCGAGTTGGTCCAGACGGCGAGCATCCGGCCGTCCGAGCGGATCGCGCGGATCGGCGGAGCACACAGCCGGCCCATCTCCAGCAGGTGCGGTGTCCTGATCACGAAAATACGTATGAAGACGCCACACCTCCCCGGACGACCGACGCCGGTTGCTCCACGCCTCCCTATTTGCTGCGGTTCACTGCTCCCGCGAGCGCCGGTAAGACTGCCGTCGGCTCATGCTTACCGGCGCGAGCGTAAGCGAGCACGCAGCTCGCCCGGATCGGGTGTGGGGGAGTAGCGGCCGTCGGCGAGCCGGTAGACGCGGCAGCTCAGCGACGGCGGGTCGTCGATCGGGAAGAGGTCCTCGCCGTCGACGCGGATCGTCGGCGAGCCCGGGAAGTCCTCGGCGACGGCCTGCTCCTCGGTCTCGATCTCGCGCACGACGATCTCGACCTCGTCGCCGAGCGCCGCGCGCAGGTCCGCGAGCGCGGCCGGGTGCGACGGGCAGCCGTCCCAGTAGAGGATCTCTACTTCCACTTGATCGAGCAGCCGACCGGCTTCGTCTC
>JBIOTP010000202.1:0-23604 GCA_044865965.1 Solirubrobacteraceae bacterium
GCGTGAACGGCGCGCTCATCGACGGCCGCGTCCTGTGGGTGCACGGCACGCTCGGCCTGCGGCGCCGCGACCACCTGTGGCGGATGGACCTCCGCACGGGGCGCTCCACCGCCGAAGTCGCGCTGCCCGAGTTCGGCGTGGCCGGCGGCGCGGTGGTCGGCGACCGCCTGTGGCTGACGTCGCCGGGCGGCCGGCTGACGATCGTCGCCGGCTAGCCGGAAGTTAAACGGGGTCAGACCCCTTTATCTAACCGCGATCGCCGGGCCCGCGGCGCCCTGGTACAGCACTCGGTACGTGCCGGGCGCGTTTGCCGTCCATCGGTAGGCCCCGCCGCGCCCGATGCGCGCGTGGGCGACCGTCGCCCAGCGCCCGCTGTCGCGCAGCTGCACCTGCGCGGTCGCGCCGCGGCGCGCGGGCACGATCGTCCCGCGCAGCGCGCCCGCGGCCGGCCGCAGCGCGCCGATCAGCGCCGCGCGCAGCGCCCCGGCGGGGGCGAGCAGCAGCGTGCCGGGCGTGGCGCCGCCGGTCGGGGCGGCGGGGGTCGGCTCGGGCGGCGCCGGCGTCGCGGGCGCGCTCGTGATCGTCGTGAAGTAGGCCCAGGTGTCGTACAGGTTCAGCCGCGCGCGCAGCATGTCGCCGTCGACCGGCGTCGAGCCGCGCGTGCCGATCACCTCGGCGCTGACGATCCGCGGCGAGACGCCGCGGCGGGTCACGCGGATGCCGCGGAACGAGCCCTTCACCAGCCCGCGGAGCCTGCGGCCCGCCCGCGCCAGGCTCGTCGTGACCGGCTCCCAGCGGTGCCGCGGCGAGACGTCGTCGTATGGATCCTCGACCGACTGCAGCCACGGCCGCGGCTCGGTCCCGAGCGACGTGTTCTCGACCGCCTCGGTGCGGCCGCCGGAGGTGGAGAAGAAGTACGTGACGACCGGCTGGCCCTGGTAGGTCACGATCTGGCCGCGCGTGTCGGCCACGGCCTGGTTGCTCGGCGCCGTCTCCGCCGTCACGCCGCGGTAGACCTGCGAGCGGGTGTCGGCGAACTGGTCGAACGCGCCCCCGCCGCGGCTCGTGGTGATCGCGTAGGTCCGGGCGGCGATCGCCTGCGCTTTGAGCGCCTCGAGCGGCCAGTTCGACGGCGACTCGGCGGGGACGACGCCCTGCAGGTAGTCGTCGAGCGCGACCGCATTGACCGCGGTCATGCCGCTGAAGAGCCCGGGCGAGAGCTCCAGCACGCCGCGGTAGGTGCCGTGCCCTCCGAGCGTCACGGTCCCGCCCGCGCCGGCCACCTGCAGCGGCGACGTGAACGTCGCGAGGCGGCGCCCGGTCGCAGAGATGAGGTCGACCTGGCCGGCGCCGTGGCGGCGGACGCCGTAGGTCGACGTCGGGTTCAGCCGGCGCGTGCCGGCCTGGCGGGCGCCGGTGATGCGGGCGCGCGAGCCGGTCGCCAGCAGCACGCGGACGGTGCGGTTGGGGTCGGTCGTGCCGAGCGCGGTGCCGGTGTAGTAGTGCGCGAGGATCGCGGGGGCCTGCCAGCCGTGCTGGGCCAGGCCCAGCGCGCCGTACTGGCTCATGCCGACGCCGTGGCCGAAGCCGGCGCCGCGGATCGTGAAGGTGGACTTCGGCTTGGCCGCCGCGGGGGCGGCCGCGGCGCAGCAGAGCATCAGTGTCGCCGCGAGGGCGCGAAGGTACCGAGTCATAGGATCAGGGAGCGCCGGGAACGAGGCGCCCATCTAAGGTAGCCGGACACGAAAACCGGGGAGGAGTTGCGCAGGTTGAGCTCTCGCAAGGCGTCTGACCTGTTCGTGGAATGCCTGGAGGCCGAAGGGGTCAAGTACGTCTTCGGCATCCCGGGCGAGGAGACGCTGGATCTCAACGAGTCCCTCGAGGACTCCTCGATCGCCTTCATCCCTGTTCGACACGAGCAGGGCGGGGCCTACATGGCCGACATGTACGGGCGCCTCACCGGGCGCGCGGGCGTCTGCCTCGGCACGCTCGGCCCGGGCGCCACGAACCTCGTGACCGCCGTCGCCGACGCCCTGCTGGACCGCTCGCCGCTCGTCGCGCTCACCGGCCAGGCCGACCTGCACCGGATGCACAAGGAGTCCCACCAGTACATCGACGTCGTCTCGATGTTCCGTCCGATCACGAAGTGGAACACGCGTCTGAACGCCGCCGAGGTCATCCCCGAGGTCGTGCGCAAGGCGTTCAAGCTCGCGCAGGAGCCCAAGCCCGGCCCCACCCACATCGAGCTGCCCGAGGACGTGATGGGCACGCCGATCGACGCCGAGCCGCTCCCCGCCCGCACCACGAGGCGGCGGCTGGAGCCGAGCGCCGGCGAGCTGCTCGCGGCCGCCGATCTCATCCGCTCCGCGATCAGCCCGATCATGCTGGCCGGCAACGGCGTCGCGCGCGCCGGCGCGGCGCCCGCGCTGCGCGAGTTCGCCCGCGCGACCGGCATCGGCGTGGCCGAGACCTTCATGGGCAAGGGCGCGCTGGACTACCGCGACCCGGCGGCGCTCGGCACCGTCGGCCTGCAGTCGCGCGACTACGCGCTGGCCGGGTTCGAGGACGCCGACCTCGTGATCACCGTCGGCTATGACCTCGTCGAGCACGCGCCCTCGAACTGGAACCCCGGGCGCGACAAGAAGATCGTCTGCATCGACAGCGCCGCCTCCGAGGTCGACGAGCACTTCGTGACCGAGATCGACCTCGTCGGCGACCTCTACCACATCCTCTCGCGCCTGACGGAGGAGCTGCGCGACGCCTCGCACCGGCTGCGGCCGTCGCGGCTGGACGAGATCGTGCTGGGCCGCTTCGAGGCGGCCAAGGACGACGACGCGTTCCCGCTGCAGCCCCCGCGCGCGCTGTGGGAGATCCGCCGCGCGCTCGGGCCGCGCGACATGCTGATCTCCGACGTCGGGATGCACAAGCTGTGGATCGCGCGCATGTTCCCCGCGCACGAGCCGCAGACGGTGCTGATCGCCAACGGCCTGGCCGGCATGGGGATCGCGCTGCCGACCGCGATCGCGGCCAAGCTCGTGCGCCCCGACCGCCACGTCGTGACGGTCAACGGCGACGGCGGTTTCCTGATGAACGCGCAGGAGCTCGAGACCGCCGTGCGCCTGCAGACGCCGATCGTGAACATGATCTGGGAGAACTCGCAGTACGGCTCGATCGTGTGGAAGCAGGACAAGAAGTTCGGCCGCCACTTCGGCACGGACTTCACGAACCCCGATTTCGTCAAGCTGGCGGATGCCTTCGGCATGCCGGCCTGGCGCTGCGAGGATGTCGAGGACCTCGGACGGCACCTGCGGCACGCGCTGTCGCTCGACGTGCCGAGCCTGATCGTGGTCCCGATCGACTACTCGCTCGACGTGTCCATCTCTGAGGAGCTCGGAACGGAGACCGTCGCCGCATAGCGCGACGATGCCGTTGCCGTGGACTTTGACTGGAGGCAGTTCTGAGATGACCGCAATCACCCATGACCAGGAGCACGCCGTCGTCGAGGCGGTGGCCCGCAAGCTCTACATCGGCGGCGAGTGGCGCGACGGCGCCGGCGGCGACACGCTCGACGTCGAGGACCCGTCGACCGGCGAGACGCTCGCGGCGATCGCCGACGCGACGCCCGACGATGCGCGCGCGGCGCTGGACGCCGCCTGCGCGGTCCAGGACGAGTGGGCCGTGCACCCGCCGCGCGAGCGCGGCGAGATCCTGCGCCGCGCGTTCGAGGCGCTGACCGCCCGCGCCGACGACCTGGCGCTGCTGATGACGCTCGAGATGGGCAAGCCGCTCGCCGAGTCCAAGGCCGAGATCGTCTACGCGGCCGAGTTCCTGCGCTGGTTCAGCGAGGAGGCCGTGCGGATCGAGGGGCGCTTCGCCACGGCGCCCAACGGCGTCGGCCGGCTGATCACGATGAAGCAGCCGGTCGGCCCCTGCTACGCGATCACGCCGTGGAACTTCCCGATGGCGATGGGCACGCGCAAGATCGGGCCGGCGATCGCCGCCGGCTGCACGACGGTGATCAAGCCGGCCCAGCAGACGCCGCTGTCGATGCTCGCGCTCGCGCAGATTTTCGAGGAGGCGGGGCTGCCGGGCGGCGTGCTCAACGTGATCACCGCGAGCTCCTCGGGCGCGGTCTCGGAGCCGATCATCTACGACCCGCGGCTGCGCAAGCTGACCTTCACGGGCTCGACGGAGGTCGGGCGCAAGCTCGTCGAGCAGTCCGCCCGGGGGCTCCTGCGCACGTCGATGGAGCTGGGCGGCAACGCCCCGTTCCTGGTGTTCCCGGACGCCGACGTGGACGCCGCCGTCGAGGGCGCCGTGATCGCCAAGATGCGCAACATCGGCGAGGCCTGCACGGCCGCCAACCGCTTCCACGTGTCCGACAAGGTTGCCGACGAGTTCGCGAGCAAGCTCGCCGACAAGCTGCGTGCGATGAAGGTGGGCCGCGGCACCGAGGAGGACGTCAAGGTCGGCCCGCTGATCGACGGAGCCCAGCGCGACAAGGTCGCCGAGCTCGTCGCGGACGCCACGGGGCGCGGCGCCGAGGTGCTGCTGGGCGGCACCAAGCGCGACGGCGCGGGCTACTTCTTCGACCCCACGGTGCTCACCGACGTGGCGGGCGACGCGCGGCTGCTCAAGGAGGAGATCTTCGGCCCGGTGGCGCCGGTCATCGGCTTCGACGACGAGGACGCCGCGATCGCCGCCGCCAACGACACCGAGTACGGGCTGGTCGCCTACGTCTACACGCGCGACATCAAGCGCGCGTTCCGCGTCTGCGAGCGCCTGCAGACCGGCATGGTCGGTCTCAACCAGGGCATCGTCTCCAACGCCGCCGCACCGTTCGGGGGCGTCAAGGCCTCGGGCTTCGGCCGCGAGGGCGGCGCCGAGGGCATCGACGAGTACCTGGAGATCAAGTACATCGCGATGGCGATGTGAGCGACCCGCTGCAGCTGTTCCGCGAGTGGTACGAGCACGCCGTGGCCGCCGGGCTCCCCGAGCCGGAGGCCATGGCGCTCGCCACCGCCACGCCGGACGGCGCGCCCGCGGTCCGCTTCGTCCTGCTCAAGGGCGTCGACGACCGCGGCGTCGAGTTCTTCACCAACTACGAGAGCCGCAAGGGCCGCGAGCTGGCCGCCAACGCCCGCGCGGCGCTCGCGATCTACTGGAAGCCGCTGCTGCGCCAGGTGCGCCTCGAGGGCCCGGTCGAGGTCCTCGAGTCCGCGGAGTCCGACGCCTACTTCGCGACGCGCGCCCGCGGCAGCCGCCTCGGCGCCTGGGCGTCGCGGCAGAGTGAGCCGATCCCGGACCGCGAGTGGCTCGAGGCGCGCCTGCGCGAGGCGGACGCGCGCTACCCCGGCGACGAGATCCCGCGCCCGCCGTACTGGGGCGGCTACCGGCTGCTGCCGGAGGCGGTCGAGTTCTGGGAGGGCCGCCCGAACCGGCTCCACGACCGGCTGCAGTACCGCCGCGACGGCGGGGCGTGGCGGACCGAGCGCCTGTCGCCGTAGCGGAATAGTCGCGCCGGCCGGGGCGTCGTGGGGGTCAGCGACCCATGCGCGTTCACGGCACCATCCTCGAGGTCGTCGACCTGCCGGCGTTCCTGACCGGCCTGCTCGACGGCCGGGGCGAGCCCGCTCCGCCGACCGTCCGCCCGCTCGCAGGCGCGGAGCTGTCGCTGCTGGGCCGCCTCGTGGTCGCCGACGTGCCGCTTGGCGCCACGCGCACGGACGCCGCCGGCGCGTTCGCGTTCGGACCGGCGCCGGCGGTCCCGTCCGTCGACACCGCGCGCGTCGTCGTCCACTGCGGCGCCCAGCCGGTCTTCCGGTCCACGCGCGCGCCGCTCGCCGCGGTCGGGTGCGCCCCGCTCGAGCTGTTCGTCGCGGTCCGCGGCGCCTCGGTGCGGATCACCCAGGCGCAGATCGACGCTCGTGCCGCCGCCGCCGGGGCGGCGCTCGGCGTCGAGGAGCTGAGCGCGCGCATCGAGGCCGGCGGCGTGCGCGTGCGCGCGACCCGCGGGCGCGTCACGGTCGGCTTTGGCGTGCGGCTGGTGCCCGACGCCGATCCGCGCATCGAGGAGCTGGACATCAGCGGTTCGTGCGTCGTCAGCGAGCAGCGCATCGAGAGCGAGGTCCGGGCCGCCGTCCGGGACCTCTTCGAGGCCGTCGACGCCGACGCCAGGCTGCAGCTCGCGCAGACGATCGCCGACGCGCCGCCCGCGCTGGTCGAGGCGTTCCTGGACGAGCACGTCGCGCTGACCGTGCGCGAGATCGCGTGCGAGAGCGACCGCGCGATCGGCGTCTCCGTCGCGCTCGGGCTGCCGCGCTCGCTCGTGGGCGCCCCCCTCCCCCTACCGCACTCAGGGGTGCTCACCCCCTGAACCTCGAAAGTTAGGGGGAGCTCCCCGATATTCGCGGGACGCGCATCGCGGGATCGTCCGCGGTGTGAACACTGAGCTCTCACCCGACAGCCTCGGCAACCACATCGGTCGGCTCCAGCGCGCGGCCCGCGGCATGACCAACTCGCGCGAGGACGCCGAGGATCTGGTGCAGGAGACGCTGACGCGCGTGCTCGCCAAGCGCCGGGTGATCGTCTCCGGCCCCGTAGAGCCCTACCTGCTGCAGGCGCTGCGCAACACCTACGTGTCCTCGCTGCGCGCCCGCGACCGGCGTCCCCAGACCGCCCCGCTCGAGGAGACGCACGCGAGCGTCCCCGAGCCGGCGGAGCTCGTCGCCGCGCGCGAGGTCTACGGCGTGATCGCCGCGCTGCCGACCGACCAGCGCAAGGTCGTCACCGCGGTCGACGTCGCGGGGCTCGCCTACGGCGAGGCCGCCGACGTGCTCGGCATTCCGCTCGGCACCGTGATGAGCCGCCTGCACCGGGCGCGCGCCCGCGTCGCGTTCGCGATGCGTCAGTCCGCGGCCGTTCCCGCCGCCGCGTAGGCTGCGGCAGCGGTCACGCCACCGGCCCGGCGATGCACGCGGTGCCGATGCGCCGGAAGCCGAGCCGCGCGTAGACGCGCGCGATGTCCTCGCTCCCGGCCGACAGGAACACGACGCCGGCGCCGCCGGCGAGCGCGTCCTCGACCAGCGCGCCGGTGACCGCGCCGCCGAGGCCCTGGCGCCGGACCGCCGGCAGGGTGCCCACGCCGACGACCTCGGTCACGTCGCCCACCGGCTGGTGCGCGCCGGCCGCGACCGGCCCGGTCTCGTTCTCCGCCACCGCCATCACGGTCAGGCGCCGGCGCAGGCGCTCGCGGGTGAACTCGAGCTGGGCGGACGGGGTGTGGGCGGCGGAGGCGTCGCGCTCGGTGCGGCCCTCGGGCCCGGCGGAGGTCCCCGGGGCGCCGAACGCCACCGCCTGCACCGCCCGCGCGGCGGGCAGCGCCGCGTCGTCGGGCGTCAGCAGCCGCACGGTCAGCCCCGGCGGCTCCTCGGGCGGCCGCCAGGCCGCGCGGTCGAGCACCAGCAGCGGCGCCTCGAGCACGCTCATGCCGGCGGCGCGCGCGGCGGCCAGCAGCGACGGGGTGGTGTCGTCCACCCACTCGACCGCCTCGGGCTTGCCGAGCGCGCGCTGGCGGGCGAGCACGGCCGTGACGTCGCCGGCGGTCACGTCGCCGTCGAGCCCGAGGCGCGGGCGCGCGTAGTAGGGCCACGGCCCCTCGCCCACGAACAGCGTCAGCGGGCCGTGCTCCTCCGTGCGCGCCGCGGGGCGCGGCGCGGCGTCGTAGTACGTCTCCAGCCGGGTGAGGAGATCCGGCGGCGCTTCGGCCACTTAGCCGGCCTTCGACCCCGCGGCGATCTTGCGCAGGTCGAGCGCCTTCTCGAGCGTCTCCTCGTCCACGCCGTGCTCGCGCGCGACCTCGCGCAGGGTGCGGCCGCTGGCGGAGGCGTCCTTCACGATCTCGGCGGCGCGGTCGTAGCCGATGAACGGGTTCAGCGCGGTGGCCACCGCCAGCGTCGACTCGGCGGAGCGCTCGCAGCCCTCGAGGTTGGCCTCGATGCCGTCGACGCACTTCTCCGCGAGGAGGTCGCTCGCGGCGGCGAGCAGGTTGATCGACTGCAGCAGGTTGCGGGCCATCAGCGGGATCCGCACGTTGAGCTCGAACTGGCCCTGTAGCCCGCCGACCGTGATCGCGGTGTCGTTGCCGATCACCTGGGCGCCGACCTGCAGCACGACCTCGGGGATCACCGGGTTGACCTTGCCCGGCATGATCGAGGAGCCCTTCTGGAGCTCGGGCAGGAACAGCTCGCCGATGCCGGCGCGCGGGCCCGAGCCCATCAGCGCGAGGTCGCCGGCGATCTTGGTCAGCGAGACCGCGATCACCTTCAGCGCGCCGGACAGCTCGACCAGCGCGTCGCGGTTGGCCTGCGCCTCGAACGGGTCCTCGGGCGCGCGGACGTCGAGCCCGGTGTCGGCCGTCAGGCGCTCGCGCACCTTCGCGGCGAACTCCGGGTGCGTGTTCAGCCCGGTGCCCGTCGCGGTGCCGCCGAGCGGGATCTGCGCCACCTGCGGCAGCGCGTTGCGCACGCGCAGCGCGCCGAGCCGGACCTGCGCCGCGTAGCCGGCGAACTCCTGCCCGAGCGTCACCGGGACGGCGTCCATCAGGTGCGTGCGGCCCGACTTGACGATGTCCTGGAACGCGTCCGCCTTGGCGGCGAACGAGCGCTCCAGGCGCTCCAGCGCCGGCAGCAGGCGGTTGGTGGCGTCGTCGAGCGCGGCGAGGTGGACCGCGCTCGGGAACACGTCGTTGGAGGACTGCCCCATGTTCACGTGGTCGTTGGGGTGCACGCCGTCGCCGGCCAGCGTCGCGATGACCTCGTTGGCGTTCATGTTCGACGAGGTGCCGGAGCCGGTCTGGAACACGTCGATCGGGAACTGGTCGTCGTGGCGGCCCCCGGCGATCTCGTCGCCAGCGGCGGCGATGCGCTCGGCGACGGCGGCGTCCAGCAGGCCGAGATCGGCGTTCGCGCGCGCCGCGGCGCCCTTGATCCGCCCCAGCCAGCGGACCACGCCGACCGGGATCCGCTCGCCGGACACGGGGAAGTTCGCCACCGCCTTGCGGGTCTCGCCGCCCCACAGCTCCTGCGGGCTCTCCTGCACGCTCATCCGGTCCTCCGCTTCATCTGGTCTCGAGCCCTAGACGCTAGCGCTCGTGTCGCCGGTCGGCCGGGGGGCCGGGTCAGGCGGCTGCGGCGCGGCGCGCGCCCGGGCCGAGCTCGGGCGTGACGTCGCGCGCGCGCAGCTCCTCGCGGCAGTGCGCGCAGACCAGCAGCGGGTCGGCCTCGTGCCCACACAGGTTGTGGCGCAGCACGACCGGTGGGCCGTCGTCGCCGAGGTGGCGGTCGCCCCAGCGCATCAGCGTGACGATCGCGGGGTAGAGGTCGCGGCCGGACTGCGTGAGGCGGTACTCGTAGCGCTCGGGCTCGATCTGGTACCGGCGGCGCTCGAGGATGCCGGCCGAGACGAGCGTCTGCAGGCGCGTGGAGAGGATGTTGCGCGCGATCCCGAGGTTGCGCTGCATGTCGGAGAAGCGGCGGACGCCGTAGAAGGACTCGCGCAGGATCAGGAAGGTCCAGCGCTCGCCGAGGATCTCCATCGTGCGCGCGATGGAGCAGGTGGGCGGCCGCTGCAGCTCATACATGTGAACAACCGTAGCGTCATCCGCAGAACGCGGCGAGCTCCCGGGCCAGGCCGACGGGGTCGTCGTAGGCGATCAGGAAGCCGGTGCGCGGCAGCACCCGCAGCTGGCCCTCGGGCAGGAGGTCGAGCGCCTCCTCCGCGGTCGCCAGCGGGTGCGCCGGGTCGGAGTCGGCCCAGAGCAGCAGGACCGGGAAGTTCATCAGCGGGTAGGCGTCGAGCAGGTCGATCTGCGCGCCGTGCGGCCAGCGCCGGGCCGCCTTCGCCCAGGCGCGGGCGCGGTTGGCGTTGCCGCCGAGGTCCATGTAGGCGTGGCGGACGAGGTCGCGCGCGCCGGGCGCGCCGGTGACGGTCAGCCGGTCGCCGAGCCGCGGCCGCAGCACGAGCGCGCCGATGCGCGCGACCACGCGGTCGCAGCCGGGCACGGCGGCGGTGCGCAGCGCGACGCGCCGCGGGCCCTCGAGCCGCCGCGGGGTCGGGCGGCGGTGCATCGCGCTCGGCATCAGCACGAGCCTGCTCGGCCGCAGGCGGCCGGCGGCGATCGCCCGCAGCGCGAGCAGCGCGCCCACGTCGTGGCCGCCGACGAGCGGCCGCGGCCCGCAGGCGTCCAGCAGGAACCCCGCGAGCAGCGCGGTGAGCCAGTCGGGCGTGTAGGAGTGCCGCGGCCGGTCCTCGGAGTCGCCGTGCAGCGGCAGGTCGGGCAGCACGAGCCGGTAGCGGTGCGCGAGCGCGTCGACCACCGGCTCCCACTCCCGGTGCGAGAGGCCGCGCGAGTGCAGCAGCGCGAGCGGCGGCCCGGTTCCGGCCTCGCGGTACGCGATCCGTGCGCCGTCGGGGTGGTGGTAAAGCCTGAGCTTCACGGCGCGAGGGTAACCTCGCGCGGCGTGGGTCAGCTGATCGGGCAAGCCGTCCGCCGTCGCGAGGACCAGCGGATCCTGCGCGGCCGCTCGCGCTATCTGGACGATGTGCGGCTGCCCGGGACGGCCCACATGGCGTTCGTGCGCAGCCCGCACGCGTTCGCGCGCGTGCGGGGCGTGCGCTCGCCGGCCGAGGGCGCCCTGCTCGTGCTCGCGGCCGCCGACCTGGTGGGGCGGGCGCGGCCGCCGGCGGTCACCTCGATGCCGGGGACGGAGGTCGCCGACGCGCCGCACCCGCTGCTGGCCGGCGACGAGGTCCGCTACGTCGGCCAGCCCGTCGCCGCGGTGGTGGCCGAGTCGCGGGCGCTGGCCGAGGACGCGGCGGAGCGCGTGGAGGTCGACTACGAGCCGCTGGAGGCTGTCGTCGATGCGCGCGCGGGGGAGCCGCTGTTGCGCTGGTCGCATACGGCGGGCGACGTCGCGGGTGCGTTCGGGCGCGCCGCGCACGTGGTCCGCACCGATCACGTGATCCCGCGGCTCGCGGCGGTGCCGATGGAGACTCGCGGCGCCGTGGCGAGCGAGGAGGCGGGGCTGCTGACGGTCTGGAGCTCGTCCCAGAGCACGCACCGCCCGCGGGCGCAGCTCGCCCAGATGCTCGGGCGCGACGAGGACACGATCCGCGTGCTGATCCCGGACGTGGGCGGCGGCTTCGGCAGCAAGGGCACGCTGCCGGTCGAGACGCCGCTGGTCGCTCTGGCGGCGATCGCGCTCGGGCGGCCGGTCAAGTGGACCGAGGACCGGCACGAGAGCTTCCTGTCCTCGCCGCAGGGCCGGGGCGTGCGCGGGGCGGTCGAGCTGGCGCTGGACGCGGGCGGACGGATCCTCGCGCTGCGCGCGCGGCTGCTCGCCGACGTCGGCGCCTACCTCGCGCCGAGCACCGCGATCCCGCCGCACACGATGGGGATGCTCATGTGCGGGTGCTACGACATCCCCGCGGTCGATGTCGCGGTGACCGGCGCCCGCACGGCCAAGGTCCCGACCGCGCCCTACCGCGGCGCCGGCCGGCCCGAGGCGAACTACCTGGTCGAGACGACGATCGACGCGGCGGCGCGGGCGCTCGGGATCGATGCGGTCGAGCTGCGGCGGCGCAACATCGTGCGCGAGTTCCCACACACGACGGCGCTCGGCTGGACGTACGACTCGGGCGACTACGAGCGCTGCCTGGACCTGGCGGTCGAGCTCCTCGGCGACGCCGGCGCGGGGGGCGAGGGCGTGCTCGTGGGCACCGGTGTGGCGCTGTGCGTCGAGCGCGCGGGCGGGCTGTGGGAGACGGCGGAGGTCTCGCTGAACGGCGACGGGCGCGTGCTCGTGCGCACCGGCGCCACGCACCACGGCCAGGGCCACGAGACGACGTTCGCCCAGATCGCCGCCGACCGGCTCGGTGTCGCGCTCGAGGACGTCGAGGTGCGCACCGGCGACAGCGCCGCGATCGCGTCGGGGATCGGGACGTTCGCGAGCCGCTCGACGGCGATGGGCGGCTCGGCGGTCGCGCTCGCCGCCGAGCGGCTGCTCGAGCAGATCCGCGCGGCGGGCGGCATGCGCGCAGGACTGACCGCCGGCGCCCGCTTCGAGTCCGAGCAGGTGTTCCCGTCGGGCGCGTACGGCGCGATCGTCGAGGTGGAGGAGGCCACCGGCCGCGTGACGGTCCGCCGGCTCGTCGCGGTCGACGACGCCGGGCGGATCGTCAACCCGCTGCTCGCCGAGGGCCAGGTGATCGGCGCGACCGTGCAGGGCCTCGGCGCGAGCCTCACCGAGGAGGTCGTCTACGACGGCGACGGCCAGCCGACGTCAGCGTCGCTGCTCGACTACGGGCTGCTCACGGCCGCCGAGGTGCCCGCGGTGGAGACGGCGTTCGTCGAGACGCCCTCGCCGCTGAACCCGCTCGGCGCGAAGGGGATCGGCGAGGCCGGCGCGATCGGGACGCCGCCGGCTGTGGCCAACGCGCTCGCCGCCGCGCTCGGCGGCCGCCACGTCGACCCGCCGTTCACGGCCGAGAAGGTCTGGCGCGCGCTGCAGGAGCGGCCATGAGGATCGAGCGCGTCAATCCCCCGCCCGCGGCCGAAAGGGTCTGGCTTGCGGCTGCGGGAGCGGCCATGAGGATCGAGCGCGTCAATCCCCCACTCGCGGCCGACAGGGTCTGGCGGGCGCTGCGGGAGCGGCCATGAGGATCGAGTGCGACGTCGCCGCCCCGCTCGAGGCCGCCTGGCACGCGCTCGCGAGCCTGGAGCCGCGCCGCGCGACCGTCGCCGCGGGCCCGCTGCGCTTCGCCGGGACCGCCCGGCTCGAGGAGGCCGACGACGACGAGCGCACAGCCACCCTGCGCGTCCAGGCCGGCGAGGTGGGCGGCCACGCGACCGCGATGGCCACGGTCAGGGTCGCGCTGTCGCCCGCCGGAGACGAGTCCCACCTCACGCTCGTGGCGACCGTCCACACCGGCCCGGGCGCGACCCTGCCCGACGGCGCCGCCGCCGCCGCCCTGCACCGCCTCGCCACCGACCTCGCCGCCGCCCTCGCCGACCCGGCCGCCCCCCGCCGGCCCGCCCCATCATGGGCGGCGGCGCCATCCGCGCTCCCACCGGCCCCGCCCGCGCCGCCGCGGCCCGCCGGCCCACCGTCGCCGGCGCTCCGTCCGTCTCCGGAGCGCCCCGCCCCGCCGTCACCGCCCAGGCCGACGCCCGAGCCGGCGCCGGCGCCGGTCCCGCCTCCCGGCGCCGCGCCCGCCCCGGCGGCCTCTCCGGTCGCGCCCGCTCGCCCGGTCGCGCCGCTCCCGTCTCCCGGCGCCGCGCCCGCCCCGGCGGCCTCTCGGGGCGCGCCCGCGCCCGCCTCCCGCGCGGTGGAGCGGCGCCGGACGGTGGCGCTCGCCGGCGCGGCGTTCGCCGCCGGGCTCGCCGCGGGCCGGCTGCTGCGGGGGCGGCGGTGAAGCCTGCGCCGTTCGAGTACGTCGCGCCGGCGTCGGTGGAGGAGGCGCTCGGGCTGCTGGGGGACGACGCGACGCCGCTCGCGGGCGGGCAGAGCCTCGTGCCGCTGCTGAACTTCCGGCTCGCGCGCCCCGCGCGGATCGTCGATCTCAATCGCATCGCCGAGCTTGCGCCGCTGCGCCGCCACGGCGGCGCGCTCCACATCGGCGCGATGACGCGGCAGGCGGCGCTCGAGCGCTCGACGCTGGTGGCCAGGCACTGGCCGCTGCTCGCCCAGGCGGTCCGGCACGTGGCCAATGCCGCGGTCCGCGCGCGAGGGACGGTCGGCGGGTCGGTCGCGCACGCCGACCCGGCGGCGGAGCTGCCGGTCGCGCTGACGGCCCTGGATGCGCGCTTCCATCTGCGCTCGGCAAGCGCGACGCGCACGCTCACGGCCGCCGAGCTCTTCCAGGGCCCGCTGACCACGGCGATCGCGGCCGGCGAGCTGCTGGTGCGGATCGAGGTCCCGCCGCTGCCCGCCGGCGCCCGCACCGCGTTCGCCGAGTACGCGCGCACCCACGGCGACTTCGCGCAGGCCGGCGCCGCGGTCGTCCTCGCACCCGGCCACGCCGCGGTGGCCATCCTCGGGACCGGCTCGCATCCCGTCCGCGCGCCAGAGGCCGAGCGGGCGCTCCTCGAAGGCGCCGGCGCGCGCGAGGCGGCCGCGCTCGCCGCGCGCGCGGTCGAGCACGACCACCGCCGCGCGCTCGTCGCGGACCTCGCGCGCCGCGCGATCGAGGAAGCGCGCGCGTGAGGATCTCGGTCGAGCTCAACGGGCGACCGCACGCCGGCGAGGTCGAGCCGCGCACACTGCTGTCGGACTTCATCCGCCATGACGCCGGGCTCACCGGCACCAAGGTCGGCTGCGAGCACGGGGTGTGCGGCGCGTGCACCGTCCAGGTCGACGGGGAGCCCGTGCGCTCGTGCCTGATGCTCGCCGTGCAGGCCGACGGGCGCGCGATCCGAACCGTCGAGGGGCTCGCGCCCGACGACGGCGCGCCGCACCCGCTGCAGGCGGCGTTCCACCAGGCGCACGCGCTCCAGTGCGGCTTCTGCACGGCGGGCTTCCTGATGTCGCTCGACGCGTTCCTGCGCGAGCACCCGCGCCCCAGCGACGAGGAGATCCGCGCGGCGCTCGCGGGCAACCTCTGCCGCTGCACGGGATACCTCGCGATCATCGAGGCCGTGCGCGCCGCCCGCTGACCGAACACGACTTCTTCCGCCTGTACCGGCTCCATATGTGAGCGCCGCTAGCGTGGCGGGCTCGATGCCCCGGCTGCGCTCGCCGTACGACCGCGCGATCCTGCTGCTCGCACTGCCCGCGCTCGGCGCGCTGGCGGCCGAGCCGCTCTACGTGCTCGTGGACACGGCGATCGTCGGCCACCTCGGGACGACGCAGCTCGCCTCGCTCGCGATCGCGGCGACGGTGATGTCGACCGCGTTCGCGATCTTCATCTTCCTCACCTACGGAACCACCGCGCACGTCGCCCGGCTCCACGGAGCCGGGCGCGACCGCGACGCCGCCGCGGTCGGCTCGCAGGCGCTGTGGCTGGCGCTCGGGGTCGGGCTCGTGCTCGCCCTGCTGCTGGAGGCCACGGCGCCCGCCGCGGTGCGCCTGATGGGCGGGGCGGGCGCGGTCGGCGACGGCGCGGTGCTGTACCTGCGGATCGCCGCGATCGGCGCGCCGATGTTCATGGTCGCCTCCGCCGGCCAGGGCTTCCTGCGCGGTATGTCCGACCTGCGCACGCCGCTGATGATCCTCGTGATCGCTCATGCCGCCAACGCCGTGCTCGAGGTGCTGTTCGTGTACGGGTTCGAGTGGGGCCTGGCCGGGTCGGCGTGGGGGACCGTGGTGGCGCAGCTCGGCATGGGGCTCGCGTTCTTCGCGATCCAGCGGCGCGCCGGCCTGGAGCGCCCGATCCCCGCCAAGATGCGCCCGCTCGCGCGCATCGGCTCGGAGATCGCGGTGCGCACCGCGGCGCTCACCGGCTCCTTCCTGGTCGCCTCCGCCGTGCTCGCCCGGATCGGCGCGCCGTCGCTGGGCGCCCATCAGATCGCGTTCCAGCTATGGGTGTTCCTGGCGCTCGTGCTCGACGCGATCGCGATCGCCGGGCAGGTGATGGTGGGGCGGATGCTCGGCGCCGCCGACGCCGCCGGCGCCCGCGCCGCGTCCCTGCGGATGATCGGCTGGTCGACCGCCGTGGGCGCCGCGTTCGGGCTCGTGCTGCTCGCGCTCGGGGACCTGGTGCCGCGGCTGTTCACCGAGGACCCCGCGGTCGTGCGCCAGGCGCACGAGATCTGGCCGCTGTTCGCCGCGATGATGCCCGCCAACGGCGCCGTGTTCGCGCTCGACGGCATCCTCATCGGCGCCGGCGACACCCGCTACCTCATGTGGGCGATGCTCGCCGCCGGAGCCGTGTACGTGCCGATCGCGCTGCTCGCGCTGTGGGAGGACTGGGGGATCGTCGGCGTCTGGTTCGGCCTCTTCGCGCTGGTCGCGGTCCGGCTCGTCACCTGCGGCGTCCGCTTCGCCGGCTCGCGATGGGCGTTGACTGGCGCGCCCGCGTGACTACCCTTTTCGCGCCCATGACGCGACGGATCGCCCTCATCACAACCCTGTTCACGCTCGCCCTCGTCGCGCCCGCGATGGCCCAGGGCAACCCGTTCGGCCCGCTGCCGCAGGCGCCGCCCGAGGAGACGCCCACGCCGACCCCGGCCAACGCGCACCAGGACGACAGCACCGGCAGCAAGACGCTGTTCATCATCGGCGGCGCCCTGGTCGTCGCCTTCCTCGGCATGGGCTGGTTCATCGCCCGCGACGCCCGCCGCGGCCTGGGGGAGTCCGCGCGCCTGGACCCGGGCCTGCGCAGCGAGGGCCCGCACAAGCACAAGCGCCAGGCGAAGGCCAGGGCGCGCGCCCGCGGCCGCGCCCAGAAGGCCGCCCGCCGGCGCAACCGCTAGGCCGGCCGGATCACGAGGTCGTCGACCTCGAACACCGCGCGCTCGCGCGGGATCTCGGCGAACGGGCGGTCGATTCCCGCGAAGCGGCCCTCGCCGCGGTAGTCGGCGAAGCGGACCACGTCGCGGCCGCGCAGGAAGATCAGCAGGTCGCCGGCCCGGATGCCGACGATGCCGGTCCACTCCCGGCCCAGGCGGCGCGAGATCGCCGCTCGCGGCGTGCCCTGCGCGACGATCAGCACGCGGTCCCACTCGAACGGCGCGACCTGCCGCAGGTCGACCGTGCGCTGCGTCGCCACCGCCTTCGAGAAGCGCTCCGACAGCAGGTTGTCGAGCGACACGTTGTGCTCGTCGCGCGTCAGGAAGACGGCGAGCAGCAGGCCGCCGATCGCGACCGCGAGCGCGGCCGCCACCAGCGCCAGGACCCGACCCATGCGCATGGTCCACACAACGCTAGCGACGGCCGCCGACCTAGAATCACCCGTCCGGTGGCCCCGCATCGCCCGCTGCCCACGGACGTCAGCTTCCCCGCGCTGGAGGAGGCGGTCCTCGCGCGCTGGCGCGAGCGCGACGTGTTCCGGGAGTCGATGCGCCGCCGCGAGGGCGGCACGCCGTTCGTGTTCTATGAGGGCCCGCCGACCGCGAACGCCGGCCCGGGCTCGCACCACGTGCTGGCGCGCGTCTTCAAGGACATCTTCCCGCGCTACCGCACCATGTGCGGCTACCACGTGGAGCGCAAGGGCGGCTGGGACTGCCACGGCCTGGCGGTCGAGATCGCGGTCGAGAAGCAGCTCGGGTTCACGCAGAAGTCGGATATCGAGCGCTACGGCATCGCCGAGTTCAACCAGCGCTGCCGCGAGTCGGTGCTCGGCTTCGTCGAGGAGTGGAACGCGCTCACCGAGCGGATCGGCTACTGGGTCGACCTCGAGCACGCCTACGTCACGCTCGACCCCTCCTACATCGAGTCGGTCTGGTGGGCCCTGCGTCAACTCTGGGACAAGGACCTGCTGTTCGAGGGCTTCAAGGTCGTCCCCTACTGCCCCAAGGACGGCACCGCGCTGTCGTCGCACGAGGTCGCGCAGGGCTACGAGGACGTCGAGGACCCGAGCATCTACGTCCGCGTCCCCGTCGCCCGGCCCGCGGGCGCGCTGCGCAAGGGCGACACGCTGCTCGTGTGGACCACCACGCCCTGGACGCTCGCGTCCAACGCGGCCGTGGCGGTCGATCCGGGGCTCACTTATGTCCGCACCGCGAACGGCGAGGTGCTCGCGGAGGCGCTCGTGGAGCGCGTCCTCGGCGAGGGCGCGGAGGTCGCGGACCGCTTCAGCGGCCGCGAGATGCTGGGCGCCGGCTACGAGCCGCCGTTCCCGTTCGTCCCGGCGGAGGCCTACGGCGAGAAGGGCCACACCGTGCTGCCGGGCGACTTCGTGAGCGCCGAGGACGGCACCGGCATCGTCCACACCGCGATCGCGTTCGGCGAGGACGACTTTCGGCTGGGCAAGGAGCATGGGCTGAACGTGATCAACCCGGTGCGCCCCGACGGCACGTTCGACGAGCGCATCGGGCCCTACGCCGGCCGCTTCGTCAAGGACGCCGACGACGACCTGATCGAGGACCTGCGCGCCCGCGGACGCCTGCTGCGCGCCGAGCGCGTCCTGCACGCCTATCCGCACTGCTGGCGCTGCAAGACCCCGCTGCTCTACTACGCCAAGCCGTCCTGGTACGTCGGCACCGCGGCGCTGCGCGACCGGCTGCTGGCCGCCAACGAGACCGTCGACTGGCACCCCGAGCACATCAAGCACGGCCGCTTCGGCCGCTGGCTGGAGAACAATGTCGACTGGGCGATCTCGCGCGAGCGCTACTGGGGCACGCCGCTGCCGATCTGGCGCAACGCGGCCGGCGAGACCGTCTGCATCGGCTCGCTCGCGGAGCTGCAGGAGCTCAGCGGCGTCGCGCTCGAGGACCCGCACCGGCCGTTCGTGGATGAGATCGAGATCCCCTCGCCCACCGGCGGCGAGCCGCTGCGGCGCGTGCCCGAGGTGATCGACGTGTGGTTCGACTCGGGCGCGATGCCGTTCGCGCAGTGGCACGCGCCGTTCGAGAACGCCGAGCACTTCGAGGAGCGCTTTCCCGCGGACTACATCTGCGAGGCGATCGACCAGACCCGCGGCTGGTTCTACTCGCTGCTGGCGGTCTCGACGCTGCTGTTCGACCGCTCGCCGTACAAGACCGTCCTCTGCCTCGGCCACATCGCCGACCCCGAGGGCAAGAAGATGTCCAAGTCGCTGGGCAACATCGTCGTGCCCTGGGACGTCATCGACCGCCACGGCGCGGACGCCTTCCGCTGGTACTACCTCGCGAGCAAGCAGCCGTGGGACGGCTACCTGTTCTCGGTCGACACCGTCGGGGAGTCGCTGCGCCAGTTCCTGCTCCAGCTCTGGAACACGTACGGCTTCTACGTCCTCTACGCGAACGTCAACGGCGTCGAGCCGGCCGATCACGAGCCCGCCAACGACCTCGACCGGTGGGCGCTCTCGCGCCTCGCGGCCACCGTCGGAGAGATCACCGAGCGGATGGAGACCTACGACGCCACGCGTGCCGGGCACGCCCTCGCCGCCTTCGTCGACGACCTCTCGAACTGGTACGTGCGCCGCTCGCGCCGGCGCTTCTGGGACGGCGACCCGGCCGCCTTCGCGACGCTGCGGACCAGCCTCGTGACCGTCGCGAAGCTGCTCGCGCCGTTCTGCCCGTTCCTGGCCGACGAGATCTACGACAACCTGGAGGGCGCCGAGGACAGCGTCCACCTGTGCGACTGGCCGCAGGCCGGCGCGCGCGACGAGGCGCTCGAGTTCGCGATGACGACCGTGCGCGAGACCGTGCGCCTCGGCCTCGCCGCCCGCGGCCAGGCCAAGCTGAAGGTGCGCCAGCCGCTGCGCGCCGCGGTCGTGGTCGCCGCGGGGGACGAGCGCGCGGCGATCGAGCGGCTCGCGGACGTCGCGCTCGACGAGCTCAACGTCAAGCAGCTGCGTTACGTCAGCCAGGCCGACGAGCTCGGCTCCTATGAGGTCAAGCCCAACTACCGGGCGCTCGGGCCTCGGTTCGGCAAGCAGATGCCGCAGGTGGCGGCGGCCGTCGCGTCACTCGACCCGGCGCATGTAGCCGGCGCGCTGCGCGACGGCGGCCGCGTCGGGATCGCCATCGACGGGCACGACCACGAGCTCGGCCCGGACGACCTGATGCTCGCCATGCGCCCGCTCGAGGGCTACCAGCTCGAGCGGGAGGGATCGCACGCCGTGGCGCTGGAGCTCGAGCTCGACGATGAGCTGCGCCGCGAGGGGCTCGCGCGCGAGATCGTGCACGCGATCCAGAACGCCCGCAAGACCGCGGGCCTGCAGGTCGAGGACCGGATCGAGCTCCTGCTCGGCGGCGACGGCGAGCTGCTCGACGCGGCCCGCGCGCACGAGCCCTACGTCACGCGCGAGACGCTCGCGGTGGCCGTGAGCTATGACGGCGGCGGCGAGGCGGTCACCATCGAGGGCCGCCCGCTGCATATCGCGGTGAGGCGCGCCTAGGCGAGCGCGGGCTCGAGCTGCGCCTCGATGCGCTTCCTCGGCATCGCGCCCTGGATGCGCGCCGCCTCCGCGCCGTTGCGGAAGAGGATCATCGTCGGGATCGCGAGGACCTGGTACTGCGCGGCCGTCTCCTGGTTGTCGTCCACGTTGAGCTTGACGATCCGCAGGTCCGCGCGCTCGTCGGCGATCTCTTCGAGCGCGGGGGCGACGACACGGCACGGCCCGCACCAGGGCGCCCAGAAGTCGACGAGCACGGGCGTGTCGGCCTCGAGCACCTCGGCCCGGAAGTTGGTGTCTGTGACGTCGATGATGCTGGCTCCCACGGGGCTTCCTCTCGTCTAGGCTCGCTTCAGAAAGTATAGCGACCCGCGCGGGCGGGGGGCTACCCGGAGATTGCGAGCAGCAGCCGCGGCGTGATCCAGGTCTCGACCGCGGCGGCGGCGATCAGCAGCGGCACGGCGATCGCGACGGTCACGAAGGTCGCCGCCAGCAGCTCGTTCCAGGCGCCGCGGCGGCTGGCGATCGTCCACGCGGCGAGCGGCAGGAACAGCGCGAACAGCTCGGGCAGGGCGTGCGGGGTGAGCGCGAGCAGGAGCACCAGCGGCGAGACGTCGAGCTGCGCCGCGAGCGTCGCCGCGCCCTCGCCGAGCGCGTACGCCTGCGTGGCCAGCGAGAACAGCGTCGCGCACACCACGAACGCGATCGCGGCCGGCCCGGCCTGCTCGTGAACGCGGCGCCACAGCCCGGAGTAGCCCTGGGCCGCCCGGGGGAGCGAGGAGCCGGCCATGGACCCGGCCACGCAGGCCAGCGCGTGCAGCGCGAGGACGAGGCCGTTGCGGAACAGGACGAACCCGTAGTCGCCGAGCTCCGCCGGGCGCGTGACGCCGGGGAACTCGGCTCCGGACGGGTCCGGCGTGCCCAGCGCCGCCACGAGCCATGTCGCCGCCAGCAGCAGCCCCGCGACGGCCAGCGACCCGAGCGCCCACGGCGCGAGCACGCCCGCGGGGGCCGCGTTCCAGCGCCGCAGCGCGGCGCGGGTGTCGTCCCAGCCCTGGACCAGGGCGAGCTCTTCAGACCTCATCCATGACTGGATCGGCAGATGGGGCGCTGGGCACGAGCGGCCGCCACCGCCGCGGCCCATAGCGCAGGGCCGGCACCCGCCAGGCCGCCTCCAGCGCGATCCGGGCCGACATCTTGGACTCGCCCAGCACCCGCTCGCGGAAGCGGATCGGCACCTCGACGACGCGAAGGCCCAGACACAGCGCCCGCCACGTCAGCTCGACCTGGAACGCGTAGCCCTGGGCGCCGGCCGAGCCCGCGTCGATCGCCGCGAGCGTCTCGGCGCGAAAGCACTTGAAGCCGCCCGTGAGGTCGCGGATGCCGAGCCCGAGCACGCGCCGCGCGTAGCCGCAGCCGCCGCGCGAGAGCGCGCGGCGCAGCAGGTCCCAGTCCTCGACGCCGCCGCCGTCGACGTAGCGCGAGCCGAGCACGAGGTCGGCCCCCTCGTGCGCCGGGGCGAGCAGCCGCGGGAGGTCGGCGGGGTCGTGGGAGAGGTCGGCATCCATCTCGATCACGTAGCCGGCGCCGCCCGCCAGCGCGGTCGCGAAGCCGCTCGCGTATGCGCGGCCGAGCCCGGCCTTGGCGCCCCGGTGGAGGACGCCGACCGCGGGGTCGGCGGCCGCGATCCGGTCCGCGAGCGCGCCGGTCCCGTCGGTCGAGCCGTCGTCGACGACGAGCACGTGCGCCGCGGGCAGCGCGGCCCGCACGCCGGCGACCGCCGCCTCGAGGTTCTCGACCTCGTCGTAGGTCGGGAGGATCACCCAGGCACGGCCGTCCATGACGGCCGCGTAGCCTACGGGAGCCGTGGCCGCCAAGACGAATGCGGAGATCGCAGCCGCCTTCGACGAGCTCGCCGACCTCTATGAGCTCGACGGCGCGATCTCCTACCGCGTGATCGCCTATCGCACGGCGGCGAAGTCAGTGCGGGACGCCGCGGTGTCGGTGATGGCGCTGGCCCGCGAGGGCCGCGTGACCGAGCTGCCCGGCATCGGCAAGACGCTCGAGGAGAAGCTGCACGCGCTGGACGAGACCGGCGACATCCCGGCCGCCCAGAAGCTGCGCGCGAAGTTCCCGGCCGGGCTGATCTCGGTCATGCACCTGCCGAACTTCGGGCCCAAGCGGGCGCGGGTGCTCTACGACGAGCTCGGGATCGACTCGCTGGACTCGCTGCGGGCGGCCGCCGAGGCCGGGCAGATCCGCACGCTGCGCGGCTTCGGCGCGCGCGTGGAGGAGAACCTGCTGCGCGTGCTCGCCGAGCACGACGAGAGCGGGCCGGCGCCGCGCATCCTGCTCTCGCGCGCGCTGCCGGTGGCCGAGCAGATCGCCGGCGCGCTGCGCGACCACCCGGCCGCCGACCGCGTCGAGGTCGCGGGCTCGCTCCGCCGGCTCGCCGACGCGGTGAAGGACATCGACGTGATCGCCACGGCGAGCGACCCGGCGGCGCTGGCCGGGACGCTGCGCGAGCTGCCGCTGGTGGAGTCGGTGCTGCAGACCGGCGACGCCGGCGCGCGCGTCAGCACGCACTCCGGCATGCGCGTGGACCTGCGGGTCGTGGAGCCCGACCAGTTCGGCAACGTGCTGCAGCATCTGACGGGCTCGAAGGCGCACAACGTGGGGCTGCGCGAGACGATGGTGCGGCGCGGGCTGCACGTCTCCGAGTACGGGATCCTCGACGACGCCACCGACGAGACGACCCGCTGCCCGACGGAGGAGGAGGTCTACGAGCGGCTCGGCCTGCTCTGGATCCCGCCCGAGCTGCGCGAGGGCCGCGGCGAGCTGGAGGCCGCCTCCCCCGGCGGCCCCGGGCTCCCGGACCTCGTGGAGCTCGACGACCTGCGCGGCGACCTGCACTGCCACACCACGCTCTCCGACGGCCGCCAGACCGCGGAGGAGATGGCGGCGGCGGCGATCGAGCGCGGCTTCGAGTACCTGGCGATCACCGACCACTCGGCGAGCCACGGCTTCGGCGACGACGTGTCCGCGGAGGCGCTGGAGGCGCGGATCGACGAGATCCACGCGCTGGACGAGAGCCTGGACGGCCTGCGGCTGCTGGCCGGCAGCGAGGTGAACATCCTCCCGGACGGCTCGCTCGACTATCCGGATGAGCTGCTGGCGCGGCTCGACTGGGTCATCGCCTCGGTCCACACCGCGTTCGGCATGGACGAGCAGCAGATGACCGGCCGCGTGGTCGCCGCCATCGAGCACCCCTTGGTCGACGCCATCGGCCACCCGACGGGGCGCAAGATCGAGACGCGCGCCCCGTACGGGATCGACATGACGCGCGTGATCGAGGCGGCCGCCCGCACCGGCACGATGATCGAGATCAACGCCTCGCCCGACCGGCGCGACCTCAACGAGATCCACGCGCGCGCCGCGGCCGAGGCGGGCGTGATGATCCTCGTCAACTCCGACGCCCACTCCGCGCGCAACTTCGAGCTGTTGCGCTACGGGATCTTCACCGCCCGGCGCGCGTGGCTGACCCCGGCGCAGGTGGCGAACACGCGG
>JBIOTP010000203.1:0-20871 GCA_044865965.1 Solirubrobacteraceae bacterium
CGCGCCGGCGCGCTCGAGCGGGCCGCCGCCGAGGCGCGCGTCCCGCACCTGGTCACCACGCGCGGGGAGCGGACGATCGCGCTGCTGCAGTGCGAGCGCGGCCCGGCGCGCACGGTCCTCGCCCACCTCGCGGGCGACGTGCTCGTCGGGGTCGGCCGGCCGGTCGCCGAGATCGCCGATGTGCCGCTCTCGCACCGCGACGCCGAGCTGGCCGTCGAGCGCATCGGCTACGAGCGCGAGCGCTGGCTGCTCGACTACGAGGACTTCGACCTCTGCACGCTGCTGGTCAGCGAGGTGCCGCCCGCGCACATCCGCCACAAGGTGGAGGAGTTCGTCGCCCCGCTGCGCGAGAACCCGCCGCTCTACGAGGCGCTCGTCGAGTACTTCGCGCGCGACATGGACGTCGCGGCGACCGCCGAGGCGCTGCACGTCCACCCCAACACGCTCCGCTACCGGCTCGGACGCGTGGAGCAACTGCTCGGGCGCTCCCTGCGCACGCCGACCACGATCGCGGACCTCTGCGTCGCGCTGATGGCGACGCCGCGCGGGGAATGACGCCGTGACCGCCGGCCCGCTCTGCCAACTCGTCCTCTCGATGCTGGCGGCCGAGCCGCGCCGCGCCCACGAGGTCGCGCGCGAGCTGCACCGGCGGTCGCTCGGGCCGCCGGCGGCGGGCTACGCGACCCTCACCCGGCTGCAGTCGGCCGGACTCGTCCATCCCCGCGGGCGCCGCTTCAAGCTCACCGCGCGCGGCCGCCGCGAGCTCGCGCTGCAGCGCTTGCTGTGGACGCTCTGAGCAGCTCCAGCGACCGCTGCGGGCCCGGCCAGTGCTCCTCGAGCAGCGGCTCGCCCGCGCCGCGCAGCAGCCCGCGCAGCACGAGGGCGACCAGGATGGCGTCGTCGAGCTGGCCGGCGACCGGGATGAAATCCGGGATCAGGTCGAGCGGCATCGCGAGGTAGGCGATCAGCGCCGCCAGCAGCGCCTTGCGCCGGCGCGGCACGCGCGGGTCGGCGAGCAGGCGCCGGAACAGCACGACGCAGTCGGGCACGAAGCCGGCCACCGCGCGGGCGTCCGTGCGCCGGCCGGCGACGACCAGCGCCAGCACGCCCGCCGCGTAGAGCGCGAGCGCCACCGCGACGGTCACGAGCAGCCAGTGCACCGGGGACTCAGCGTACGTGTTGCGGCGCCGGTCGCGGGGGCGTAGCGTCCCGCCGCGGCAGAGTCCCTCGACGGAGGAGGAGTGCATGCGGCGAATCGTCCTTCCAGCCCTCGCGCTGGCGGCGCTCGCGGTGGCGGTGGGCGCCCTGGTCGGCTTCGGGCCCGGGCGCGAGACGGCCCGGGCGACCGGGCTGAACGCGCTCACGCCGATCCAGCAACGGCTCGTGTCCGGAGTCGCGCGGCAGGTCCTCGAGCAGTCCGCGCTCGCGCCCAACGCCCGGTCGCTCAGCCCCGGCGCGCGCATGCAGCGCGCGGATCTCACGGGCTGCCCGGTCAACCGCGGCGGCAACGTGCGCGTGAACCAGAACTGCCTCAACCTCTCCGACGCGGACCTGCAGGGCCGCGGGCAAGCGCAGAACGAGACCGCGATCGCGCAGGACCCGAACGATCCGTCGCGGATCCTCGGCGCCGCGAACGACTACCGGCGCGGCGACTCCAACTGCTACACGTACTACTCGGACGATGGCGGCCGCAGCTGGCAGGACTCGACGCCGCCGCTGGGCTTCACCCGCGGCGCCGCGTTCGGCAACGTGGCGCGCCAGTACTGGGAGGCGGCGGGCGATCCGACGGTCGCCTGGGACACGAGGGGCAACGCGTACCTGACGTGCCTGACCTTCCAGCGCGGCAAGGGCGTGACGAACAACCCCGACCTGTCGAGCGCGTTCTACGTCCTGCGCTCCACCGGCAGCGGCGGAGCGTCGTGGAACTTCCCCGGCCGCCCGGTCGCCGAGTTCAACGACGTGGCCGGCACGGGAACCGGGCTGCTCGACAAGCAGTACATGGCGATCGACACCGCTCGGAACAGCCCATTCCGGGACCGCATCTACGTGACCTGGACGTTCTACGCGCCCGACGGCACGTCGTACATCTTCGGGGCGTTCTCGTCCGATTACGGCGAGACGTTCAGCTCGCCCAGGCTGGTCAGCCGCGACAGCGCGCTGTGCCCGGTGAGTCAGGGCGTGCCGCCTACGCAGGGCCGCTGCAACACGAACCAGTTCTCACAGCCGTTCACCGGGCCCGACGGCGCGCTCTACGTCGTCTGGGACAACTACAACGTCACCCCATTCAAGCCGGGCGCCACGACCGACAACCGCGACCAGGTGCTGTTGGCCAAGTCGACCGACGGCGGCAACACGTTCTCGGCGCCGGTCAAGGTCAGCGACTTCTACGAGCTGCCCGACTGCGTGACCTACCAGGGGGCGGATCCGGGCGTGGCGTGCGTGCCCGAGAAGGGCGAGACGCACAACTCCATCTTCCGGGCCTCGAACTATCCCTCGGGCGCCGTCAACCCGCGCGACCCGCGCGAAGTCGACGTCACGGTCGCGTCCTACATCAACCGGCACTCCAACGAGGGCAACGGCTGCGTGCCGCAGGGCACCAACCCGGACACGTTCCAGCCGCGGTACACCGGCGTCAAGACGGCGGGGGCCTGCAACAACGACATCCTCATCAGCCGCTCCACCAACGCCGGCGCGTCGTTCACGGGCGGGAGCACCGACGTGCGCCAGCTGCCCGCCGTGCGCGACGACGACCCGCGCGCCGACCAGTTCTGGCAGTGGGCGGCGTTCGACCCGAAGGGCCGGCTCGCGGTCTCCTACTACGACCGCGCATACGGCAACGACGAGCTCACCGGCTTCTCGGACATCAGCCTGTCCGGGACCCGCGACGGCGAGGACTTCGGCACCGTTCGCGTGACGAGCAGCTCGATGCCGCCGCCGACGCAGTTCACCGGGAGCAACTTCTACGGTGACTACAGCGGGCTCAGCGCCGGCGACGTCGCCCATCCCCTGTGGATGGACACGCGCGACCCGGACCTGTTCGTCTGCCGCGACTCGGCCGGCAACGTGACGAAGCCGCCCAGCGTGTGCACGGCCTCGGCGCCCAATGCGGCGGTGGCGAACGACCAGAACGTCTACACCCAGGGGGTGCCGATCCCGACGAAGTAGGCTTGATGGTGCAGTGCGCCTGATCGCCGCAGCCGTCGTCCTCGCGGCGCTGGCCGCCGCGCCGGCGACGGCGGGCGGCCGCGCGCAGCTGCAGCTCGTCAGGGCGCAGCCGCTGACCGTCCAGGGCAGCGGCTTCCGGACGCACGAGCGGGTCGCCGCAGTCCTGCGGCGGCCCGGCGGCGTCTGGCGACAGTCCGCGCGCGCCGATGGGCACGGCCGGTTCTCGCTCGCGTTCCGCGGCGCGAGCATCGGGCGGTGCACGGCCTTCTCGGTCGTCACCGCCGGGTCGAAGGGCAGCCGCGCCACGCTGCTGTGGCGCGCGCCTGACTGCGCCGAGGAGTGAACGCCGTCAGCGCCGGGACGGAGACGCCGGTGCCATAGGCCGAATAGGATCGCGCGGTGTCCGTCGCCGGGAAGACCGCGATCGTCACGGGTGCCGCGACGGGCATCGGGCGCGCCACCGCCGCGCTCCTGGCCGCGCGGGGCGCGCGGGTGATCGCCGCCGGCCTGCAGCCGGAGCGCCTCCGCGAGACCGTGCAGGCGATCGCGGCCGCCGGCGGCGAGGCGGTGGCGGTGGACGCGGACGTCTCGGACCAGTGGGACATCCGGGCCGTCGCGGCGCGCGCCGAGGAGGCGTTCGGGGGCGCGGACATCCTCGTCAACAACGCCGCCGTGTATCCGATCGGGCCGTGGCACGAGGCCGACGCCGAGCAGTGGGACTCGGTGTTCGCGACCAACATCCGCGGCTACTTCCTGATGGCCCAGGCCGTGCGCCCGCAGATGCTCGCCCGCGGCGGCGGGTCGATCGTCAACATCGCCTCGGTCACGTTCTTCTGGGGTGAGGCGCTGCTGGTGTCCTACGTGGCGTCGAAGGGCGCCGTGGTCGGCTTCACGCGCGCGCTCGCGCGCGAGGCGGGCCCCGAGGGAATCCGCGTCAACGCCGTCGCCCCGGGCGCGTTCCCGACCGCCGCCACCGCGATCCACGCCGATCAGGACGCGCTGTGGCAGCGGGTGCTCGACCTGCAGTCGATCAAGCGCCGCGGCGAGGTGGAGGACGTCGCCCGCGCCGTCGCGTTCTTCGCCGGCGACGACAGCGGCTTCGTCACCGGCCAGACGCTGCTGGTGGACGGCGGCTGGGCGCGGAACTGAGTGATCCACTGAGCCGCGCGTTGTAGATCCGCGCCATGTTCTCGGCCCACTGGCGGGCCGGGAAGCCGGGCGCCTTCGCGAACGCGCACAGCCAGTCCGCCGGGTCCTCCTCGTGGGCGACGAGGAAGCGGTCGGGCTCCTCGACGACGACGAGCCGCCCGTTCATGCCTTTACGACCACGTCGTCGCCGCGCACGGTGACCTCGTAGCGGCGCAGCGTGATCTCGGGGAAGGCGAGGCAGCGGCCGGTGGGGACGTGGTACTCGAGGCCGTGCCACGGGCACGCGATCACCTCGCCGTCCATCGTCCATCGCGGCTCCCAGCCGGTCGTCGCGTCCGCGACCAGCGTGCCGGTCGTGCGCCGGGCCTCGCAGAGCGGGCCGGTCTGGTGCGCGCACACGTTCGGCAGCCCGTACAGCCGCCCGCCGATGTTGAACACGCCGATCCGCCGCCGGCCGACCGACACCACACGGTGCGTGCCCTCGGGGAAGTCGGCGACGCGGCCGACGACCGCCTCCGTCACCGGCGGCGCCCCTCGCGGTCGATCCCGAACAGCGTGAGCGCGTTCTCGCCGAACACCTTGCGGCGCTGCTGCTCGGTGAACGGCACCTGGTTGAGCTTCATCGGGTGGTCGAAGTCGTGGTGCGGCCAGTCCGAGGCGTAGACCGTCGTGTCCTCGCCGTCGTAGAGCTCCATCAGCGTGACGATGTCGCGCAGGCGCTCGGGCTCCTCGATCGGCTGCGTGGCCACGTAGATGCGCTTGACGTAGTGGCTCGGGCGCTCGGTCAGGAACGGCACCTCGCGCCGGCGCTCGAGGTACTCCTTGTCGAGCCGGTTGCACACGAACGGCATCCACGAGATGCCCGCCTCCGTGACCGCGATCCGCAGCTCCGGGAAGCGCACCACGACACCCGTCGAGACCATGCTGATGATGTTGGCCATGATCGAGAACGTGTGGCTCGTGGAATGGCGGGCGAACTCGGTGTCGAAGCCGTGGTTGTTGAACGGGAACGCCGGCGACGTGACCGTGACCGCGTGCAGGAGGACCGGCAGGCCGGCGGACTGCGCGGCGTCATAGATCGGGTCGTAGCGGCGGTGGCCCCAGAGCGGGTCCACCCCGGCGCACGGCAGGTAGACGCCGGCGATCGACGGCTCGTCCGCGTAGCGCTCGATCTCGCGCGCGGCGTCGGCGGGGTCCTGCGGGCAGGCGACGATCGCGCCCAGCAGCGACGGGTGGCGCGACGTCCAGCGGTCCACCAGCCAGGCGTTGTAGGCGCGCGCGACGGCGGCCGCGTAGGCGGCCTGCGGCAGCACCGCGATCTTGAGCAGGTGGTCGGGGAACAGCACCGCGAGGTCGACGTGGATCTCGCCCAGCTCGGCGACCATCTGCTCGGGCGTGTGGACCATCCTGGTCGCCTCGTGGGAGGTCGGGAAGCGCGCCGTGAGCGTGCCGTCGCCGCCCGGTGAGAAGCCCGGGATGTCCAGGTAGCGCTCGGGGACGCCGGCGACGTTGCGCAGGGCGACGTCCCACGGCGGGTCGCAGTAGGGCGCGAGCTCGCCCGGGCTCTCGTGCACGTGGACGTCCGCGTCCACGACCAGCATCTCCGACAGCGCGGCGCGCATCTCGCGCTCATCGTACGATCCCGCCGGTCAATGGAGGTGGCGCCCGGCATCCACCGCATCGAGGGCGACCTCGGCGACCGCTACGTCTGCCAGTACCTGCTCGTGGGGGAGGAGCGCACGCTGCTGGTCGACACCGGGCTGCGGGACATGCCCGAGACCGTGATCGCGCCCTACCTCGCGCGCGTGCACCGCTCGCCGGCCGACCTCGACGACGTGTTGATCTCGCACGCCGACGTCGACCACTGCGGCGGCGACCGCGCGCTGCGCGCGGCCGCCCCGCGCGCGCGGCTGCTGTGCGGCGAGGCCGACCGGGCGTGGATCGAGTCCAACGCGGCGATGCTGGCCGGCAACTACCGTTGGTACGAGCCCTACGGCTTCGGGCCGGCCCCGGAGGACATCGTCTTCCTGGAGCGCGAGCTCGGCGGCGACGCGCCCGTCGACGTCGGCCTCACGGGCGGCGAGACGCTGCGCCTCGGCCCCGGCTGGCGCGTGGAGGTGCTCGCGCTGGGCGGCCACACGCCCGGCCATCTCGGGCTGTGGGACCCGCGCAGCGGCGCCGCGCTCGTCATCGACGCGGTGCTCGCCGACGGCGTCTGCGACCGCGCCGGCAACCGCCTGATCCCGCCGCGCTACTACTCGGCGCCCGGCTACGAGGCGACGATCCGCCGCCTGCGCGCGCTCGACCCCGCGCTGCTGCTGACCGCCCACTACGACGTCATGGAGCGCGACGCCGCGCGCGCGTTCCTCGACCGCTCGCTGGAGTTCGTCGCCGAGGTGCGCGCCGCCGTCGCGGCCGGCGTGCGCGGCGGGACCACCGAGCTGTGGCCGCTCACGCAGGCCGTCGACGCCGCGGTCGGCCCGTTCCCGGCCTTCACGCACGAGCTCGCGGCGTCCGTGCGCGCGCACCTCGCCGAGGTCTAACCTCGTCCGGACTGGCTGACCTCGAGCGCCTGCCGGATCCGCTTGCTCGACACGCCGCCCGTCGCCAGCGCCTGCGCGAAGTGGCTGACGCGCAGCTCCTCGAGCATCCACGGGACCTCCCGGAGCTCGGCCGGGACCGGCCGGCCGCGCGGCCACGCCTGCAGCCGCTTGCGGTAGTCGCGCTCGAGCTCGTGCACCGCGCGCATCCGGTCGGCGTCAACGGCCGGGGCGTTCGGCAGCCGCTCGAGGCGGCGGGCGGCGGCGAACAGGTAGCGCTCGACGTCCGCCAGCCGGGGCGTGCCGGTGGCGCTGACGAACCCCGCGAAGACGAGCCGCCGGACCTGCTCCTGGACGTCGGCGCGCGACGGTTGCAGCGCGGCGGCCGTGAGCGGCTCCAGCCGCCGCTGCACGTCGCGCGCGGCGTCGAGGATGCGCACGACCTGCGCCACCGCGGCGGCCGTCGCGCCGGCGAGGTTGCCGGCGACGTGATCGCGCAGCCGCGCGAAGCCCGCCTCGTCCCACGCCGGCCCGCCGGCCTCGGCCGTCAGCGCGTCGACCGCGGCCGCGATCGTGTCGTCCAGCACCGCGGCGAGGCTGCCATGCGGCGCGTGCGCGAGCGCGAGCTTGGCCGCGCTGCCGAGCCTGTCGGTCACGTAGCGCGCCGGAGACGGCACCGTGAGCAGCAGCAGCCGCCGCGTGCCGGCGCGCATCGCGGCGCGCTGTGCTCCCGGGGTCTCCAGCACGCGCACGCCGGCGGTCTCGCCCTCGTCCACGAGCGCCGGGTATCCGCGCACGGCCTGGCCGGTGCCGCGCAGCGCGACCGTCTGCGGCAGCGTGCCGATCGTCCACGCGCGCAGCCCGTGCTGCTCGAGGTGGCGCGTCGCCGCCGCCAGGTCGGCGCGCAGCCGCGGGCGGACCTGCTCGCGCAGCGCGTCGAGGCCGTGGCCCTCCGCGATCGCCTCGCCGGCGGCGTCCTCGATCCGGAATGTCATCCGGAGGTGCGACGGCAGCCGCGCGAGGTCCCAGGCGTCGCGCGGGATGCGCACGCCGCGTTGGCGCTCGATCTCGCGCGCGAGCGCGTCCAGCAGCGGCCCGGCGCCCGGCTCGAGCCGCTCCAGCACCTGCGCGACGACGTCCGGCACCGGCACGAGCCGCTTGCGCAGCTCCTTCGGCAGCGAGCGGATCAGCGCCGTCAGCAGCTCGGGCCGGAACGCGGGGACGAGCCACTCGAAGCCCTCGGCCCGCAGCTGAGGCAGCGTGCGCAGCGGCACGTGGACGGTCACGCCGTCGTGCGCGGCGCCCGGCTCGAAGCGGTAGCTCAGGCGCAGCTCCAGGTCGCCCTGCCGCCATCTCTCGGGGCGGCCGGCGGCGTCGAGCGCCGCGTCCTCGCTGACCAGCAGCTCGCGCGGGAACGTCAGCAGGTCGGGCGTGCGGCGGCGGGCGTCGCGCCACCAGCGGTCGAAGTGCGCGCCGGACACCACCTCGCGCGGGATCCGCTCCGCGAAGAAGCCGAACAGGACCTGGTCGTCGGCCAGCAGGCCGCGCCGGCGCGCGCGCTCCTCGAGCGCCTCCACCTCGTCGAGCCGTGCGCGGTTCTCGTGGAAGAAGTCGTGGCGGGTGTCCCAGTCGCCCTCCACCAGCGCGCGGCGGATGAACAGCTCGCGCGACAGCTCCGGGTCGATCCGCCCGTAGGCGACCGTGCGCCCGGCGACGATCGGCAGCCCGTACAGCGTCACCCGCTCGGTGGCGACCACGGCGGCGCGTCGCGGGTCCCAGCGCGGCTCGTCGTAGGTGCGCTTGACGAGGTGCTCCGCCAGCGGCTCCACCCACTCGGGCAGGATGCGCGCCACGTCGCGCCCCCACAGCCGCGACGTCTCGACCAGCTCGGCCGCCATCACCCAGCTCGGCTGGCGCTTGGCCAGCGCCGAGCCGGGGAAGATCGCGAAGCGCGCGTTGCGCGCGCCCTGGTACTCGCGGCGGCTCGCGTCGTGCAGGCCGATGTGCGAGAGCAGCCCGGACAGGAGCGCGACGTGCACGTCGCCGGGCTCGGCCGGCGTGTGGTTGATCGTCAGGCCGACCTCCTTGGCGGCGTGGCGGAGCTGGCCGGCGAGGTCCTGCCACTCGCGGATCCGCAGGTAGTGCAGGAACTCGGCCTGGCAGCGCTTGCGGAACTGGTTGCCGGTCAGCTCGCGCTGCAGCTCGCGGAGGTAGCGCCAGAGGTTGAGGTAGCCGAGGAAGTCGGAGCTCTCGTCGGCGAAGCGGGCGTGCAGCTGGTCGGCGTGCGCGCGCTGCTCGGCCGGCCGCTCGCGCGGGTCCTGGATCGACAGCGCGGCCGCGATCACGATCACCTCGTCGGTGCACGACAGCCGGCCGGCCTCCAGCACCATCCGGCCCAGCCGCGGGTCGACCGGGAGCTGCGCGAGCCGGCGGCCGAGCGGCGTCAGCTTGCGGTCCTCGAGCGCGCCGAGCTCCTCCAGCAGCAGGATCCCGTCGCGGACCTGGCGGCGGTCGGGCGGGTCCATGAACGGGAAGTCCTCGACCTCGCCGAGGCCGAGCGCCGCCATCTGCAGGATCACCGACGCGAGGCTGGTGCGCAGGATCTCCGGGTCGGTGAAGCGCGGCCGCTCCTCGAAGTCCTCGTCGTCATAGAGGCGGATGCAGATGCCGTCCGAGGTGCGCCCGCAGCGGCCCTTGCGCTGGTCGGCGGAGGCCTGCGAGACCGGTTCGATCGGCAGCCGCTGGACCTTCAGCCGCGCGCTGTAGCGGCTGATGCGGGCGGTCCCGGGATCGACCACGTAGCGGATGCCGGGGACCGTGAGCGACGTCTCGGCGACGTTGGTGGCCAGCACGACGCGGCGCGCCTTGTGCGGCTTGAACACGCGCTGCTGGGCGGCGCTCGCCAGCCGCGCGTACAGCGGCAGCACATCGACGCCGGCGCGCAGGCGGCCGGAGAGCACGTCAGCGGTGTCGCGGATCTCGCGCTCGCCGCTGAGGAACACGAGCACGTCGCCCGGGCCCTCGCGCAGCAGCTCGTCGACGGCGCCGGAGATCGCGTCGGTCTGGTCGCCGTCCTCCTCGAGCGGCCGGTAGCGGACCTCGACCGGGTAGGTGCGGCCGGACACCTCGACGACCGGCGCGCCGTCGAAGTGCCGGCTGAAGCGCTCGGGGTCGATCGTCGCCGACGTGATCAGCAGCTTCAGGTCCGGGCGGCGCGGCAGGATCCGCTGCACGTAGCCGAGCAGGAAGTCGATGTTGAGGCTGCGCTCGTGCGCCTCGTCGACGATGATCGTGTCGTAGCGGCGCAGCAGCCGGTCGCGCTGGATCTCCGCCAGCAGCAGGCCGTCGGTCATCAGCCGCACGAGCGTGTGCTCGCCGGTGCGGTCGCTGAAGCGCACGGCGTAGCCGACGGCGCCACCGAGCGGCACGTTCAGCTCGTCGGCGATCCGCTCGGCGACCGTGCGCGCCGCGAGCCGGCGCGGCTGGGTGTGGGCGATCGCGCCGCGTACGCCGCGGCCGAGCTCGAGGCACAGCTTCGGCAGCTGCGTGGTCTTGCCGGAGCCGGTCTCGCCCGCCACCACCACGACCTGGTTCTCACGGATCGCCTCCAGCAGCTCCTCCCGGCGGCCGCTGACCGGCAGCTCGGGCGGGTACGAGATCGCCGGGACGGCCGCGCGGCGGCGCGCGATCCGCCGCTCGGCGGCGGCGACATCCTTGTCCAGGCGCTCGAGCGCGCGCTCGTCGCCCGTGCGGCGCAGCGCGTCGAGCCGCCGCCGCAGGCGATGCTCGTCGAGCAGCGTCAGCGCGCCGAGGTCCGGGGTCACGGACATCCGAGTCCACGATAGGGCCGGCGCCCGGCGAGTGGGCGGGGGGCCGGCCGACGCGGGGCCCGGTGAGGGGAAGGGAGCGGCGCTAGGGTGCCGCTCGCTGTCGCTCGGCCTGCTCCGCGTCCTCGATCGCCCACGCGAGGCGCTCGATCAGCTGGGACGAGAAGTGGGCACTGTCGAGGAGGGGCCGCGCGGTCACGCGCTCCTTCAGCGTGAAAGCCGGGACGTTGTCTTCCTCGGTGTCGGGCACCACGAGAATGCTGGGCATCGGCACTGTCTCCTGCGGTCGACGTGCGGGTACCGGGGCCACGATAGGCCTGATCCCCGCCGTCAACGTGAGGATTGCGTAACGGCCCTCATGTCCCGTCGAGCCGGAAGGACTCGATCACGGCGGTCGTGTCGAGCCTGGCGCCGTCGCGCTGCGGCGCGGCGGCCGTGAGCGCGACGATGTCCGGCCCGCGGGCCACGTCGACGATCTCCCCGCGCACCTCCACCGGATCGCTGCCCTGGCGCGGCGGCGTCACGACGCGCGTGTACAGCCCGCGCTTCGCCCCCGGCACGTCGACGGACTTCTCGTCCTCGACCTTGGTGTCGGACGTCTTCTCGACGACGCGCACCTGGTCGATGTAGTCGTCGAACGTGGCGGCCTTCCCCCGCGCGATGATCAGCTGGATCTCGGCCGTCGGCGTCGGGCCCTTGGCCGCCGGCCGCAGATCGACGATCGTCGGCGTGACCTCCTGGACGTGCCAGCCCGCGGGGTACGCGAAGCTCACGCCGTGGCCGTGGTAGGTCGTGTAGCCCTTCGGGATCGCGGGCTCGCCGCTGAACTCGGGCCCGCCGCCGCAGCCCGCGAGCACGGCGGCGAGCGCGCAGATGGGGAGGGCGCGCATCGGCGGGGATGTATACCCCGCCGCGCGCGGGTCTACGTCGCGAGCCCGCGCTCCGCCGGCCCGCCCCGGCCGCGACGACCCGCGGCCACGCCCGCCGCGATCAGCGCGAGCAGCAGCACGCCGGCGACGATCGGCGTCCACGGCACGCCGCCGCGGTCGTCGCCGAGCGACGGCTGCGGCGGGCGCGCCGGCGCGGGGGTCCGGGCGGGGACGGCGGCGGGCTCGCGCACGGCGAACGTCTGCGGGTCGACGGTCAGCAGCGTCCGCGCGCTCTGGGAGTCGCTCAGCAGGATCGCGCCGCTCGGGCCGACGGTCAGGCGCATCCCGAACAGATCGTCGGTGCCCGAGAGCTGATCGAGGTCGACGCACTTCGCCGTCCCCGCCTGCGTGTCGAGCGCGTGGATGAACGGGTGCTCGCCGTTGCCGTCGTAGAGCGTGTAGGCCCAGCGGCCGTTCTCGCTCATGGCGCGGGCGAGCGGGCTGCCCTGCATCGGCTCGTCGGCCTCGGCCGGGTCGACGATCGGGCGCTTGAGGAGCCGCCCGGCGCTGACGTCGTAGGCGCGCACCGCGTAGCGGGTGATGTCGCGCCGCGACAGGCTCTGGATCAGGTACAGCCGGTCGCCGTCGGGCGAGACGGCGTCGAGCGTGAAGTCGCCGCGCAGCGTGATGGTCGACCGCGTCCGCAGCCGGGCGGCGTCGAGGACGACGAAGTGGCTGCGCGCGCGCGGGTACCGGATGCGCGGCTGGGCGAGCACGAGCGTCCGGCCGTCGGCCGACAGCCCGGTCGCGGAGCCGTCGTAGGCCACCGCCGGGACGACGACCCGCCGGCGCAGGAATCGCCAGCCGCTGAGCTGGCCACCGTCGCGCGCGACGCGGGCGACAACCGTGCCGCCGGGGGCCTGCATGGTGACGTAGCGGCTCCCCCCGCCCGGGGCGGTCACCCCGGTGGCGCCGGCGTCCGTGCCGGCGACCGGTCCTCCGGCGCCGGCGGCCGGCGCGGCGAGCAGCGCCGCCGAGAGCAGCGCGAGCGGGATGAGGATGGAGCGGCGCATCGCTTCCCTCCGGAGGTCCGGTGACGTCTCTAGTACGTCACGGACCCCCGGAGAGGTTCCCGCCGTCTACGGCGTCGTGGTCGACAGCGTGAACGTCAGCGTCTTGCTGTAGGTCCCCGTCCGCAGCGCGTCGTTCGCGCCGATCGCCTGCTTGAAGGCGACGGGGACCGCGTCGTTGGAGACGGGCAGCCAGTCGATCACGGCCTTGAACCCCGCGACGTCGCCGGGTCCGCCGTGCAGCGGGCAGCCGGTCGAGAACGCCGTGCCGACGGCGTCGGCCGCGATGAAGGCATAGCCGCGCGGGACGAAGTAGTTGTCGTAGAAGAGCGGGAACCGGTCCAGGACGCCGTCGGGCGTCGTGTGGATGCACTGCGATTCGTTGCCGCGGCACAGCGACGTGTAGTACGGGCTCGCGTCGATGATCGCCGGCACCTTCAGGCCCGGGCCCGACTCCTTCGGCGAACGATGTCGATCGACACGGTGAAGGCGACACGTCCCGCCTCGCCGCGGACGGCGAGGCGGGGTGCTCAGTCGCGTGCGCTCAGGACCAGCTGGAGCGCAGCGGGTCGAGCAGGCCGCCGACCGAGGCCGTGGCGACGTACGCCCCGACGGACGTGTCGCTGCCGGGCGTGTACGCCTGGGCCGCCGAGCCCGTCAGCGCGAGCGACGCCACGGTGGTGGCGACGATCGCCGTCAGGCGGCGGAAGAAAGTTGAACTACGGAACACAGGGGCACCTCCGTGCGCCTCTCGGATGGGAATCCAGCCTGGCAGCTGAGCCGTCTCGCCTGTCCAGTCGAGACCTCTGGCTTTGCGTCCCCGCCTCACGACGGGTTTGCCCTGTGCAGCCTGTCTCGATCGTGTTCGGCCGGAGGGCCGCGGAGGTTTACACCGAATTCGAGGGTTCTGGACGAACGTCGGACGGCCCCGGGACCGCGGGGGTCCCGGGACCGTCGGCGCGTCTATCAGGGGCCGACCGTCCGGCCCTCGACCACGGGCGCCACCGGCGAGTGGGCCGTGATGTAGTCGATCGTGACCTGCTGGAGGTCGTCGCCGGGCTGCAGGACGTTCGTCCCGCCCGCGAGCGCCGTGTAGCCGTCGCCACCGGTGAACATGAAGTCGTTGGTGACGATGCGGACGGTGTCGCCCGGGCCGAGCGGCGTCGTGCCGCGCAGGATCTGGTCCACCACCGGCACGTTGCCGTTGCAGTGGAACGTGACCTTGAGCCCGGAGAACTGCGGCGTGCGGCCGGTGCCCCCCGCCACGTCGCCGCACGGCGGCTTGAACCCGTTCTGGAGCGCCGCGACGAGCTGGGCGTACGTGAGCGTCTCGATGACCGTGCGGTTGCCGAACGGCAGCACCGCGAACACCTCGCCCCACGTGATCTCGCCGGGCTGCTCATTGGCGCTCGGCGGGGAGATGAGGAGGTCGGCGCGCAGGCCGCCGGAGTTCGTCAGCGCGGCGTCCACGCCGGGGTACTTCGCGCGCATCGCGTCGGTGACGAGGTTGCCCATCGCCGACTCCTTCAGGCGTGCCGGGTTGTCACGCCGGATGTCGATGCTCTGGGTCCCGATCACCTTGTTGCGCAGCACCGCCGTCTTGGCGTTGGCGTCGTCGACGATCGCCTTGACGTCGGGCCGCATCGCGACGCCGAGGTTCTTGGCGGTCCGGGTGGCGGTGCCGGCCCAGTCCACGTCGCCGTCCTTGATCATCAGCTGCGCCACCGAGTAGCTGGCGCCCGCGTTGAACCCCTCGACGAGCGGGATGTGCCCGACGAACGCGTTCGCCGCGCGGTGCGTGTGACCGGCGATCACGAGGTCGATCGTGGTGTCCTGCAGCGCCTGGACGATCGCGATGATCGGGCCCGCCCACGGCTTGGGGGCCGTGAACCCCGTGGCGTTGTTGCCGTCCACCGCGCCCTCGTGGATGACCACGACCTGCACGTTCACGCCCTGGCTGCGGAGCCGGATCGACTCGCGCTCGATGCGCTCCGCCTCGTCGAGGAACGCCAGGCCCTTCGTGGCGTCGGCCTTGACGAGCTCGGGCGTGTTCTTGACCGTGGCGCCGATCACGCCGACCTTGACGCCGTTGACGCGGAACACCTGCGACGGCTTGATCCAGCTCGGCGGCTCGCCCGTGGCCTGCTCGACGATGTTCGCCGACAGCCACGGGAAGCTCGACCGCGCCTGCTGGGCGAAGATGCGGTCGAAGCCGTAGTCGAACTCGTGGTTGCCGAAGCTCGTCGCGTCGAGCCGCCACGCGTTCTCCACGTCGATCGCCGGCATGTCGTCGAGCAGCGCCGAGTTCGGCGGCGACGCCCCGACGTTGTCGCCCGCGGCCAGCAGGAGCGTCCGGCGCGGCAGCGCGGCGGCCTCCTCGTCGAACATCGTCGCGAGCTGCGCCGCGCCGCCGACGGTCGCGTTGAGGCTGTCCATCGGCGCGGTGGTCTGCTCGAGCTGCCCGTGGAAGTCGTTCAGCCCGACGATCGACAGCGGCGTGACGTCACCGCCGTCGTCGAGCATGTCGCGCCGCACGACGCCCTGGCTGCGCTCGGGCGTCGGGATGTCCAGCAGGAACGACGCCGTGGGCGCCAGGTCGATGCTGCGCACCTTGCGCACGACCCCCCGGTCGATGGCCGGGCCGTCGGCGAGGAACGTGGCGCGCATGTTCGTGTTGCTCCGGAGGTCCTTGACGTCCGGCACGTAGCCGTGCTGCCCGAAGAACGCGGAGCGTGCGATCAGCGTGCCCGGCGTCGCCGCGTCGAACTGGTACGGCGGGAAGGAGAACGCGACCACATCGCCGGTCCGGGTCGGGTGCGCCATGTCGGCCGTGCTCCCCGGGCCGTTCGGGATGTAGCGGGCCTGGGCCTTCGTGAAGGCCCGGTCGATCACCTTCCAGCCCTCGGGCTGACCGTCGCCGGTCCAGTCGTTGGGGTCGGACAGCGCCAGGAAGGCGTCCTTGATCTTGCCGACGGTGGACGCCTCCTCTGCGGCGGCGACCTGCTGGAGCCCGGGGGTCGCCGCGTCGCGCCCGAAGAGGTTGAGGTAGATCTGCACAGTGCCGCCGGCCCAGCACGCCTTCGCCTTGCCGATCGTCTCGCCGGTGGCCGTGCGGCAGTTGCTCGTCTGGGGCCGTGACAGCAGCCCGAGATCGACGAGCACCTTGCTCGCGTCGATCGCCGCGAACTGCGGGGCGAACCCGTGGTCGGACGATACGAACGTGTTCAGGTTGTGGTCGCGCATGTGCCGTTGGGCGAGGCGCATCGTGGCGTCGGCGCCGTCATAGGCCCGGCGGATGAACTCCTCGCGCTGATTGACGCGGCCGTCGGGCGTCCCGTTGACCTCGACGTCGTCGTAGGCCGGGTTGCGGGCGCCGTTGGGCAGCCGCTTCGTGACGAGCCCGAGGAACTGGTGCTGGGTCTCGTCGGTGAGCGGATAGCCGACCATCGCCAGGTCGGGCTTGTACTTGTCGAGCACGTAGGAGATCAGCGGGTGGTACGCGGTCTCCCAGTACAGCTCCTGCTGCTCGTAGGTCTCCTCGCTCACGATGCCGGACTCGATGACCGCGAAGTCGCCGGCCTGCGACGACGGGAAGCGCTCCGCGACGAAGTCCTCGAACGTGCCGGTGAAGCCCGGCTCGCCCGGCCACGTCGGCCACGTCGCGATCGCGCGCGTCACCGAGGTGTGGAACAGGCGGACCTGCGACAGGTCGGACGCGAGCCGCTCGACCTTGACGAGCATCGCGCCCGTCTTGCGGTCGAGGTCGCTGCCCTGGATCGTGACCTTGACGTCGGCGATCTCGCCTTCCCTGAGGTTGCCGACCGAGTCGTGGCCGTCCTTCGTCCGCGAGAACAGGACGCGGTCATAGCGCGTCTTGTGGTCGTTGCGGCTGTCGTAGATGTAGGCGTTGAGGCCGTACTTGTCGATCGCGCCGTCGAGCACCCGCAGCCGCATCTCCTGGGCGGGGCTGAACGACGCCGGGACGTTGGTCCACCCGGTGGCGGGCGACGGCTTGGCCGCCGCGAACGGCGCCCGGCCGGCGAACCCGTCGGGGTGGTCGAACTGAAGGCCGAACGAGGCGATGAACGCGGCGTTGTCGGTGGGCGAGACGTAGTTCGTCGCCACGCCGCGGCCCGAGCGGAAGTTCCGGAAGTCGATCGTCGGGCCGCTGATGGCGCCGCTGCGCCCGCCGGCCCACTCGATCTGGGCGACCTTCCTGCCGCCGCGCTCGGCCGCCTGGGCGAGCGTCTCGGCCTGGAGGATGGTGCCGCTGCCGGGGAACGACGACGTGGACGTGTTGAACCCGGACGTCGCCGGCGAGTTGACGTTCACCGGCGAGTTGTTGATGTGGAACGTGTTGTTCGTCGAGCCGTGGACGCCGGGCCACGCGCCGGTCGCGAGCGTGAACCAGCCGGCGCCGGTGTTCGGCGGCGCCTCTGTCAGGAGGCCGTGCCCCGAGGCCCGCGCGCCGTTGCGCAGCATCTGGGCGAACCCGGGCACCCCGCCCTCGTCCGCGAACTCCTCGACCGCGTCCTGGCGCATGCCGTCGGACACGAAGAACAGCAGCTTGCCCGCCTTGTCGTGGCCATGGTCATGGCCCCAGCCGGTCGACCGCGCTGCGTCGGCGCCCAGCAGGGGCACCGCTCCCGCGGCGACCAGCGCGGCGGCCAGCATCCCCACCAGCCGCGCTCTGCGGCGGCCGGCAGCCGTCCGCGTTGACACGTCCTTGCCCATACGCAACCCCTTCCATCCCTCGGAACTCTCCTCAGGCGGCTAACCATATTCGGCTCATGAGAGCGCGTGTGCGCTTTTCGAGAGCGCGGCGCAGCGCAGCCGCGCTGCGCTCCGGATCTTGGTCAGACGGCTCCGACGGCCGCGGCGGCCCGCGGCGATCGAGAGCAGCCGCCGGCCACGAGCCGGCCGGTGCCGGGCGCGCCGGCCCGCGAGAGCACGCTCGAGCCGGCCAGCTCGTTGACGCCGACGGCGATCAGGTAGATGCCGACGATGACGCTCAGGACGGTGCATCCGCGGAATCACCAGTCGAGCGCGGCGAGCTGCGTGCGCGAGCTCACGCCGAGCTTCTGGAACACCTTGCGCAGGTGGTACTCGACGGTCTGCGGGCTGAGGAAGAGCCGGCCGGCGATGTCGCGGTTGGACGCGCCCTCGGACACCAGCCGCGCGATCTGCAGCTCCTGCGGCGTGAGGTCGTCGAGCGTGCTCGGGTCGCGCCGGCGCGCGGCCTCCCCGGTCGCCGCGGGATTCTGACGCGGGGCTCAGGCGGGCGGGGCGGGTGCGCCCAGCTCGCACCAGATGCGGCCGGGCCCCGGGCCGATGCCCCAGTCGCGCGCGACGTGCTGCACGATCGCGAGCCCCCAGCCGCCGCCCGCGCCCGGATCGCGCGGGCGCGGCATCGCGCGGCCGCCGTCGGTGACCTCCAGCCACAGCCGCTCGCCGTCCAGCACCGCGACGAGCCGGATCGGCGCGCGGCCGTGCCGGACCGCGTTCGCGACCAGCTCGGAGACGACCATCACCGCGTCGACGCGCAGCGCCGGGTCGCAGTCCGCGAGCCACTCGCCCATCATGGAGCGTGCCCATCTCGCGCTCTGCGGCACGAAGTCGAGCTGTAGCTCCCAGCGCCGAGACGGTACGGGGATGACGGAGGAGGTGGTCAACGCGAGGCGGGACGTGAACCCGGTGCAACGAGGTTGCTCCCCGCGCATGGGGGCGCGCAAACCGCGCGTTCACGACCAGGGCGTGACCGGGCGCTCCTGGCGCTCGCCGTCGATGCTCAGGTCGACGTGCTCGTTGAAGAACGCGACCATGCCGGTGATCTCGGCGGCCTCGCGCAGCGGCGCCTCGTAGCTCCACACGAGGTCGGCGTAGCGGCGCTCGCCGGCGACCGGCGTCCAGTAGGAGGCCTGGCCCTTGTAGGCGCAGAAGGTCTGCTTGTCGCTCGGCTCCAGCGGGACGCGCACGTCCTCGCGCGGCAGATAGGCGCGCATCGGCAGCCCGGTCTCGAACAGCAGGCACGGCCGGTCGCTTTCGGCGAGCACGTGGCCGTCGCGCTCGACGCGGATCTCGCGCGAGCTGTGGAGGATGTCGATGCGGTGGAACGGGTCGCGCGGGTGGGCGACGTTCGGCTCGTCCTCCTCGTACCACGCGTCGAAGGCGTTGAAGTCGAGGATCACCAGGCCGGCGAGGTCGGGATCGTCCGGGCGCACGGCGGCGCCCTCGGGGACGAGCTCGCTCCGGATCTCCTCGGCGGGGACCGCGTAGCTGGGCACCACGCGCCGCGGCTGCCAGACGAGCGTGGCCCGGGTCGTGTCGACGACGGTGTCGGATCCGAGCGTGGCCCGGATGCGCTTGTGGATCGGCTCGTGGCGCAGCCCGGCGCTCGCGCGCCCCAGCGCCTCGGTAATGCGGGAGCTCATCGCCCGATTCTCGCATCCGGCCGCGTGTATCAGCCGCGGCCCGGCCGGCCTCCTTGTCGTGTGACCCCCACGCCCCCGAAGGAGGGTGCCCGTGACAGTCACATACGTCCGCTTCCGCGGCAAGGTGGTCAGCCGCGAGTGGGCGACCGTGCTCGCGTCGGCCGCCAAGGAGGTCGGGTTCACGCTCGACTCCGGCCACCGCACGATGGCCGAGCAGCAGGTCCTCTTCGACCACTTCCAGCGCTTCGGCTCGCCGGTCGCGGCGCGGCCGTCCGCGAACGCGCCGCACATCCGCGTCGACCGCGCCGACCACGCCATCGACGTCAACTCCCTGGACGGCGGCGCCGCCCGCCTCGCCGCCTGGCTGCGCCGCAAGGACGCTCAGGCGTCGTTCCCCGTGCCGCGCGAGCCGTGGCACATCGAGGTGCCCGCCGTCGACCTGCGCGCGCTCGCGCAGCGCCTCGGCGACCGCCTGCAGGGCTACACCGCCCACGAGCGGCGGCTGATCCGGGAGTACGACGAGCTCATGCGCGCCCGCCGCGACCGTCCGCGCCGCCGGGTGCTGCGCGGCCAGATGAAGGATCAGCGCAAGCGGGTCTGGCGGGCGGCCCAAGCGATCTCCCACGGCGGCGACGGCCGCGGCTGGGACCACGCCAACCGGCGGGCGCGCTACCACAGCCTGCTCGCCCGATCCTCCTAGGAGCACCATGTACGCCATCCCTCTCAACCGGGTCGTGGCCTTCGCCGGCCCGTACCTGAGCGCCATCGCCGGGGGCATCGCGTCCTGGCTGGTGGCCCGGGTCAACATCGCCGGCGTGCCCGGCCTCGACCAGAACAACCTCAAGACGGCGATCGCGGGCGGGCTCGCGTGGCTGCTCGTCACCGGCCTCACCTGGGCCGGGCAGTCGAAGTGGCTGAAGGGCCACCACATCCAGCTCACCGCCGACGCCCAGCGCGACGCGGCCGCCTTGTCGGTCGCCCCCGCGGCGCCGGCGCCCGTCGCGTGGCCGGCCGTGGAGGTGACGGGCAACGGGTTCCATGCCGACGCGCTCGGGGCCGTGCAGCCGGCGGTCGAGGATCCGGACGCCGACGTCGTCGCCGACGACGACCTCCCGTCGGACACCGAGGAGTTCGCCTCGCCGCCGACGCCGCTCACCGACACCGCCGCCGAGCCGGTGCTGTGATGAGGACCTCACAGCACGGAGTCGAGTTCATCGCCTCCTTCGAGGGCTTCGTCGACCACCCCTACCAGGACTCCGGCGGCGTCTGGACGATCGGCTACGGCCACACCGGACCCGGCGTCGCCACTATGGGGAGGATCTCGCACGCCACGGGGCTCGAGCTGCTGGCGCGCGACGTGCGCTCGGCGGAGAAGGCGGTGAACGCGCTGAAGCTCGAGTTCACGCAGAGCCAGTTCGACGCCGTCGTCTCGTGCGTGTTCAACTGCGGCCCGGGCACGCTGGACCCGACGCGGTCGCTCGGCGCGGCGCTGCGCAGGAAGGGCATGAGCGGCGTGCCGGCGGCGATGGCCCTGTACACGCGCGACGGCGCCGGGCGCGTCCTGCCCGGTCTCGTCCGCCGTCGCGCCGCCGAGGGCGCGCTGTTCCGCCAGCCCGGGGCCGACGGCCCGGGAAGCTGGCTCACCGCCGTCGAGCTCCGGCGCTGCCGCGAGCTCGACCACCACCGCCGGCTCGCCGCGCGCACGCCGGCGCAGGAGCGCCGCATCGGCGTGCTGGTGCGGGTGCTCACCGCGCAGCGCAAGCTCATCTGGCGCGTCGCGCAGCCGTCGCCGCGCGGCGACGGCCACGGGTGGGAGCACC
>JBIOTP010000204.1:0-11862 GCA_044865965.1 Solirubrobacteraceae bacterium
CTTTGTAGGCCACCCCATCGACCGCCCGGTCGAGCGTGGTCGATCGCGCGCGAATACCGCCATGTGGGCGCGCGATCTCGCGCGGGGCGAGGCACTCCGGGCTCCCCCTCACCTGCAAGAAGTTCGCCCGCGCCAAGCCAACGCCCGCCCTTCACGCGTCCGTCCGCACCTCCGTGCCGTCCTGCCCCCACCGCGTGTGGAACACGCCCTCGCGATCGGTTCGAAGGTACGTGTGGGCGCCGAAGAAGTCGCGCAGCCCCTGCAGCAGGCTCGCCGGCCCGCGCTCGCGCCGATAGCCGTCGTAGTAGGCGAGCGAGGAGCTGAAGGCGGGCGTGGCGATCCCGATCTCGGCGCCGCGGGCGATGACGTTGCGCCAAGCGTCCTGGGCCTCGGCCACGGCGTCGGTGAAGTAGGGCACGAGCAGCAGGTTGGCGGTGTCCGGGTGCTCGGCGTAGGCGTCGCGGATGCGGTTGAGGAAGCGCGCGCGGATGATGCAGCCGCCGCGCCAGATCGTCGCCAGCGAGCCCATGTCGAGGCTCCAGTCGTAGGCCGCCGAGGCGGCCGCCATCTGCTCGAAGCCCTGCGCGTAGGCGACGACCTTGCTCGCGTAGAGCGCCTTGCGGATGTCGTCGACGAGCGCGTCGGGCAGCGTCGTGGCGCCCGGGGCCGGACCGGCGAGGCGCTGCGCGGCCGTCGCGCGCTCGTCGCCGAGCGCCGAGAGCGAGCGCGCGAAGACCGCCTCGGTGATGCCCGTCAGCGGCACGCCGAGCTCGAGCGCGTTCTGGCTCGTCCAGCGGCCGGTGCCCTTCTGCTCGGCGCGGTCGAGGATGACGTCGACCAGCGGGCCGCCGGTCGTCTCGTCCTGCTTGGCCAGCACCTTCGCGGTGATCTCGATCAGGAACGACTCGAGGTCGCCCTCGTTCCATTCGTCGAAGATCCGCGCGATGTCCGCCACCTCGAGGCCGACCCCGTGGCGCAGGAGGTCGTAGGCCTCGGCGATGAGCTGCATGTCGGCGTACTCGATGCCGTTGTGGACCATCTTCACGTAGTGGCCCGCGCCGTCCGGGCCCACGTAGGCGCAGCACGGCTCCCCGTCGACCTGCGCGGCGATCTCCGTGAACACCGGCTCGAGCACCGCGTACGCGTCGCGCTCGCCGCCGGGCATGATGCTCGGGCCCAGCAGCGCGCCCTCCTCGCCGCCCGAGACGCCGGTGCCGATGAAGCGCAGCCCGCGCTCGCGGCAGTCCGCGGTCCGCCGGCGGGTGTCCTCGTAGTGGGAGTTGCCGGCGTCGATCACGATGTCGCCGTCGTCGAGCAGCGGCGTCAGCTCGTCGATCACGCCGTCCACCGGCCCCCCGGCCTTGACCATGACGATGATCCGCCGCGGCCGCTCCAGCGCGGCGACGAAGTCCTGCATCGTCTCCGCCGGCGTGAACGGGCCCTCCTCGCCGTAGTGCTCCATGAACTCGCGCGTGCGCGCGGACGTGCGGTTGTGGACCGCGGTCGGCACGCCCCGGCGCGCGATGTTGCGCGCGAGGTTGGCGCCCATGACGGCGAGCCCTGTCACTCCGATCTGGCTATCGGCGCTCATGCCTCCGTATTCTGCTGGAGGTGCTCGACTTCACGCTGCCGGACACCGACGGCCGTGACACCGCGCTGGACGCCGCCGGCGCGGCCGCCACCGTCGTCGTCTTCACGTGCAACCACTGCCCGTACGCGCTCGCCTGGCACGAGCGCATCAACGACGTCGCGCGCGACTACGCCGACCGGGGCGTGCGCGTGCTGCAGGTCAACTCCAACGACGCGGCGCGCTACCCGCGCGACTCGCTGGACGCGATGCGCGAGCGGGTCGCCGCCGGCGAGTTCGCCACGCCCTACCTCCACGACGAGTCGCAGGCGGTCGCGCGCGCGTGGGGGGCGAAGGTGACCCCCGACGTCTTCGTCCTGGACGGCGAGGGCCGGGTCGTCTACCGCGGCGCGCCGGACGCCGACTACGGCCGCCCCGGGCTGGCGGCGGGCTGGCTGCGCGCCGCGCTCGACGACGTGCTGGCCGGCCGCGAGGTCGCGAACGCGGAGACGAAGCCGGTCGGCTGCACGATCAAGTGGCGCCCCTGATCGAGCTCCTCTACTGGGAGGGCTGCCCGTCGCACCCCGAGGCGTTGGCCGAGCTGCGGGAGGCGCTCGCGGAGCTCGGCCGCGCGGACGCGGAGGTCGCGCTGCGCCACATCGCGACCGAGGAGGAGGCGGCGGCCGAGCACTTCATCGGCTCGCCGACGATCCGCGTCGACGGCGCCGACCTGTTCCCGCCGCCGCCGGACGAGCCGCCAGGCCTCAGCTGCCGCGTCTACCGGCTGCGCGACGGGCGCTTCTCCCCCACGCCGGACCCGGAGTCGCTGCGCGAGGCGCTGCGCAGCGCGTCGGTCACCTGAGCGACCCGACCGTGGGTATTGTCGACGATCTTGTCGGCGATCCCGAGCCCCTCGGCGCGCGCGCGCGACCTCGTGCGCGGGAGCTTCGACCTGCACGTGCACGTCGATCCCGACGTGGTGGCCCGCGTGGTCGACGACGTGACGCTGGCCGAGCGCTTCCGCTCGCTCGGTCTGGCCGGCTTCGGGCTCAAGTCCCACTACGGCTCGACGGCTGAACGCGCGCGGGTGGTGACGCGCGTGGTGCCGGAGGTACGCGCGGTCGGCGCGATAACCCTCAACGCCGCCGTCGGCGGGCTGAATGCGCTGGCGGTCGAGATCGCCGCCCGCGAGGGCGCGCGGATCGTCTGGTTCCCCACCGTCAACTCGGTCAACGAGCAGCACGAGGTGCTCGCCGCGGCGTCCGGCGCGAACGTGCCGGTGTGGGTGAAGCTCGAGCTCGAGCTGCGCGAGCAGGGGATCGCGGGCGCGCCGGTGGAGGTCGTCGATCCGGCGGGGCGGCTGGTCCCGGCGGCGCGCGACGTGCTCGCCGCGGTCGCGCGGCACGACATGGTGCTCGGCACGGGGCACCTGTCGCGAGACGAGATCTTCGTCCTCGTCGACGCGGCGGTGGAGGCCGGCGTGCGCCACGTCGTCGTCACGCATCCGGAGTTCCCGTCGCAGCGGCTCGCCGATGAGGACCAGCGCGCGCTGGCCGAGCGCGGGGCGCTGCTCGAGCGCTGCTTCACGACGTTCCACACCGGCAAGGCGCCGTGGGAGCGGGCGTTCGAGGCGACGCGGGCGGTGGGCGCCGGGCGCACCGTCTGGTCGAGCGATCTCGGGCAGTCCTTCAATCCGCCCGTGGAGGACGGCCTCGCGCTGATGGCCGACCGCTTCCTGGAGGCCGGCTTCAGCGAGGAGGAGGTGGTCGCGATGGCGGTGACCAACACGCGGCGGCTGGCGGGCGAGCCGTGAGCCGGCTGCTCGTGATCGGCGCGCACGCGGCCGACTTCGTGTGGCGGGCGGGCGGGGCGATCGCCGCCTGCACGTCGCACGGCGGGGTGGCGCGGGTGATCGCGCTGTCATATGGCGAGCGCGGCGAGTCCGGCGAGCTCTGGAAGGTCGACGGCCAGACGGTCGAGAACGTCAAGCGCGTTCGCCACGCGGAGGCCTCGAAGGCGGCGGCCGCGCTCGGCGCCGATCTGGTCGCGCTGGACTTCGGCGACTACCCGCTCGAGGTGGGGTCGGAGCGCATGACGGCCGTGGTCGACGCAATTCGCGAGTTCGAGCCCGACGTGCTGGTCACGCACACCGACACCGACCCGTTCAACCCCGACCACGCGGTGGCCTTCGAGGTCGTTGCGCGGGCGCGCTCGCTGGCCGCCGGGGCGGGCGTGAGCAGCGCGTTCCGGGCGATCAAGCCGCCGCAGCTGTTCCTCTTCGAGCCCCACCAGCCCGAGCTGTGCAACTTCACGCCGACCACGTTCGTCGACATCACGCCGGTGATCGGCGCCAAGACCGAGGCGATGGCCGCGATGGAGGCACAGAAGTACCTGCAGACCTACTACGCGCAGCGCGCCGAGCAGCGCGCCAACCACGCCCGGCGGGCGTCGGGGAACCAGGCGGTCCGCTACGCGGAGGCGTTCCAGCGCGTGCTCCCGCAACTGGTGGAGGAGCTGTGATCTACGAGGAGCTCGCGCGGCTCGGGACCGCGACCGTATACGAGGCCGCGGGGCAGCGCGGGCTGATCGACGTCGACCTCGTGCGGATCGTGCCCGGCTCGCGCGCCGCCGGGCCGGCGCGGCCGGTGATGTGCGGGGCGCCCGGGGACAACCTCATGGTGCACGCCGCGATGGCGCACGCCCGGCCGGGCGACGTGCTCGTGCTGACGATGCCGGCGCCCGCGCCGGTCGCGCTGATGGGCGACCTGCTGGCCACGCAGGCGCGCGCGCGGGGGGTCGCGGCGGTCCTGGTGGACGGCGCCGTGCGCGACGTCGAGGAGCTCGCCGAGCTCGGGCTGCCGGTGTGGGCGCGCTGGGTGCGCGTTCGCGGCACGCGCAAGGACGCGCCGGGCACGATCGACGAGCCCGTGACGGTCGGCGGAGCGCGGATCGCCCCCGACGACGTGCTCGTGCTGGATGCCGACGGCGCGGTCGTGGTCGAGGCCTCGCGAGTCTCGGAGGTGCTCGACGCCGCGCTCGCGCGCGAGGAGCGCGAGCGGGTCAAGCGCGAGCAGCTGCTAGGCGGCGCGCTCTCCTACGACCTCGACGGGCTGCGGGAGCGCGTCGAGCGGTGATCGCCGACCTCGCGCACATCCACCACGTCGAGCTGCTCACGCCCTCGCCGGAGGACAGCCTGCGCTTCTTCGTCGACGTGCTGGGATGGAGGAGGAGTCGCGCGCCGGCCAGTCGGTCTTCCTGCGCGGCTGGGGCGAGTACCAGCGCTACAGCCTGAAGCTGACCGAGGCCCCGTCCTCCGGGATCGCCCACATGGCGCTGCGCGCGTGGTCGCCGGAGGCGCTGGCGCGCCGGGTGGAGGCGATCGAGGGGACCGGACGCGGCATCGGCTGGAGCGAGGGCGACCACGGCCACGGCCCCGCCTACCGCTTCACCGACCCGGACGGTCATGTCATGGAGGTCTTCTTCGAGGGCGAGCGCTCGGAGACCGGCGCCTGGCTGAGCCTCACGATCGCGGCGCACGCTGATCTACGTCGCCGACGCCCGGCGCGCCTCCGGGAGGCTGCACCACCTCGCGTTCGAGCCGGGCGGCAACCGGATCGAGGTCACCACCGGCGGCTACTTCGTCTACGACCCGGAGCGCGAGCCGCTGATCTGGACCGAGGCCGAGCGCGCGCGCGGGCAGGCGTGGGGCGTGCGGACCGTCGAGAGCTTCCACTTCTACGGCACCCCGCCGGCGGGCGAGGACGACCTCGCGTACGCGCGGGCGGCGGGCGTGGCGGCGCCGCCGGCGAACGTCAACGGCGGCAGGTGAGGGGTCGGCTTCTTGAGCGTCTGGGTGCCATTTTCGGGGGGTGGCCTACAAACGTTCGAATTATTCGTACAAACGTAGGCCACCCCGGTCCCGACCCTCCTCACGTGCCCGCCGTTCGCCGGCCTCACCAAGCCGCTCGCCGTGCCAGCCCGAGCGCATAGTCGGCCCACCAGATCCCCGCCGCCGGCCCGCCGTTGCACGGCCCGTCCGAGAATCCCGGCGGCTTGATCCACAGGAACGCGTCGAGCAGGGTCTCGCCGGTTGCCGTGTTCGGCCGCGCGCCGAGCGCGCGGCCCGGCGGGTTGCACCACGCGCCGTCCGGCGCCGGCCCGAGCCCGTTGCGACCGGTGTCGAGCACGAAGTGCTTGCCACCGAGCAGCGCGGAGATCGCGCGCCCGTACGGGACCTCCGTCGCGGTCGCGCGGAAGTTCGAGACGTTGAGCGCGAACCCGGTGGCCTGCGTGACGCCCGCCGCGCGCAGCCGGTCGGCCATCGTGGCCGCCGGATGCCACGCGGAGTGGCCGCCGTCGAGGTAGACCTCCACGCCGGGACGGGCGCGCAGGACCGCGACGGCGTCGCGCAGCAGCGCGAGCCGCGTCTCGCGATCGGCTGCGGACAGGCAGTCGAGGCCGGCCAGCGCGTCGGGCTCGAGCACGACGGCCGCCGGCCGAGTGCCGATCCCGCGTGCGAACTCGCGGATCCAGGCCCGGTAGCCGGCGGGCGACGTGCCGCCGGCCGACGCGCCGCCGCAGTCGCGCTGGGGGATGTTGTAGGCGACGAGCAGCGTCCAGCGGCCCGCCGCGGCCGCCGACGACACGCGCGCGTCGACCGCGGCCGCCACGTCCGAGTTCCAGTTCCCGTACCACTCCGCCTGCGGGGCGCCGGCGATCTTGTCCATCTGGGCGGCGTCGGCCGGCCGGGACGCGCGCCAGGCGGCGGCCTGGCGCGCGGCGGCGGAGTCGGGATCCACGTAGAGGCGGCGGCCGATGAACGGGTTGGCCGCCTCGGCCGGCGCAGCCGCGGCGAGCGCCAGCCCGGCGGCGGCGACGGCGGCTCGCCGCCGCCCGCGCGCCGTCGCCGCCGTGTGCCTGGCGGTCCGCCCCCGCGGCCGCCTCCCGCGTGCCTTCGTGCATCCACGCCGTGTCATTCGCAGCCTCCGAGTCGCGAGGTGTCGAGCGAGAGCCGCGTCAGCGCGATCCACGCGGCGCCGTAGTACGTGGGCTGGCGGCGGTCCTGCGCCTCGGCGGCGTCCAGCAGCCGCAGCGCCGCGCGCTCGTCGCCGGCCGCGTGCGCCGCCGCGGCGGCGCCGGCCAGCGACGCGCCGTTGCGGGCCTCGGAGAGCGGGTCGCCGTCCACCGTCAGCTCGACCACCTCGCCGGAGCCGCCCCGCTTGAGCAGCGGCCACAGGCGGGCGGCCATGGCGCGCTCGTCCGGCCGGCAGCTCTCGGCGAGCCGCGCCGGCACGCGCACCGCGTCGAAGCCGTAGCGGGGCATCTCGCCGGTGGCCGACGGCGGGCCGGACGCCCGCACGGCGCCCGCACGGTCGAGCCGCGCCCAGTCCGGCGGCAGCCGGTTCGGCGTCGTCAGCCGTGCCAGCAGCGCGCGGCTCGAGCCCGCCACGGCGGACCAGCGGCGGTCGCCCGACGCGGCGGCGATCGTCTCGTAGGCGCGCGGGGCGAAGTAGCTCGGGTTCACGACCACGGGGGAGCGCCCCCACGGGCCCGCCACCAGCACGGTGCCGTCCCCCACGGCGGCGGTCTCGTGCGCGAGGATCCCGCGCGCGAGGCGCAGTCCCGCCTGCCGGTACGCCTGCCGGTTGAAGCGCTCCGCGGCGAGCAGGAGCGCGCGCGCCGCGTCCAGGTCGGCGTCGGCGGCCGGCTCGGCGTCGGCGACACGCCCGCCCTGCCAGCGATAGGCCAGCAGCCCGTCGGGACGCTGGAGGTGGCGCCGGGTCCACGTCCACACGCGCTCGAAGCGCGCGCGGTCCCCCACTCCCGCCGCGAGCAGCAGCGCGTAGGCCTGCCCCTCGCTGACGGTGTCGCCGCCCTGGTCGCGCCGCACGACGCGGCCGTCCGGATCGACGTAGCGGTCGAGGAAGCGGGCCGCGGCGGCGTCCGCGCGCTCGGCCGGCGACGGCGCGTGCGAGCGGTCGCCGCCGCAGGCTGCGAGGACAAGGCCGAGCAGGCCGAGGATGGCGAGTCGTCTCATGCTGCCTGCACCTCCAGCCGGGCGGGCTGCGGCGGCGCCTCGGCGGCGCCCGCGCGCGTGCGCTTCAGCGCCGGCCACGTCCCGCCGAGCAGGATCGCGACGTGCAGCGCCACGAACGCCACGTTGTTGAGCGTGCTCGGGGTGCGTGCCTGAGCGAGGCCGTAGGCCGCGGCGCCGAGCAGCACGGCGGTGGCGGCCAGCGGGGGCCACACAGTGCGCGGCTGGCGCCCCTGCCCGCCGCGCTTCGGCGTCACGACGAAGCGGCCGGGCCGCCGCAGCAGCGCCTTCAGCGATGCGTGCACGTGGATCCAGAAGCTCGCCGCGCTCAGTGCGAAGGCGGAGAACGTGTACGAGCCGGCGCCGGCCACCGCGACGGTGACGACGCTGACCGTGAAGTAGGGCGCGAAGTGCAGGAGGAACTCGTCCGCGGTCGCGCCCGCGACCGGCTGCGCGCCGGTGAGCATGCGGATGACCGGCAGGCTCATGTAGATCAGCACGGTCCAGCCGGACAGGAAGTACATCGACGACAGCAGGTACTGCAGGCGCACCCGCCAGGGCAGCCGGGCGCGCACGATCCGCGGCAGCGCGCTGAGGCAGCCGCGCGCCCACCGGTGCTGCTGGCTCACGTAGGACGCCATGTCCTCCGGGCCAAGCCCGCGCGCCAGCACCTCGGGCAGGTAGGCCGCCTCCCAACCCCGTTCGCGCAACGCGATCGACAGCTCGAAGTCCTCCGTCACGGAGTCCTCCGGGAAGCCGCCCACCTCCTCCAGCGCGTCGCGCCGGAAGATCATGTTCGTGCCGCAGCAGATCATCGAGGCGAGCCCGTCCTTGCCGCGCGCGATCGGCCCGAAGAACAGGTTCTGCTGCGCCGCCGACGCGGCCGCCACCGGGTTGACCCGGGCGTTCGCGTAGTACTGCGGCGTCTGCACGAAGGCGGTGCGGCCTTGGCCGAGCCACCCGAGCGTCGCCTCGAGGAATCCCGGATCGGGGACGTGGTCGCAGTCGAAGACGGCGACGTACGGCGCGCTCGTGCGGCCCAGCGCGTGGTTGATGTTGCCGGCCTTGGCGCCGGTGTTGATCGTGCGGCGCACGTAGTTCGCGCCGGCGCGCGCCGCGAGCGCGCGCATGTCGTCGCTCTTGCCGTCGTCGAGCAGGTGCACGCGCACGGCGGCTCCGCGCATCCGGGTCGCGGCCATCACGGCCGGCTCGACGACGTCGACCGGCTCGTTGTAGACCGGGATGAACACGTCGACCGCCGGGCGCCCGAACGCGCCGTGCACGATCGGCGCCCGCTCGCGCACGCGCTCGCGCGCGCACGTCCACCAGAAGCCGAGCCCCTGCACGAGGTTGAACAGCTCGGCGGCGATCAGCAGCCCGTACAGCACCGGCTGGCCGACGCGTCCGGGGCTGAGCAGCCAGCTGAAGTACCAGACCGCGAGCGGCAGGGCGAGCGCCAGCAGCAGGCGCACACGCCAGGCTATGCCGCCCGCGGGCGGCCGCGCCGACCAGTCGGGCGCGAGGAGACGGAGGTCGTTCATCGGTACACCCACACTTTCACCTGGGGTTCGTCGAAGCGTGCGTCGAGGACGCGGTGGCGCCGCTCGAGCTCGGCGAGCACCGCTCCCGTGCGGGCTGCCACCTGCGGCCGGTCGAGGAAGCTGGCGATCACGAACACGCGGCCGCGAGCGTCGCGCAGGGCCGCGTCGGCGTGGACGATCGGCCGCGTGTCGAGCCGCGGGAGGTAGTAGCCCGCGATCGGCGCGAGGAACGACGGCGAGTAGATCACCGTGTCACCCGGGCGCGCCTCGGCGAGGATCCGGGCGGTGGCGCCGTCGAAGTCGTAGAAACGCGGGTTCGTGCGGTTGAGCTGCTGGTCGGTCAGTCCGACCACGAGGCTCGCCGCGACGGCCGCCACCGCGGCCCACGTGGTCGCCCGGCCGGGCGTGAACGAGGCGAGCAGCCGGCCGAGCAGCAGCGCGCCGAGCGGGACGGCGCCGGCGAAGTAGCGGACCTCGAAGAGGTCGCGCTTGATCAGGCCGAGGCCGAACAGCGTCACCGCGGGGACTGCGGCGGCGGCGGCCACGAGCGTGCTCGTCGGCGACCAGCCGCGGCCGAGCATGAACAGCGCCCCGAGCATCCCGAGCGGCCACAGCGCGCCGAGCAGGAGCATCGTGTGGTCGGAGTGGTAGCCGAGCACCGTCCAGACGCCGTTCGCGATGCCGGCGTAGATCGTCAGCCGCTCCAGCGACGGCGCGACTGCGCTGCCGACCGACGACGGCGTCGCCTCGCGGCGGTCCAGGTAGGCATGCAGCTGATCGGTCGCGAGGCCCGCGAGCGGCAGGCAGACGAGCACGAGCGCGAGCGTGGAGGCCGCCCACGCGAGCACGTCGCCGCGCACCCGCACGCCCGACCGGGCCCGCCGGGCGAAGACACCGGCGAACGCGACCTGCTGGACGAGCACCTGCAGCAGCCCGAAGTACTGCGTCCACAGCAGGGCGGCGCTGGCGAGCGTGTAGAGCGCCCAGTCCACCCGGCGCCCGCGGCGCAGGACGCGCACCTGCATCCACACCGCCAGCACCGCGAGCAGCATGAACAGCGCGTACATGCGCGCCTCCTGCGAGTACCACACGGCCAGCGGCGACAGCGCGCCGACGAGGCCGGCGAGCACGCCCACCCGGTGGCGCCCGTAGAGCTCGCGCCCGGCGCCGTAGAGCGCCGGGACGACCAGCGTGCCGGCGACGAGCGACGGGAGCCGGAGCGCCGTCTCCCCGGTCCCGGCGACGCGGATCGTGAGCCACAGGAGGAAGTGGTGCAGCGGCGGGTGCACGTCCGAGGTCTGCAGCGCCCGCAGCATGTCCGGAAGCGACATCCGCGCCTCCTGAACGCTGATCGCCTCGTCGAGCCACAGCCCGCGATGGATCAGCAGCCGCGGCACGAGCGCGAGCAGCGTCAGCCCGGCGACCGCGACGATCTCGGGCCGGCGCAGCGCGCTGAGCCGGTCCTGCCGGGCCCGCCACACGGCGGGGAGGTCGACGACCGTGGCGCGCGTCGCTCCCGCGGGGGCGCGGAGGCGCAGCGCGGAGAGAGCGGCGGCGGGGGCGCGGAGACGCAGACCGGCGAGCGCGCCCGCGGGGGCGCGGAGACGCAGCGCGGCGACGGCGGCGGCGAGGCCGGCGGTCGCCGCGAGCGTGCAGTCGGCGATCGCCGCCGGGCTGTCGCCGAACGCGACCAGCAGGGCGGCGTGGAGCGCCGCGACGGCGGCGACGACGGCGGGCGTGGCGCGGGTCGCGCCCGCGGCGCAGCGGTCGGCGACCAGCACGCGCGCGAGCCCGAGCAGCGCCATCGCGAGGAGGTAGCGCCCGGCCAGGGGGGCGACGTCGGCATAGCGGTCGCCGAAGATCGCCGCCGTGGTCGGGGGCGCGGCGGCGACGAGCAGCGTGCCGCCGAGCCCGAGCGCGGCGGTCAGCGCGAGCGCCGGACCGAGCGCGCCGCGCTCACCGCGCGCCGCCCGCGGCAGGAGCACCAGCGGGACGGTCGCCGTCGCAAAGATCGCGATCCCCCCGAGGGTCGAGAGCACCGCGAAGCGCGCCGCCTCGGCGGCCGGCAGCGTCGCGTTGGCCCACACGAGGTCCTGAGTCTGGATCGCCGCGAGCCCGAGGAACGCGGCCAGCGTGGCCCACGGCACCGCGGGCGCGGCGATCGCGGGCCGCCACCAGGCGGTCGCCCCCGGCGACGAGGCGAGGGGCGCTGGGCGGCGCCCCCAGCTCGCGACCGCGAGCGCGCCGTAGCCGGCGAGCGCCACGGCGGCCGCCGCGCCGGTCGATCCCAGCGCGAGCGCGAGCGGAAGGCCGAGCGTGAGGCGGAGGGCCGGCTCGGCCAGCAGGCTGGCGACGGCGCGGCCGCGGCGGCCCCCGCCGTACAGGTTCCCGCGCGCGAGCGCGAGCGCCGGCGCCGCGGGCGCGGCGGCCGCGAGGGCGAGCACGAGCGGGACGGGCAGGCCGAGCGCCGGGGCCAGCAGCGGCGCGGCGAGCGCCACGGCGGCGCCCGCGCCAAGTCCCAGCCACGACGCACGCGCCCGGGCCCACCCGGGGCGCTGCGCCGCTGCCGCGGAGAGGCTCAGTGCCGGGACGTGCAGCAACAGATACAGGGACAGGAACGTCGCCAATGAGGCGAAGCGCTCCGGCGCCAGCAGCCGGACGGCCGCCAGCGAGAAGACGAGATTGCCCAGGCCGGCGAGCGCCTGCCCGGCGGCGACGAG
>JBIOTP010000205.1:0-3047 GCA_044865965.1 Solirubrobacteraceae bacterium
CCTCGTCCGGGGAGTACGGTGATGATCCTGGCGCGCGAAAAGCAAGCCAGGCAAGGACGCAGGGAGCGTCAATATGCGGGCATATTGGCGCGACCGAGGACGCCGCATGGCGCCGCTTTGCAGCCGCTCAGGGCGCGCCGTATTCCCCGGACGAGGCACTCGTTCCGAACGTGCGGGTATGGTCGGCGCGTGAGCAGGCCGGAGCTTCGCCCGCTGGCCGTCGGCGAGATCCTCGACGTTGCGATCAAGATCTACTGGCGGAACGCGCTGACGCTGTTCACGCTCGTCGTCTTCATCGTCCTGCCCGCACAGGTGCTCGTGAACCTCGTGCAGGTCTCGCTCCCGGACGAGGGCGATCTGGACGAGAGCGGCTGGGCCTACGCCGCGGGGTTCCTCGTCGCCACGGTGATCAGCGCCGTGGCGACGGCGATCGCGACCGCGGCGTGCTTCAAGGCGGTGGCGAACGCGTACCTGGGGGAGAAGGCCGACTGGCGCTCGTCCCTGCGATTCGTGCTCCCGCGGACGCCGGCCGTGCTCTGGGTGACGCTGCTCGCCTTCCTCGTCGCCGGCGCCGGCCTCCTCCTGCTCGTGATCCCCGGCATCTATCTCTGGGTCTCGTTCGGCGTGGTGATGCCTGTGCTGCTGATGGAGGGAGAGCGGGGGCGGCGCGCGCTGGGCCGCTCGCGGCGGCTCGTCCGCGGGCGCTGGTGGCCGACGTTCGCCGTGCTCCTCGTCGGCGCGTTGCTGACCGGGGTCGTGGGCGGGCTGATCAACGGGCTCGCCGCCGGCCTCTCGTTCAGCTCGGGCGGGCTCGATTCGGCGACCGGGTTCGTCGCCGGCACCGTGACCGGAACCATCTCGAGGACGCTGACGACGCCGTTCGGCGCGGCGCTGGCCACCGTGCTCTACGTCGACCTGAGGGTGCGCAAAGAGGGGTTCGACCTCCAGCTGCTCGCGGAGCGGATCGGGCTGGCGCCGGCGGGCACGGCGTTCGCGCCGCCGGCGACGGCGCCGGCGGGTCCGGGGCCCGCGGCCCCCGGAGGGTCGCAGCCGCCCTACTGGCCGCCGCCGCCGGGGTGGACGCCGTCCGTCGACGAGTGACGCGCGTTGCCCTGGTCGCGGCTCTCGCCGCGGCCGTCGTGCCTCCGGCCTGGGCGACCGATGTGTCGAGCGCGCGGCTGCGGGGCCTCGCGGCGCGCGCCGGTCGCGACCCGGCCGCCCTGGCCGAGCTCCGCAGGGTCGAGTCGGTCGACGGGCGGCCGGTGCGCATCGACCGCATCCTGGCGACCGGCTCGCGCGTCGTCCTCGCGTCGCGGCTACGCACGCTCGCCGCCGGCGGGGCGCCGGCAGCACCGCCGCGGGCGCAGGCGGCGCGCGAACAGGCCGCGCGGATCCTGTCGGAGCGCCGGTTCAAGCCCGCCGCCGGGCCGCCGCGGCCGTTCCGGCGCTTCCTCGATTGGCTCGGCGACCGGATCCGGCCCGTGGGCGAGGCGATCGACCGCGCCTTCACGTGGATCGCGGACCGGCTCCCGGGCGGCTCCGGGACTCTGTGGACGATCATCGGCGCGGCGGTGGCGGGCATCGCCGCGCTCCTCGCGGTCCGGACCGGGCGGCGCAGGGCGGGCAGGTCGCTCGACCGCGCCGCGGCGTCGCGCGGCCGCGCGGTCGATCCCGGCACGCTCGAGCGGGAGGCCGCCGAGGCCGAGCGGCGCGGCGACTACGAGCGCGCGGTGAGGCTGCTCTTTCGGGCGGGCCTCCTCCGTCTCGGACGCGCACGTGTCATCGCCTTCCAGGAGTCGCTCACCTCCGGCGACGTCGCCCGACGGCTTCGCTCGGCCGACTTCGACCGACTCGCGGCCACGTTCGACCGCGTCGCGTACGGCGGTCGGGCGGCGAGGCCCACCGACGTCGAGGAGTCGCGGCGGGCGTGGCAGGCGGTGCGCGCCGAGGTCGGCGCGTGACGGGTCGCAGCAGGACGTGGTGGATCGTCGTGTCGCTCGTGGCCGCGGTCGTCGTCTACAACGTCCTCCTCGTCCTCGTGGGCGGCCTCACCGGCGGAGGAACGCACGGCCGACGCTCCTCCTCGTACGGCACGGTCTCCTCGGGCCTCGCCGCGTATGCGGAGCTGCTCGACCGCTCGGGCCATCGGGTCGTGCGGCTGCGGAAGCCGCTGTCGCGGGCGCGGCTCGACCCGGCGACCACGGTCGTCGTGCTCGACCCAGGCGTCGTCCCGGCGACCGCGGTCCGCTTGCTGCGACTGTTCGTCGAGGGCGGCGGCCGCCTGATCGGCGGCGGCGACCGGAGCGACCGCTGGCTGCGCGACTTGCTCGCCGCGCCGCCGGAATGGTCGGAGACCGCCGGCGAGCGGTGGGCGACGGCCGCGCCCGTGCCCGAGGTCGCCCGCGTTCGCTCGGTCGAGAGCGCCGGCGACGGCGCGTGGGCGGAGACGGGCGGAGCCGTGCCGGCGCTCGCGGGCCGCGGCGGCGCGGTGCTCGCCGCCGTAACTCTCGGCCGCGGCCGGGCCGAGCTTCTCGCCGACGCCTCACCGCTCCAGAACCGGCTTCTCGACCGTGCCGACAACGCCGCGCTCGGCCTCGCCCTCGTCGGGCCCGCGGACCGCGACGTCGTCTTCGTCGAGAGCGTCCACGGGTACGGTGAGGCGAGCGGGCTTGCGGCGGTGCCGGCGCGGTGGTGGTGGGCGCTGGGGGGACTCGGCCTCGCGGCCGTCGTCTTCGTCGTCGCGCGGGGACGGCGCCTGGGCCCGCCGGAGGAGGAGGCGAGGGCGCTACCGCCGCCGCGGCGCGAGTACGTCGAGGCGCTCGCGGGCGTCCTGGCGCGGACGCGCGCTCCGCAGGCGGCGGCCGAGCCGGTGCGGACGGCCGTCCGGGAGGAGCTGGGCCGCCGCGTCGGCCGCGGGCACGCCTCCGACGACGAGGCGCTCCGCCGGGCGGCCGCGGCGGCAGGGCTGCAGCAGGACGAGGTACATGCGATCTTCACCGGTGTGAGGAGCGAGGCCGACCTCCTCGCCGCGGGGCGGGCGCTCGCGC
>JBIOTP010000206.1:0-4836 GCA_044865965.1 Solirubrobacteraceae bacterium
CAGGCCGAGCTGGCGAAGATCTGGACCAACATCCTGCGCTACGCGACGTTCGCGCTGCCGAACCTGCTGATGATGGACTGCGAGCGCCACGGCGCGAACGTCTTCGAGGTCATCGACCTCATCAACCGCGACTACCCGCGCGGCGGGATGGCGGCGCCCGGGCTGACGGCGGGGACGTGCCTGCGCAAGGACTTCGCGTTCTCGGAGGAGCGCTCGAACGCGCCGGGCATGCTGCTGGCGGTCTCGCGCGTGCACGAGAGCGTGCCGCTGTTCCTGGTGGACGGCGTCAAGCGGCGGCTGGGATCGCTCCGCGAGCGCCGCGTGGCCGTGCTCGGGCTGGCCTTCAAGCGCGACACCGACGACGAGCGCGACTCGCTGTCGCACAAGCTGGTGCGGCTGCTCGAGCGCGAGCTGGCCGACGTCGCGATCCACGACCCCGTCGTGGCGACGCCGACCGCGAGCTTCGAGGAGGCCGTCGCGGGCGCCGACGTCGTCGTGGTCGCGACCAACCACAGCGCGTACTCGACCGCGGAGTCGCTGGCGGCGATCGCGGAGCTCGCCGGGCCGGACTGCCTGATCGTCGATCCGTGGAACGCGCTCGGGACGGCGCAGGTGTTCGCCTACGTCGCCGAGGTCGCGGCCCTTCGCGCATGAGCGCCCGCGGCTGGGCGGCGTTCGCCGCGATGTCGACGGTGTGGGGGATCCCGTACCTGTTCATCAAGATCGCGGTCGACGACGGCGTGTCGCCCGCGTTCCTGTCCTGGGCGCGCGTGGCGATGGCCGCGGTCGTGCTGCTGGCGCTCGCCCGGCAGGCGGGCGTGCTCGGCGCGCTGCGCGGCCGCTGGCGCTGGCTGGCGGTCTACGCCGTGGCCGAGATCGCCGTCCCGTTCCCGCTCATCGCGGCCGGCGAGCAGCACGTGGACTCGTCGGTGGCGGCGATCGTGATCGCCTGTGTGCCGCTGCTGATCGCGCTGCTGGCGCTGCGCTTCGATCGCGCCGAGCGCGCCACGGGTGCGCGGCTCGTCGGGCTCGTCGTCGGGCTCGCCGGCGTCGTCGCGCTGGTCGGGATCGACGCCGCAGGCGACGCCGGCGAGCTGCTCGGCGTGGGCGCGATCGGGCTCGCCGCGCTCGGCTACGCGATCGGGCCGATGGTGCTCAAGCGCCGCCTGGGCGGGATCGACCCGCGCGCGGCGATGGGCGCGAGCCTCGGCCTGGCGGCGCTGCTGCTGGCGCCCCCCGCCGCGCTCGCCCTCCCGCGCGAGATGCCGTCCGCGAGCGCGCTGGTGGCGATCGCGGTGCTGGGCCTGGTCTGCACGGCGGCCGCCTTCGTCATCTTCACCGTGCTGATCCACGAGGTCGGGCCGGGGCGCGCGCTGGTCATCACCTACGTCACCCCGGTCGTCGCCGTGGCGCTGGGCGTGGTGGTCCTCGGCGAGCGCCCGGGCGTCGGCGCGGTCGCCGGACTGCTGCTGATCCTCGCCGGCTCGTGGCTGTCGACCGACGGGCGGCTGCCGCCCCGGCTCGCGCGGCGCAGGGCGCCGTCACCGGAGATGGCGCGATGAGCCGCGTGCTCGTCACCGGCGGCGCGGGGACGATCGGCGCGGCCGTCGTCCGCCGCCTCCTGCGCGACCCCGACTTCGAGGTCCGCGTCTCCGACCAGCGCGACGCCCCGATCTGGATGCGCGAGGGCTGCGAGGTCCACCGCGGCGACCTGCGCGTGCTCGACGAGGCCCGGCGGGCGATCCGCGGCTGCTCGCACGTGATCCACCTGGCCGCGATCGTCGGCGGGATCGCGAACTTCCACAAGCTGCCGCACACGCTGACCGAGGTCAACAACGCGCTCTACAACGCAGTCTTCCGCGCCGCGCTGGACGAGGACGTCGAGCGCTTCTGCTACGTCAGCTCGAGCATGGTGTTCGAGCGCGCCCAGCAGTTCCCGACGCGCGAGGACCACCTCCCCGACTGCCCGGTCCCGCTGTCCGCCTACGGGTTCTCCAAGCTGACCGGCGAGGTCTACTGCCGCGCCGCGCACGACGAGCACGGGCTGCCGTACACGATCTGCCGCCCCTTCAACGCCTACGGCCCGGGGGAGATGCCGGAGTCCGAGCCCGGCATCGCGCACGCCGTCCCGGACCTGATCCGCAAGTCGCTGCGGCGCCTGCGCCCGCTGCCGATCTTCGGCACCGGCGAGCACACCCGCACGCTCACGCACGTCGACGACATCGCGGACGGGATCGTGGTGGCGACGGCCAGCCCCGGGGGGCTCAACGAGGACTTCAACATCTCCGCGTCCGAGGAGCTCACCGTCGCCCAGATCGCACGGCTGTGCTGGGAGGCGTGCGGCAACGAGGCGGCCGAGCTGGAGTTCGAGCACCTGCCGAGCTTCGAGGTCGACGTCGTGCGTAGATGGCCGGCGGTGGAGAAGGCCGAGCAGCTGCTCGGCTGGCGCGCGCGCATCGGCGTGCAGGAGGGGATCGCCCAGACCGTCGCGTGGCTGCGCGCCCAGGAGGAGGTGGCCGCGTAGGTGTCAGCTAGCCTCGGACGCTTGCCGCGCGCGCTCATCACCGGGATCACCGGCCAGGACGGCTCCTACCTGGCCGAGCTGCTGCTCGAGAAGGGCTACGAGGTACACGGCATGGTGCGCCGGTCCTCGACCGAGAGGTTCGACCGCATCGAGCACCTGCGCGACCGCGTGGTGCTCCATCAGGCCGACCTCCTCGACGAGCGCTCGCTCGTCGACGCGCTGCGCGCCGCCCGCCCGGACGAGGTCTACAACCTCGCGGCGATGTCGTTCGTGGCGGTCTCCTGGATCCAGCCGACGCTGACGGCCGAGTTCACCGGGGTGGGCGTCACCCGCATCCTCGAGGCGGTCCGCGAGGCCTGCCCGGAGGCGCGCTTCTACCAGGCCTCGTCGAGCGAGATGTTCGGCAAGGTGCGCGAGACGCCGCAGTGCGAGGCGACCCCGTTCTACCCCCGCTCCCCCTACGGCGTGGCGAAGGCCTACGGCCACTTCATCACGGTCAACTACCGCGAGTCCTACGATCTGTTCGGATGCTCCGGAATTCTGTTCAATCACGAGAGTCCACGCCGCGGGCGTGAGTTCGTGACGCGCAAGATCAGCTGGCACGCGGCCGCGATCAAGCTCGGGCTGCAGGACACGCTCACGCTCGGCAACCTCGACGCGCGGCGCGACTGGGGCTACGCGAAGGACTACGTCGAGGCGATGTGGCTGATGCTCCAGCAGGACGCGGCGGAGGACTACGTCGTGGCCACGGGCGTCTCGCACAGCGTGCGCGACTGCGTGGAGATCGCTTTCGACCAGGTGGGGCTGGACTGGGAGCCCCACGTCGCGATCGACGACGCGCTCAAGCGCCCCGCGGAGGTCGACCTGCTGGTCGGCGACGCGACGAAGGCGCGCGAGCGGCTCGGGTGGGAGCCGCGCACGAGCTTCGAGGAGCTGATCCGGCTGATGGTCGACGCCGACGTCGCGCTGCTGGCGCGGGAGGCGGGGCAGCGCGCATGAGGGTCGGGATCGTCGGGCTGGGCTACGTCGGGCTGCCGCTGGCGGTGGCGTTCGCGGAGGCCGGCTGCGACGTGATCGGGATGGACGTCGACGCCGGGCGGATCGCGGCGCTGCGCGAGGGCCGCTCGCACGTGGAGGACATCCCGGACGAGCGGCTGCAGGCCGCGCTCGGGCGCTGCGAGCTGACCACGCGGGCCGTGGAGCTGCACGAGGCCGAGGCGATCCTCGTCTGCGTCCCCACGCCGCTGACGCGCAACCGCGAGCCGGACCTGGGGCCGCTGCTGGCCGCCGCGCAGTCGCTGGCGGGCGTGCTCCGGCGCGGCCAGGTGGTGGTCCTCGAGTCCACCACGTTCCCGGGCACCACGCGGGAGCACCTCGTCCCGCTGCTGGAGGAGTCGGGCCTGCGCGCGGGCCAGGACTTCGCGCTCGCGTTCTCGCCGGAGCGGGTCGATCCGGGCCGCATCGACTTCACGATGCGGACGACGCCGAAGGTGGTGGGCGGGCTCACGGCCGCCTGCACCGATGCCGCCGTGGCCGTCTACGCGCGCGTCTGCGACCACATCGTGCCGGTCTCGACGCCCGAGGTCGCGGAGATGTCGAAGCTGCTGGAGAACATCTTCCGCTCGGTCAACATCGCGCTCGTCAACGAGATGGCGGTGCTCGCCGACCGCATGGGGATCGACATCTGGGAGGTCGTCGACGCCGCCTCGACCAAGCCGTACGGCTTCATGCGCTTCGAGCCGGGCCCCGGCATGGGCGGCCACTGCCTGCCGGTCGACCCGTTCTACCTGACCTGGAAGGCGCGCGAGTACGACCTCTCGACGGAGTTCATCGAGCTCGCCGGCAAGGTCAACCAGCAGATGCCCTACTTCTGCCTGGAGAAGGCCGAGCGCGCGCTCAACGACGCCGGCAAGCCCGTCCGCGGCTCGCGCGTGCTCATCGTCGGCGTGTCCTACAAGGCCGGCGTGGGCGACCTGCGCGAGGCGCCGGCGCTGAAGATCATGCGGCTCCTGCGCGCCCGCGGGGCCGACGTCGGCTACCACGACCCGCATGTGCCCGAGCTGCCGGAGCTCGGGCTGCGCAGCGCCGAGCTGCCCACGGGGGCGGACGGCGCCGATCTCGCCGTGATCGTCACCGCCCACCCGGGCGTGGACCACCGCGCGGTGGTCGAGCGCGCCCAGCTCACGCTCGACCTGCGCGGCGTGACGCGTGGGTTGGGCGCGGCCGTGCAGCTTTAGGTTTAGGCGCTGCTGCGCGTTCCAGGGACCATGCGCTCGGGGGCGGGTCCTGTCCTCGTGGGACCCGGCTCGGGG
>JBIOTP010000207.1:0-9099 GCA_044865965.1 Solirubrobacteraceae bacterium
CCCCCCCCCCCGACGCCGACGGCTTGGCGGCGGCCGCCGATCGCCTCCTCGGCGATGAGCAGGAGCGCCGGCGGCTCGGTGAGCGCGCGCTGGAGGTCGTGGAGTCCTACGGCGCCGAGGCGCAGCGCGAGCGCCTGGAGGCGCTCGTGCGGGCGGCGGTCAGGTCTCATGCCACCGCGTCGTGAGGCGCCGGCGCGGGCCGGTCGGCGCGCGCCAGGGCCATGTCACGGAGCCGCAGGACGCTCTCGCGATCGAGCCACCACAGCGCCGCGAGGTACACGGCCGCGCCGGCCGCGCCGCCCACCAGGAGAGCGGGCCACGGGGACGCGATGACGGCCTCGATCGCCAGCATCGCGGCGAGCATCGGCGCCGTGGACGCGAGCGACGGCCACCAAGCCGACCACAGACGGCGCGCCCCGACCTCCAGAAGGCGCTTGGCGAGGACGATCCCGATGGCCGCGAACACCGTGGCCACGGCGGCCTGACACGCCGCGACCGCGACGATCCCGTCGTCGACGAAGACGGCGATGGCGGCGACCAGGAGGATGCCGCGCGGGACGGCCAGCTTGAGCAGCACGCCGGCGCGCCCGACGGCCTTGTAGGCGCTCCCCGCCGGGATGCCGACGGCGACGGCGAGGGCGTAGAGCGTGAGCACCTGCATCGGGGCGATCGAGCCGCGCCAGCGGTCGCCGAAGGCGGCGAGCGTGAGCGGCTCCGCGAGCGCGACGAGCATGGCGCTGACCGGCAGCGCCACCATGAGCGTGTACCGCAGCGAGACCACGAATGCGTGGCCGAGCGCGGCCCGCTCGACGGTCGCGAAGGCGGGGAACAGAACCTCGCCGGCGACGATCGCCATGTTGACCACGAGCAGGTCCGGCAGCCGGAAGCCGAGCGTGTAGAGGCCCAGCGAGGCCGGACCGAGCACGCGGCCGATGAACGCGTAATCGACGTTGGCGATCACCGCGCCGATCACGCTCACGGCGCTGAGCGTCCCGCCGAATCGGACGAGCTCGCGCAGGTCCGCGCGGCGCGGGCGCAGCCGCGGACGCCAGGGCAGCAGCAGCCACAGCACGGTGGTCAGCGTCAGCGTCCCCACGAGGTAGCCGAGCACCAGGCTCCAGGCGCCCGCGCCCGCCAGCGCGAGCCCGATGCCGGCGAGGCCGCGGACGACGACGTCGGCCATCTCCGCCGCCGTCCGCGCCCGGAAGTCCATCCACCGCTGCGAGAGCGCGTAGTGCGTGCTCCCGAGCGAGCGCAGGAGGAAGTTGGTCCCGAGCACCGCCAGCAGGCCGGTGAGCTCGGGCTGATCGAAGAAGAGGGCCGCGAGCGGGGCGATCGCGACCGTCAGCAGTGTGAGCAGGCCGCCGAGCGCGACGCTGAAGGCGAACGCCGTCTCGGCCCGCTGGAGCACCTCGCGCTCATCGCCCCTGACGATCACCAGCGCCTGACCGACGCCCAGGTCGGCGACGCTCTCGAGCAGGGCGGTGAACACCAGCGCGAGCGCGACGAGTCCGAAGTCGGACGGGGTCAGCAGGCGCGCGAGGATCGCGGTGGAGACCAGCACGAGGACGCGCCCGCCCACGTAGGAGCCGTACGCCCACAGCATGCCTCGCAACGTCCGTGTTCCCAGGCTGTGGTGCATTAGACTCGGCTCGCCCGCTCGACCCCCGCGGCCCGCGCGGCGCACGCACAACCATGACAGTCACACGGACGTTCGGGGGCCGCCGGCCGGGAATGCCGCCGGCCGCGCGTGCCGCCGCGGCCGCCGGCGTCTGCGCCGGCGCGGCGGCGGGCGTGGCGGTCGCGGTCGACCCGAGGCTCGGCGCGATGCTCGCTCTCGCAGCGCTCGCGATCCCCGTCGCGCTGATCGACCTGCCCGTCGCGGCGGCGGGCTGGGCCGGGCTCGGCCCCGTCTCGGACCTGCCGGCGTTCGGGCTCGCCACCACGGCCGCCGCGATCCTCGTGGCGGCCGCCTGGTTCGCCCGTCTTACCGCCGACCGCGCGCGGGTCGCCGCGGCGCTCCGCGTACAGCGGCGGCTCCTGACGGCCGTCGGGCTGCTGCTCGTCTGGCTCGCGCTGTCCCTGGGCTGGGCCCAGGACCCGGGCGCCGCCGGCGCCGAGCTCGCGCGCTGGTGCGCGGGCGCGGCCGCACTGGCGATCCTCGTCACGTCCGTCCGCACGCCGCGCGACGCGGTGGTGATCGTGGCCGCCCTCGTCACCGGGACGCTGGTCTCGGTGCTCATCGGGCTCGTTGGGGGGAGCCTCGGCTCTGCCGCCACGACCGTCGAGACGGCGACCAGCACGGAGGGCAGGCTGCAGGGCGGCGCGGGCGACCCCAACGTGCTTGCCGCCTACATCGTGCCGGCGGTCGTCCTGGCGGCGGCCCTGCGCCCGCTCCTCAGCGGCCTCGCGCGGTCGCTGGTCGCGCCGGCCGTCGTCCTGCTGGCGCTCGGGCTCGGCGCCACCCAGTCGCGCGGCGGGCTCCTCGCCGCCGCCGCCGCGCTGGTCGCGGCGCTCGCGCTGATGCGCGGGCGGCGCATGGCCGTCGCCGCGACGGCCGTTGGCGTCGCGTGCGTCGCGATCGCCTACTTCGCGGCGGCTCCCGGCGCGTTCGAGCGCCTGACCTCGGCGGCCGCGGACCGCGGCAACGGGCGCGAGGATCTCTGGCTCGTCGCGGAGCGCATGAGCGCCGAGAACCCCGTGGCGGGCGTCGGCCTCGGGAACTTCCGCGTCCGGTCCGGCGACTACGTCCGGCGGCCCGGCACGCTCCAGTTCGTGGACCTGGTCGCGGAGCGGCCTCACGAGGTTCACGACACCTACCTCCAGATGCTCGCGGAGGCCGGCGTGGTCGGCCTCGCCCTGTTCGCCGCCTTCGTGGGCGCGGCGCTCGCGTCGGCGCGGCGGGCGGCGCTGCGCTTCGAGGCGGCGGGCGAAGCCGCGCTCGCGCGGCTCGCGCGCGCCGTGCTGGTCGCGGACGTCGGACTGCTGACCGCCGCCGTGTTCCTGAGCATCGGCTCACGCCCCACGTTCTGGGTCCTGCTCTCGCTCGGACCCGTCCTGCTCGGAATGGCGTCAACGACTGCTGACGCGCCCCTGCGGCCGCACCGCCCCAACCTGCCGGACCGGGGATAGACTCGCGTGGTGTCAGCCCGGGAAGCGGAGCCGAGCGGCGCGGTGAGCCTCGCGCACGCGGTCAAGGCCCACCTCCTGCTCGTGGTGCTGGTCGCGTTCGTCGCGGCCAACGCGGCGGCGCTCTGGCTGACGAGCCGGCCGGCGACCTACGAGGCCACCGCCGAGATGCTGGTCACCCCAGCGCCCGACGACGGCGGGGCCGACAGCAGCGTGCCGCTGCTGCGGACGTCCGGCGACCGCACGCGCATCATGCAGACGGCCGCCAGCCTCGTCGACTCGGCGGGGGCGGAGCGGCTGACCGCGCGCACGATGGGGTCCGGCTGGACGCCAGACCGGGTCTCCGGCGCGGTGACCGTGGAGCCGATCGGGCAGAGCGACGTGCTCGCCGTGGTCGGCCGGGAGCACGACCCGACCGTCGCGGCGCGGCTGGCCAACACGTTCGTCCAGGCCGCGCTGGAGGCGCGCGTCGCGGCGCTGCGGCCGCGCATCCAGTCGCTCGTCTCACAGCTCGAGGCGGAGCTGCGCGCGCAGCGGGACCCGGGCTCGCCGCTGGCGGTCGACCTCGCCGAGCGCCTCAGCGAGCTGCGCGCCCTGCCGACCGACCGCGATCCCACGCTGTCGCTGAGTCGGGGCGCGGAGATCCCGGCCGCTCCGGTCGGCGCGCCGTCGTGGCTGCTCGTGGCGCTCGCCTGCCTGGCCGGGCTGGTGGTCGGCGTCGGCGCCGCGCTCGCCGTCGAGCTCATCGGGCCCGCCCGCGTCGCCGACGGGGCGGAGGCGACCCTCGCCGCGGGCAGCCCCGTGCTGGCGCAGATCCCGGTGCGCCGGGGGGGCGGGCTGCGGGTGCGGACCGCCTGGCGCGGCGTCCAGCTGCAATTCGATGCGTACGACCCGCCGCGGCGTGTGCTGCTCCTCGCGAGCCCCTCGTCCAGCGCGGAAGCGGCCGGCTGCGTCGCCGACTTCGGCGCGACGCTCGCGGACGCGGGACACGAGGTCCTGCTCCTGGATCTCGACGTCCCGGCCGGGCCGCTCGCCGCTCGGCTCGGCGTCGATCCGCCGCTGGCGCCGCCGCCGGCCGCTCAATCGTGGGATCGCGCGGCCGGCGGGCAGCCCTGGGAGCGCGCGCTCGCGCCGGTCGCGGGCAGGCCGGGTCTCAAGCTGCTGCCCGCCGGGCACTGGCGCCCGGCGGAGGCGGACGCGATCGACGTGGCGGGCGTGCTGTCATGGGCGCGCCACCGCTTCGACTACGTGCTCGTGAACGCTCCGCCGCTCGCCGAGTCGGGCGAGGCCCTGCGGGTCGTGCGCGCCGTCGACGCGGTCGTGCTCCTGGTGCAGCCGGGGCACACCCGCCGGCAGGACCTCCACACCGCGGTCGGGCTGCTCGAGCGCACGCGCGGCCACCCGGATGGGCTGCTCGTCCTCGGCGGCCGTCAGCGCCGCCGGCGGGGCGAGGTCCCGCCCGCCCCGGCCCCGGCGTCCGAGGCGCGGGCGGCGCCACGGGCCGTGGCCGAGCGCGGCCCCTGACCCCGCCGCCGCTACCCTCGAACGGAGTGCGCCGCCCGCCCGTCTCGCTCCTGCTCGCGCTCTCGCTCGTCCTGCCCGCCGCCGCGCAGGCCGCGCCGGCGCTCGAGGTCCACGTGGCGCGCCCGTCCGTCGGCTTCGGGCACGCGCACGAGGTGACGGGCACGCTGCTCGACGGCGCGACCCCGCTCGCCGGCCAGCCGATCGTGCTCGAGGGCCGGCGCTACCCGTTCGAGGGCTCGTTCCGGGTGATCGCCCGGACGGCGACCGACCCGACCGGCGCGTTCGCGTTCAAGCCGGTGCTCGACCGCGACCACCAGGTGCGTGTCGTCGCGCCCAACCAGCAGTCGACCTCCCAGGTCGTGCGCGTCTACACGCTGCCCTCGTTCGAGCTCTCCTACCGGGCGATCGAGCCGGGCGTGGTGCGGATGTACCAGCGCTATACCGTGCCGAACGCCGTGCGCCTGACCGCGCCCACGTTCTTCTACCTCGGGCCGCGCGGCGCCACGCGGGCCAGCAAGCGCGTCACGGCGCGCACCCGCCGCACCTCGCCCGGCCACTTCAGCTCGCGCGCCACGGTCCGCCTGCCGCTCGCCTGGCACGGCCGCTTCCGCTACGGCAGCTGCTTCCGCACCAGCCCCGGCTCGGGCATGGGCGACCCGAAGGCGACCTGCCCGAAGCGCCGCCTGCGCTTCAAGTGACCGTCGAGCGCTTCGGGCCGTTCGTGGTGGAGATCCCGCGCGGCGGGCGCGGGCTCGTCTCCCCGGAGCCGCTCCCCGTCCACGCGGGGTTCCTGCCGGGGACGGTCGGCCCCGACCGCCGGCCGCTCGGCGCCTTCCTGTGCGACGAGGAGCCCGCCCGTCCGGGCGAGGAGATCATGTCGCGGCTGATCGGCGTGCTGCCCGCGCGCGACGAGCCGCGCGTGCTGTGCGTGCGTGAGGCGTCGCCGGCGCGCGGCCCGGGCGACCTGCCGGCGCCGCTGCGCGAGGCGCTCGTGCGCTTCACGGGCGTACCCGTCGCCAACTGGGGGGACGCGCACCCCGCCGCGGCGATGGCCGACGAGGCCCGCGGCCGGTGGGCGGGGGAACTGTCCTGACGCCTGCCCTCCCGGCCCTGGCGCCCGGCGCCGCCGCCCGGTAGCGTCGGCGCGGTGCGACCACAGCGCGATCGGGAGGAGCCCCAGTCCGGCCGGGAGGAGCTCGCCGTCCCCGCGCCGACGGCTCCCACGACAGCGGCCGAACGGATCCTCGCCCTGCAGCGCTCCGCCGGCAACGCCTCCGTGGCGGGCCTCATGCGCGCGCGCACGCTGGCGCGCGCGATCAACATCCCGTTGCGGGGCCCCAAGCCGGCCGGCGCGCGCGCGGTCAGCCTCGCCACGTTCCTGCAGATCATCCGGGCCGAGGAGGCGAAGGTCCCCGACCCGGCCAACACGAAGCTGATGATCACGCAGCTGCGCAAGCTGTTCTACGGCGCGTCGAGCTGGGACAGCTACCTGATCCCGGGCGCGGCGGGCACCGCGCCGCTCTACCAGGTCGAGGAGTACGAGACCCAGCCGCGGGAGGACATACCGATCCCGTACGCGCCGGACCTCGAGCACGTCCAGAAGGGCACCCGGCTGCTCGGCGCCCCGGCCGCGCTCGCCGACCCCTCCGCGGTGCAGGAGGTCGAGATGCCCAACGGCGACTTCGTCGACGTCGGGCACGTGCTCGCCGGCCTGGACGCGCTCAACCACCCAGGGACGGCCTCCGGCCCGCTGGGGCTGTTCCCCGTCGCCTCCAACGTGGGAGCCGTGACGTGGATCGGCGACCTCGGCAGCGTCGTCGGCGAGGCGATCATCCAGCGCGCCATCGCCGGGCGCAGCACGACCACCGACGCCGACGTCCAGGCCCAGGTCGACCGCATGGCCCCGCCGCAGGACATGCTCGGCAACGTCGACGCCTACGTCATCGGCGACGCGTTCACGATCAACACGGCGCACGGGCTCCGGGTGTCGGACATGCTCGAGCAGTACTACGGCGGCCCCGGCGCAGCGAGCGCGGCCGGCGCCGCCGCGCGCAGCCAGCGGTTCACCCGCTTCGCGAACCTGGTCGGCCTCGGCGCGCTGAGCGGCAGCGCCTTCGCCAACGAGGTCGCGTGGAAGGCCACCTACCTCCCGCAGCTGCAGAACGCGACGGCGCTCTACGTCGGCGCGTCCACCTCCGGGCTGCCGAACGTCCGCGGCGGGTTCATGACCGGCGCCTCGTACAACCGCTACAACGCTCGCGTGCTCGACCAGTTCGTCGAGAACCTCAAGGTCGAGGTCGCCCGCGAGGCCGCCGTGCCGGCGGGCGCCGCCACGCCCTGAAGCCGGATGGAGCGCCGGCCCCTCCGCCGGCGCTCCACCTCCCCTCCTGGCGGACCCGTTCAGGGTGTCGTCGTCGACAGCGTGAAGGTCAGCGCCTTGCTGTAGCTCCCGGTCCGCAGCGGCTCGTTCGCGCCGATCGACTGCTTGAACTGCAGCGTGACCGCGTCGTTGCTGATCGGGCCGGGGTAACTCAGCAGCCCGAGCGGGCTGCCGCTGACCGCGTTGAAGGCCGTGCTCGTGTTCATCGCGTTCAGCGCCCGCGCCTGCACGGCCTGCGCCAGCGAGAATGCGCCGTTGACCAGCTGGCCGGGCGCCGTCGTGCCCGGGTCGGTCACCGACAGCACCGCCTCGCCCGCGGTCGAGGTCACGTTGGCCGTCGTGGCCGCCGTGTAGTCGCGCGCGACCCCCGGCGTGAACGCGCCGAACGAGGCCGGCGGGCCGAGCGTCAGCGACAGCGTGCTCGGCACGGTGCCGCTCACGTCGGACCCCGCGAGCGAGGCGAGGTTGGACGCGTAGTCGCCGTCGCCGCTGTAGACCGCGGTGATCGTGTGGCCGACCGCCGAGGCCGCGATCTGCGCGTGCCCCGCGTTGTCGAGCGCCACCGGCGCGCCCGGTCGACCCCGTCGACCTTGAACTGGATCGTGCCGGTCGGCGTGCCGGGGAACGGGTCGGTGCCGATGACGTCGACGCCGACCGTGCTGGGCGCGGCGGTGAACCGCAGCCGCACCTTGGCCAGCGGGATGTCGAGCGCCTGGACCTGGTCGGCCGGCGTCTCGAAGGAGACCAGCGCCGACCCGGTCGCCGCCAGCTTCGCGTAGGACGCCGCGTCGAGCGGGATCGTCACGTGCCGGTGGCCCGCGGCCACCGCGACGCTCACGTCGCGGATCACGCGCCCGCTCATGTCCGGCGACCACGGCGGGCTGGCGCCGTCCGCCGTCGCGCAGGCCGTGAGGCCGTAGTCCGGCGGCGGGTCGGCGCTCAGCGCGCAGCTGGTCAGGAACACCGGGATCGCGGCGTGGTCGCCCGCCCACAGGAAGACGTGGGCGGTGCCGGGCCCGGCGGCGTCGACGTCGAACTCCGCCGCCGAGGGGCTCAGCGACGTGTTCGAGATCGCGATGCCGTCGGCCGCCGGCCTGCGGCTGGAGATCGGCACGCCGTTGCGCGCCGACTGGTAGATCGTCTGCGGCGAGGCCGCGCCGTCGAGGTTCGGGTGCGAGACGTTCGGCGCCGCGGGGGTCGTCGGGCGGCCCGCCGGCGGCGTGTAGCCGGCCATCGTCGCGTGGCCCCAGCGGTACGGGTCGGACTGCACGCTGCCGAACGTCGACCACGCGAGGCGCGTGCTCTGGTCCTGGTGCAGCAGCGTCGTGGTGCCCGCCGCCGCCGTGTTGTCCTCGTCGTACGGGGTGATGTTGAAGCCCATGTGGGCCGGGTCGACCGCCGCCGGCAGGTCGGCCAGCGGGATCTTGACCTCGAGGTTGTAGAAGCCGCCCGCGTAGGAGTGATCGGTCGTGGTCTGGTTGCTCCCCACCCAGTTCGCCGTCGAGGCGACCTGGACGCCGGGCGCGTTGGGGGCGCTGTCGACGGTCGCGGCGAGCGGACCGGTGGCGAAGCCCTGGTGGTTGTCGGCGTCGCGCTCCCAGCACGGCCCGTTGACCCCGTTGCCGTTGAAGTTGGCCGGGTCGTTGGTGAACGGGAAGACGCCGAGCTTGAATGTGCTCGCGGTGTCCTTGAGCACCTGCGAGGCGGTGCCGCGCGGGTCGATCAGGATCTCCACCGAGTCCGCCAGCCAGTGCGCGACGCACTCCTGCGGGGTGATCGCGTAGCTCTGGTAGTCGTCGCGGACGTGGATGAAGAGGAACAGGCTGTCGGCGTTCCACGTCACCTTGGCGTACGTGCTGTCGACGTCGCCCGCGGGCGCGGAGCTGCCGCAGTCCACGCCGGGCGGCGAGCAGTTGCGGGTGCTGCCCCCCGGCTCCCAAAGACCTTCTTCACCTGCCACGTGCTGAGCGCGTGCGGGCCGGTCAGCTGCTCGGGGAACATGCTCGGGTCGGCCGCCGCGAGCACGCCCTCCCAGATGTAGCGGCCGGCCTGCTGGTGGTTGCCGT
>JBIOTP010000208.1:0-3628 GCA_044865965.1 Solirubrobacteraceae bacterium
GGGCATGTGGAATCGACGCGACGCGCGGGCCCCGACCGCAACTCGCCGCCGCGGGGCGGCGGCCTTGGTTCGCTGCGGCGCCCCCCGGGCGGCGCATGGCGCGGCGATCTGGTCTGGTGCGAGCATGCTGGGCAGCACATCGATCGCGTCCACCCGCACCTCGGCGTGCCACCGCAGGCGCGCGGTCGCCGCGCCGCGTCGCGCCGGGTCCGTGAACAGGTCGGTGGCGCCCAGGGGCGTCCCGTTCGATGTCGACTTGGGGCCCGACGAACGGGGCCGCGTGGTGGCCGTCTACTCGCGGTGTGCGAAGGAGCCGCCGGCCGGCGGCGCGTTCGTCGAGTTCCCCAAGTGGGCGGACGGGCGCGGCTGCGGGCTGTATCGCTTTGACTTCGCGGTTGGCCGCGACACGCCGATCGCGTCCGCCAACGCGCCCGGCGCGTCGCAGTTTCTGCCCACGATCTGGAGCGCGCATCGCGTTCGCGCGGGTCTACCCCCGGCGCCCCGGGAGGCGCGGGCGCGTGCCCTACCTGTATGTCCGTTCCGTCGCCGGCGGCGGGCGGTCTCGGCGGCTGCCCGGCGGCCCACGCGGGGTGAACTCGGTCGGCGGCTCTGCGGATCTGGCCGGGCAGCCAACCGGCATGGACCTGTACGGCCGCCGGCTCGCCTTCGCGTGGACCTACCGCGCCCGCTTCTCCAACACGCCGACCGAGATGCGCCTGGACACCCTCGGCGGCGGCCACGCCGTGCTCGACCGGGTCCTCGACGAGGACGAGATCACCGGCGAGGACTTCACCGCCCCGGCGATTGCCGGCGGCCGCGTCTTCTACGCCGTGACGCTCTACGGCGACACGACCCGCAGCACCTACCGGCGCTACGACATCCGCTCACGGCGTTTCGCCGAGGCCGCCGCACCGCCCGTGCTGCTCGCACTGGCCCGCGACCAAGACGGCACCGCCGCCCAGCTGCGAGCCGGCAACGTCAACTGGTGCGGGCTCGAAGACATCGAGCCGGGCGTCTCTCCCTGCGTCATCGAGCTCGCCGATCGCATCCGCTTCGCGCCGGCGCGCCGCATCCGCACGGGCGATCACAGCACGACCTCGACAGGCCGATCCTCGAGGCAACGGTGAGACACCGCCTGCGGTGTCCAGCGGGCGCACCCTCCTACCGCCGCACAGGCCGCGGTGATGTCCGAGGTGGCGACCGGCGCGCCCGCGGGCCGGCCGGTGGCCCTAAGCGCCGGCTCGTGGCGGCGGCGTCGCCGTTGGCGGCCCAGGCAGGTCGGCACGTTCAGCCGACGCGAACGGCGTCGCAGGCGTGCGTGGATGCAGGCAGGTCGCCACGTTCAGCCGACGCGAACGGCGTCGCAGGCGTGCGTGGATGCATGCCGATGGTGTTGCCGTGCGCTCCCGCTCGAAGCGAACACGAAGGAAGCGGGCCTCAGCGCGTCCAGTCGGGGTCGTAGGCGTGGCGGGCGAGCACGGTGGGACGTCCGCCCCCGTAGGGGATCGTGATCACGTCGTGGGGCGGCGCGGGGTCGTAGCCAAGGCCGGTGGTGGCGAGGATCGTGCGGCCGTCGCGGGAAAGCCGAAAGCCCTGGATGCCGGGGGCGCCGGGGCGGCTGTGGCCGACATTGCGCACGCGCCCGGTGGATGCGTCGACGGTCTCGGCGAAGTTGGTGTCCTCGCCGCCGAGCTCGGCGAGCAGGCGCCGGCCGTCGGCCGACCACTCGATCGCGGTCAGCCCGGCGAGCTGGAACGGTGGCTGGGTGCGGGTCAGGCGCCGCAGCCCGCTCCCGTCGGGGTTGACCAGGTAGAGGTCGCGCTTGGGCACGTCATTGCGACGGCGCGCCCGTCGCTCCCCAGCCAGGACGATCGCGGCCGGCCCCCAGACAGGATCGACGCTGCGCCCGCCGCGGGTGATCCGGCGCGGCGGGCCGCCGCCCACGCGGGCCGTGTACAGATCGGCGCCGCTCAGGGGGAAACCCCGGCGAGCCGCGCGCGCGTAGACGATCTTGGTGCCGGCGGGGGAAAAACTCACGCCGAAGAACGCACCCGTGGCCACCGTCCGCGCGACTCCGCTGGCCACGTCCACGAGCACCAGCCGGCGGCCCGCGACGGTGGCGAGCGTGCGCGAGTCCGGCGACCACGCGAGGCTTGTCGCGCATCGCCACCGCGACACCAGCACGCTCGGCGCGCCGCCGCGCGCGGGCACCTCCATGAGCGAGCCGGTGAAGCGCGTCGCCCGCGTGCCCGCCCGCTCATAGACAACCGTCCGCCCACTGGGCGAGATACGCGGGCAGTACCCACTCGCCAGCCGGCGCGGCGCGCTCCCATCGTCGCGCGCGATCCACACCGACGCCGGCACGCCGACGGCGCCCCGGTCCTTGTCGTAGACCAGGCGCGACCGCGCGGCCGAAGGCATCACGAGGAGGGCCAGCGTGGCCGCCACGACGACACGAACGAACACCGCCATCCCAAATGTAACGATTGCCACGAGACATCGAAGCGGCGTTTCTGCACGCCTGGGCCGACGTAGTCTGAGCGGGCGTCCCACCGCCCCTTCGCCGCCTTCCCGGCTGGGGCGTTTGGCGCACCCGCGGAGCGCTCAAAGCGACGCCCGGGAACTGGCCTTATGGCGCGTGGCCGAGCGCGTCGGCGTGCGGATGATCACGATCCTCGCGGCTATCGGAACTACGCGAATGCGATAGTCGCTGGACGCCTGCCGCAACAGGACGAAGCGCAGGGCTGCGGTAGAGGAGCCAGCCGGCCAACGGGGTCGATGGCGCGGTCAACCGAGCACGGAAGGGCCGAAGTCCTCGGGCACGGCGTCCATGAGGACGACGTCGGTGGGCCTCCCGCGGCTTATCGCGGCGCCGCGGCGCACGCCGATACGGCGGAAGCCGGCGCGCTCGTAGGCGGTCAGCCCGGCGGCGTTCCACGCGAGCGCCTCGAGCATCACGTTGCGCAACTGCAGCACATGGAACGCGAAGTCGAGCACGAGCCGGGTGGCCTCGGTGCCGAGCCCCTGGCCGCGCCGCTCGCCGATGGCGATGCCGAACGTGGCCCTGCCGCGCGCGTGCGCGATCTGGAACAGCCCGGCGGTGCCGACCGGTGCGCCGTCGCTGCGGTCGTAGATGGTGAACTCGACGCCCTTGGGCTCGCGCTCCGCCCCCTCCTTGATGTTGTCGTCGACCCACTTCTCCTGGCTCTGTGGCGTGGCGACGCCGAGGAAGTCGAGGCCGCGGCGGACCTCGAGCTGGTTCTCCCAGCGCGCGTAGGTCGCCGCGAGGTCTCGCCGGAGCGGTCCCAGCGCCACCCTCTCGCCCACGACGATGAAGTCCGGCGCGTCCTCGTCCCTGCCCATCCGTGCATTGTCGCTCAGGAGACGCGACCCAGGAGCATCGCAATGCGCGAGGAGCGCCAGCGTCGCGGACCAACGGGCCGGTTCTATGCGGAGCGCTGGTGTGGACGAAATGTGGGAGTGCGTCCGGGCCCCCGATTCATCTCCCCGTCCGTCGGAGCATCTCGACGACGAGGAACGCGAGCTCCAGCGACTGTTGGGTGTTGAGCCGTGGGTCGCAGGCGGTCTCGTACCGGGAGCCCAGTTCGTTGTGGGAGATCATCTGCGC
>JBIOTP010000209.1:0-2080 GCA_044865965.1 Solirubrobacteraceae bacterium
GTGCGGCGGCATGTTCACGGCGAACACGATGTCGTCCGCCATCGAGGCCATGGGGATGAGCCTGCCGTATTCCTCCACCATGGCCGCGGAAGACGCGGAAAAGGCCGAGAGCGCCGCGCGCTCGGGCGAAGTGCTGGTGGCGGCGGTGCGCGCGGACCGGCGGCCGCGCGCGATCCTCACGCGCCCGGCGTTCGAGAACGCGATCGCCGTGGTGATGGCGCTGGGCGGCTCCACCAATGCCGTGCTGCACCTGCTCGCGATCGCGCGCGCCGCCGGGGTGCCCCTCGCGCTCGACGACTTCGAGGCGATCCGGCAGCGGGTGCCGGTGCTGTGCGACCTCAAGCCGTCCGGCCGCTTCGTCACGACCGACCTGCACGCAGCGGGCGGCGTACCGCAGGTGATGAAGATCCTGCTCGCGCACGGGCGCCTGCACGGCGACGTGCCGACCGTGTCGGGCGAGACCGTGGCGGAGGTGCTGCGCGCCGTCCCCGACGAGCCGCGTGCCCGCCAGGAGGTGATCCGGCCGTGGAGCCGGCCGCTCTACCCCGAGGGGCACCTCGCAGTCCTGCGCGGCAACCTGGCCACCGAGGGCGCGGTCGCGAAGGTCACGGGGATCACGCAGCGCACGCTGACCGGTCCCGCCCGGGTGTTCGATTGCGAGGAGGATGCGCTCGCGGCGATCCTCGCGGGCCGGATCAAGCCGGGCGACGTGGTCGTGATCCGCTACGAGGGCCCGAAGGGCGGCCCCGGGATGCGCGAGATGCTCTCGCCCACCTCGGCGATCATCGGCGCCGGGCTCGGCGACTCTGTGGGCCTGATCACCGACGGACGCTTCTCCGGAGGCACGTACGGCCTGGTGGTGGGGCACGTGGCGCCCGAGGCGGCGGTCGGCGGGACGATCGCGCTGGTGCGGGACGGCGACCCGATCACCATCGACGCGGAGCGGCGGCTGCTGCGGCTCGAGCTGGCGGACGCCGAGATCGCGCGGCGGCGCCGGGCGTGGAAGCCGCCCCAGCCGAAATACACGGCGGGCGTGCTGGCGAAGTACGCGAAGCTGGTGTCGAGCGCGAGCGTCGGGGCGGTGACGGACCTCTAGCGCACCAGCGACAACGGGCGCCGCGTGGGGGACCCCACCAGCGCCGCGATCCAGCTCCCCATCTCACGTGTCCCGATCATGCGGTCGCTCGGGCGGGCGATGTCGCGCGTGCGCGCCCCCTGGGCCAGCGCGCCGGCGATCGCTCCCTCCACCGCCGCCGCGGGCTCCAGGAGGCCGAGGCCGTAGCGCAGCAGCAGCGCCGCCGAGGCGATCGCGCCGATCGGGTTCGCCACGTCCTTCCCAGCGAGGCCCGGCGCCGACCCGTGGATCGGCTCGAACAGGCCGGGTCCGTCGCCGAGCGAGGCGGACGGCAACAGCCCGAGCGAGCCCGCGAGCACCGCGGCTTCGTCGCTCAGGATGTCGCCGAACAGGTTCTCCGTCAGGAGGACGTCGATGGACGCCGGGTCGGCGACGAGCCGCATCGCCGCGTAGTCCACGTACGCGTGCTCGAGCACGACGTCGGGATACTCCCGCCCCACGCGTGTCACGGTCTCGCGCCACAGCTGCGACGTCTCGAGCACGTTTGCCTTGTCCACCGACAGCACGCGGCACCGGCGGGTGCGCGCCGCCGCGAACGCCACCCGGGCGACGCGCTCGACCTCCGCGTCCGTGTAGCGAAGCGTGTTGAGCGCCGCGCCGTCCTGCTTCCCGCGCGGCTCCCCGTAATACAGGCCCCCGGTGAGCTCGCGCACGATGAGCAGATCGACGCCCGCCAGGTGCTCCGGCTTCAAGGGAGAGCAGAACGTGAGCGCCTCGTTCACCGCGACGGGCCGGAGGTTCGCGTACACGCCGAGCAGCGCGCGCAGCCCGAGGAGCCCGGTCTCGGGCCGCAGGTGGCGCGGGGCGTGGTCCAGAGACGGGTCGCCCACGGCGCCGAGCAGCACGGCGTCGGCGTTCACGACGGCCGCGCGCGTGTCGCCCGGGAGCGGATCGCCCGCGGCGGCGACGGCCGCCGACCCGATGGCGTAATGGCTCAGGACGAAC
>JBIOTP010000210.1:0-2602 GCA_044865965.1 Solirubrobacteraceae bacterium
GTGTCGCTCGGTGGGGTGGCAACGCGCGAGTTGGCGGGCGCGCGTTGTACGTGGTGGAAGCGGACGAGTTCGATCGCGCGTTCCTCGCGCTCCGGCCGGCGGTGGCGGTGGTGAACAACGTCGAGGCCGACCACCTGGAGTGCTACGGCGGCAGTGTGGCGGCCCTGGAGCAGGCGTTCGTCGAGTTCGCCGGATCGGCGCGCCGTGTGATCGCGGGCGCGGACGACGCCGGCGCGACGCGGGTGGCGGCGGCGGTGGCGGCGCAGGGACCGCCGGTGTGGCGCGTCGGGCTGGCGGCGGACGCCGACGTGCGGATCGTCGAGCCCACGTTCGATGAGGCCGGCTCGACGGCGCGCATCGGGCTTCCGGACGGCCGAGCGCTGACGTTGCGGCTGCAGGTGCCGGGGCTCCACAACCTGCGTAATGCGGCGGCGGCGCTCGCGGTGGCGCAGGAGCTCGACGCGGACCCCGAGCGCTGTCTCGCGGCCCTGGCCGGGTTCGCCGGCGTGGGACGGCGATTCGAGCGTGTGGGCGAGGCGCGCGGCGTGATGGTCGTGGACGACTACGCGCACCACCCGACCGAGGTGGCGGCGACGCTCGCCGCGGCGCGGCAGGCGTTCCCCCGGCGGCGGCTGGTGGCGGTGTTCCAGCCGCATCTGTTCTCGCGCACGGCGCTGCATGGCGAGGCGCTGGGGCGGGCGCTCGCGGCGGCCGACGTGGTGGTGGTGGCGCCGATCTACGCGGCGCGCGAGCAGCCGCTGCCCGGCGTGACGGCGGACCTGGTGGCGCGCGGCGCGGCGCGGGCCGGCGCGACGACGGTGGCGGTGCGTGAGCGCGAGGGCGTCACCGCGCGGGTCGCGGAGACGGTGCGCTCGGGCGACGTGGTGTTCACGCTCGGAGCGGGCGACGTGACGCGCGTAGGGCCGGAGCTCCTCCAGCAGCTCGGGAACAGGGAAGAGGGAAGGGGGAAGGGGGCGTGAGCTGGCGTTGGCCGCGCAGGCGGCGACAGGCGCTCCACGCCGCGGCCGGGATGAGTCTCGTCGCGCTCGGCTGGTTCGCGGCCCCCGCGGCGCTCCGGCGCCTGCCGTTCTTCCGGGTGCGTCAGATCGAGCTGGTGGGTGTGCGCAACCTCGCGCCCGATGTGGTGATCGCGGCGTTGCGGCTGGGGCCCGAGGCGAGCGTGTTCACCGATACGCGGCTCCTCGCCGACCGCGTGCGCGGTGTGCCGGGTGTCGCGGAGGCGCGCGTGGTACGCCGGCTGCCGGCGGCGCTGGCCGTCGAGCTGACGGAGGTGGAGCCCGCGGCGCTCGTGCCCGGCTTGCGCGGGGCGAGCCTCGTAGCGGTGGACGCCGCCGGTCGCGCGCTGCCGTTCGATCCGGCGCGCACCGGCCTCGACCTGCCGGTCGCGGCGAGCGCGGACTCCGGCGTCGCGGGCGTCCTGGCGCTGATCCAGGCGGTGGATCCGGCGTTGTTTCACACCATCACCAGCGCGCGAGGGTTCGCGCGCGGGGACGTGCTGCTGGAACTAGGGCCCCGCCGCGTGCTGCTGTCGCGCGACGCCGGGCCGGAGGTCATTCGAGCCGTGGTGCTGGTCGCGCAGGATCTGGCCGCGAGGGGACGCCCCTACGTGGAGCTCGACGCCCGCTTCGCGGGCCAGGTGGTGGTGCGGCGGAAGCCGGGCGCCGGAGCGTGAGCCGGGACCGCCAGCTGGTTGCCGGGCTCGATCTCGGCAGCACGAAGACATGTGCGGTGATCGCCGAAGTCGTGGGCGACCTGCCGCGCCTGCCGCTCGCCAAGGTGCTCGGCGTCGGGCTCGCGAAAAACGCGGGCGTGCGCCGCGGGATGGTGCGGGACATCGAGGAGACGACCCGCTCGATCGCCGCCGCGCTGCGCGACGCCGAACGGATGGCCGGCGCGCGGGTCGCGGCGGTGACGTGCGGGATCGCGGGTGAGCACGTGTCGGCCCGCACGTCGCCCGGGGTCGTGGCGGTGTCGGCGGACGAGATCACCGCGGAGGACGTCGCCCGCGTGAACGAGGTGGCCCGGGCGATCTCGCTCGGACGCGACCAGGAGCTGCTGCACGACATCCCGCAGGAGTACGTGGTGGATCAGCAGCGCGGGATTTCGGACCCGGTCGGGATGACCGGCACGCGGCTCGAGGTGGAGATGTACCTCGTGACGGTGCAGGCCACCGCCGCGCAGAACCTGCGCAAGAGCGTGCAGCGCGCCGGCTACCGGATCGCCGACCTGGTGCTCGAGCCGCTCGCGGCGTCGTACGCGGTGCTGACCGACGACGAGAAGGAGCTGGGCGTCGCGCTGGTGGAAGTGGGCGGCGGCTCGACGGGGGTGGCGATCTTCCACGAAGGCAAGATCCGGCACCTGGCGTCGATCAAGTTCGCCGGCACGCACGTCACCAACGACCTGGTGCAGGGGCTGGGCGTGACGCAGGCGGATGCGGAGCGGCTCAAGGAGCGGCACGGCGTCGCGTACCAGCCCCTGGTGGACGGCAGGTTGATCATCTCCGACGCGTCCACCAGGGGCTGGTACGCGACGCCGTGCCGCTCCTTGAGCCGCTCCGCATCCGCCTGCGTCACGCCCAGCC
>JBIOTP010000211.1:0-10253 GCA_044865965.1 Solirubrobacteraceae bacterium
GCGCACGAGCGGGTGGCGGAAGCGGTAGCGGCGCGGGACCTCGGTGGTGGCGAGCAGCGCGCCCGCGAGCAGCTCGTCGAGCGCCGCCAGCGCGTCCTCCTCGCCGAGGTCGGCGGCGGCGGCCGCCAGGTCGAGGTCGACGGGGTCGCCGGCCACCGCCGCGCCCTGCGCCAGCCGCCGGCCGGACTCGCCCAGCGCGGCGATCTCCTGTTCGAGCGCGCGCACGACCGCGCGCGGGACGTCGCGCGCCATCGGCGCCGCCGGCGCGGCCGCTCCCGCCACCAGGCGCCCCGCGGCGTGCTCGCGCGCGAGCTGCTCCAGGAAGAACGGGTTGCCGCCGCCCTCGGCGTAGATCGCGCCGCGTACGGCGCGCGGCACGCCCTCGCCCAAGAGCGCCTCGGCCTCGGCGCGCGAGAGCGCGTCCAGCGCGAGCTCGCGCACGCCGCCGTCGCGCTCGGCAGTCGCCAGCGCGCCCGCCAGCAGCGGCCGCACCGGCGCCGGGCGGAACGCGAGCGCGAGCAGCAGCGGCCCGCGCGGCCGGCGGCGCAGCAGGTGGGCGATCAGCTCGAGCGAGCCGGTGTCCGCCCAGTGCAGGTCGTCGAGCACGATCACCGCCGGCTGGCGGCGCGCGAGCGCCTCCAGCAGCGCGCGCACGGCCCAGTGCGTGCGGTAGCGCTCGCCCTCGAGGCCGGACGGCGTGCCGCCGAGCGTCGGCAGCACGGCGGCGAGCTCCGGCAGCTGGTCGCCGACGAGGCGCTCCATGCGCTCCTCGCCGAGCGCCCCGGCGTAGTCGGCCAGCGCGTCGACCCAGACTCCGAACGGCAGCTCGCGCTCCAGCTCCGAGGCGCGGCCGGCCAGCACGAGGTACCCGCGCGCGTCCGCGCGCGAGCGCAGCTCGTCCAGCAGCCGGGTCTTGCCGATGCCGGGCTCGCCGGAAAGCGCGAGGACCCCGCCGGTCTTGCGCTGCAGGTCGCGGATGCACTCGTCCAGGACCGCGAGCTCATCGCGGCGCCCGATCAAGCGGGGTGGCGATTCGATGCTCGTGGCCATGGGTCGGGGGCGACTCTATCGGCCCCACGCCCTACCTTCGGTGGAGTGAGCCGTACCTTCGAGGAGAGCGCCGCCGGGCTGTTGACCCGGCTCGCCGGGCCCGGCGCCCGGTTCCGCGAGCACCAGCTCGAGGCCGTCCGCGACCTCGTCGAGGACCGCGCGCGGGTGCTGTGCGTCCAGCGCACGGGCTGGGGGAAGTCGGCCGTGTACTTCCTCGCCACCGCCCTGCTGCGCGAGCGCGGCGCGGGGCCCGCGCTGATCGTCTCACCGCTGCTCGCGCTGATGCGCAACCAGATCGCCGCCGCGGAGCGGATCGGGATCCGCGCGCACACGATCAACTCCACCAATCGCGAGGCCTGGGACGAGGTCCGCGAGCTGCTGGCCGCCGACGCCGTGGACCTGCTGCTGATCAGCCCCGAGCGGCTCAACAACCCCCAGTTCCGCTCCGAGATGCTGCCGCTGTTCGCCGAGCGGGTCGGCCTGCTCGTGGTCGACGAGGCGCACTGCATCAGCGACTGGGGGCACGACTTTCGGCCCGACTACCGGCGGCTCGCGGAGATGCTCCAGCGGCTGCCCGGCGGCGTCGCCGTCCTGTGCACGACCGCGACCGCCAACGACCGCGTGGTGGCCGACGTGACCGAGCAGCTGCGGCTCGGGCGGACCTACCGCGGGCCGCTGGGGCGCTCGACGCTGCGGCTCGAGGTCGTCGAGCTGCCGGCGCAGGCCGACCGGCTCGCGTGGCTGGCGACGTGGCTGCCGGCGCTGCCGGGCTCGGGCATCGTCTACACGCTGACCAAGCGCGACGCCGACCTCGTCGCCGAGTGGCTGTCGGCGCACGGCATCGCGGCGAAGAGCTACAGCGGCGAGGTGGAGAGCGAGCGGCGCATCGACGTCGAGGAGCGCCTGCTGCGCAACGAGCTCAAGGCGGCGGTGGCGACGAGCGCGCTCGGAATGGGCTACGACAAGCCGGACCTCGGCTTCGTCGTGCACTACCAGGCGCCGGGCTCGGTGATCTCCTACTACCAGCAGGTCGGCCGCGCCGGCCGCGCGATCGAGCGCGCCGACGTCGTGCTGCTGCGCGGCCACGAGGACCGCCGGATCCAGGACTTCTTCATCGAGCAGGCGTTCCCGCCGCGGGAGCTGGTGGAGCGGGTCCTGGAGGCGCTGCCCGCGAGCGTGCCGGAGCTGATGGGCCACGTGAACCTCGGCCGCGGGCGCATCGAGGCGATGCTGAAGGTGCTCGACGTGGAGGGCGCGGTGACGCGCGACGGCTCGCGCTGGGCGCTCGTGCCGGGCTCGCGCTGGCGCTACGACGGCGAGCGCTACGCGCGGGTGACCGCGCTGCGCCGGCGCGAGCAGGCGGCGATGGCGGCCTTCGGCGCCGACGGGCGCTGCCTGATGCGCGTGCTGCAGGAGGAGCTCGACGACCCCGAGCCGCGCGACTGCGGGCGCTGCGCGGTGTGCGCCGGGCCGCGCTTCGACGGCTCGCCGGATCCGGCGCTCGTGCGCGAGGCGGCGCTGCACCTGCGCTCGCGCCCGCTCGTGCTCGAGCCCAAGCGGATGGCCCCGGACGCGGAGGGGCGGATGCGCAAGCTGCCCGACGACGTGCGCGCCGAGGAAGGCCGCGCCCTGGCGCGGCTGGGCGATGGCGGCTGGGACCCGCTCGTCCAGGCCGGCCGGCGCGCCGGCCGCTTCGACGACGAGCTGGTCGCCGCGGCCGCCCAGGCGGTGCGCGCCTGGGGCGCGCCGGTGGCCTGGGTGGCCGCCGTGCCCTCGCGCCGCAGCGGTGAGCTCGTGCCGGGCTTCGCCCGCCGGCTCGCCGACGCGCTGGGCCTGCCGTTCGCGCCGGTGCTCGAGCGTGTCGGCGACGGCCCGCCCCAGCGCGAGATGGCGAACTCCGCCCAGCAGGTGGCGAACGTGCGCGGCGCGTTCGCCGTCACCGCGGCGCCACCCGCCGACGCCTGCCTGCTCGTCGACGACGTCCGCTTCAGCGGCTGGACGCTCGCGATGGTCGCCGGGCAGCTCCGCCGGCGCGGCACCGGTGCGGTATACCCCCTGGCGCTCTCCACGGCGTTCTGACCATGGCCGACGATCCTCTCGCCACCGCTCACAAGATGCTCGACGAGATGCGCGCGGAGGGCGCCGGGCTCGACGGCACCGACGAGAGCCTGTGGTTCATCCAGGGCGTCGTCTCGGCGATGGCGCGCGACCCCTCGGGCAGCGACCGCTTCCAGGAGCGCTTCGCATACGCGGTGTACGTGGCCGAGCTGCTCGCCTCCACCTGCGACGGCGTGCGCGTAGAAGTCGACGCCGACGTGCGCGCGGTGCGCGAAGGCGGCGCGACGCAGCTCGTGCGCGCGTGGGTGGAGCAGTGCTTCCGCGACCCGAACGCGGACAACATCGTGTTCAAGTACGCGGGCGCGCTGCGCGACTACGGTGAGGACGGGCGCGCCGCGCGGCTGGACCAGCAGCTGCGCGAGATGGCCGAGAGCGGTCACTCGTTCTGAGTCGCGGCCATCGCGTCGGGGCGCGCGTACGTGCCACGCTCCTGCAGCCGCCGGATGTTCGGCTCCAGCACCTCCTCGCGGTACTCGTCGTGCGTGTACGGCGAGCGCTCCAGGTACAGGTTCTTGGGGTAGACGGGCTCGTCGTAGATGATCCGGTACTGCTCGGTGGTGAGGTCCTTCATCCAGTTGCCCCAGCGCGCGTTGGCGCGGAAGTGACGCAGGGCGCCGATGTCCACCGCGCCCGCGACCCAGCTCGAGCCGCCGCTGTAGCTCAATGAGCCGACCACGCGGCCGAGGTAGTCGGCGATCAGCGAGTTGCCGCCGAAGGTGTCGATCGGTGTGTCGGAATCGACCGTCAGGTAGTACGTGCCGAGATTCGGCGCGATCACGTACAGGTTGTTGTCGAGCGCGCGGGCGCGGGTCTGGACGCTGAACGCGTCGCTCGCGCGGTGCGGGAACGAGGCGCGGTACACGACCTCCGCGCCGTTCATGGCGAGCCCGCGCGCGTTCTCCGGATAGGACCCCTCGTTGGCCATCATGATCCCGAGGCGTCCGATGTCGGTGTCGACGACGGGATAGAAGGCGTCCAAGGTCGCGCCGTAGAGCTCGACCCAGCGGTCCCACACGTTGTGCGGCGTCACCGAATGCTCGACGGGCAGCAGCGGTACCACCTTGTGATGGCGCAAGATGACCTCGCCGGCGGGATCGAGGATGAAGCCGACGTTGAAGAAGCGACCGGGGAACTCCGGGTGGCGCGCCTTGGCCTGGGCCATGATGAACACGTTCCAGCGCCGCGCGATCTCGCCGATGCGCTCGGTCTCGGGGCCGGGGATGTCGATGGCGCACTCGCGCGCGTACGTCTCGTGATCGACGTCCATCACCTCGTCGGTGAAGCCCTGCAGCGCGCCCTCCGGCACCGCTACCAGGCGCACGGGGATGTCGAGCCCGCCGAGCCAGAACGCCGCCTTGACGAGGTGCTCGAGGTGATCCAGATTCTTGGCGATCTCCTCCCGGCGCCGGATCCCCCACATCGTCGGCACCAATCCGATCGCCTGATACGGCTCGATCATGTCCGCTCCTCTCCTCTCGCGGCGCGCTCTGAACCCTCAACAAACTCACACTGGTGGGCGGCTGCACGCCCGCTGTCACGCGGGGCGCCGTATATGTGCTACATGACACATGGGACTCTACGCGAGGAGAAGCCATGTCTCTGATGGACCAGTTCCAGGCCATGGAGGAGCAGGTGGCGCGGCGGTTGCGCGAGCTCGAGCCGATGGTCGCCGAGTACCAGGAGCTCCAGCAGATCGCCCAGCGGCTCGGCATCCGTCCTTCCGCCGCCCCGGCCCCGGCCGCGGCCGCGGCCGCGACCCCGGCGCCGGCCGCGCGGCGCACCACGCGCGCGAAGGCGTCGCGTGCCACCTCCGACGGCAGGACCCGGCGCTCCCGCCGCAATGTCGCGGCGCCCGGCTCACGCCAGGAAGAGGTCCTGCGGTTCGTCAACGAGCGCCCCGGCATCACCGTGCCGGAGATCGGCAAGGCGCTGGGCGTCGATCCGACGGGGCTCTACCACATCGTGCGCCGCCTGCAGTCGAGGGGCCAGATCCGCAAGGACGGCAAGCAGCTGCAGCCGGTCGGCACGCTCGGCACGACCGTGTAGTTCTCCCACTCAGTGGCGGGTAGGACCCGTCCATGCCCGCCCTGGGACTCGCGACGCCGCTCGTTCGCCGCTACGGCGCCGTCGCGCTGCTGTGGCTGCTGCGGCGGGTCGGCACCGATCAGCTGTGGCAGGCGCTCCAGCGGCAGGCGGACGGCGTGGCGGCGCGTCAGCAGGCGATCCGCAAGGCGCGCATGACCGGCGGCCGCTTCGGCGCCTGGATCGCGGACGGCCGCACGCGCTACGTCGTCTTCAAGGGCAACGAGCCGATCGACATCTTCCCGGCGCTCGAGGAGGACCTTCGGGAGGCGCTGCGGCACTACGACCGCTCGCGGCTGCGCCGGCCCGACGAGCTGCGCACGGCGGTCGCCCGGCAGCGGTTCGCCGACGGCATCGCGCGGCTGCGCCGGGCCCTGCGGCGCGGGGGTTCCGATGACGCCGGCGACGTGGGCGCCGGTGAGCTGCCCGCGGGCCGCGCCGCGTTCGACCGTGTGGTGGCCGAGCTCGACCCGCTGCTCGAGCGGCTCACGAGTGCGCCGGCGAAGCCGCTCGAGGAGCACCGACATGAGCGCCCCGGCGTGTACCTGTTCAGCGAGGGTGGGACGCCGCTGTACGTCGGGCAGGGCCGCGACCACGACGCGCTCGCGCACGAGCTCGCCCGGCGCGAGGCCGAGCGCTCACACGTGGCGGTCGGCGGGCCGGAGTTCGCCCAGCTCCTGAACGCGGCCCGCGAGCGGGTGGCGCGGATGGACGTCCGGTTCGTCGAGATCGAGGACCCGCTGCGGCGGCACCTGCTGGAGCCCTACGCCGCCGAGGTGCTCGGCACCGACTGGGAGACCCGCTGAGGCGAGCGGCGCGTCCGGCGCCGCTCGCCTCGGGCGGGGGGTCAGGCGACGGGCTGTGGGCCCGTCAGGCCACGGGCGAGTGCCCGTTCGCCTTGTCGGGGTGCTCGAGGTCGTGAACGACGGCGCCGGTCATGATCCCGACGACTTCGTGCATGGTGTGCGTCTTCGGCGTCACCACGGCGGCGCGCTTGCCGAGCCGGTGGATGTGGATCCGGTCGGCGATCTCGAACACATGCGGCATGTTGTGGCTGATCAGGATCACCGGCAGTCCGTTGTCACGCACGCGCCGGATCAGCTCCAGCACCTGCGCGGACTCGCGGACGCCGAGCGCGGCGGTGGGCTCGTCCATGATCACGAGCTTGCGCGCCCACGCCGCCGAGCGCGCGACCGCGACGCCCTGGCGCTGGCCTCCCGAGAGCGTCTCCACGGCCTGGCTCATCGAGCGGATGCCGATCTGCAGCCGCTGCATGTGCTCCGCCGCCTGACGCTTCATGTCGGCCTTGTCGACCATCCGGAACAGGCGGCCCAGGATGCCCTTGCGGCGCTGCTCGCGCCCCAGGAACAGGTTGGTCGCGATGTCGAGCGCGGGGGCGACCGCCAGGTCCTGATAGACGGTCTCGATGCCGGCCGCGCGGGCGTCGATCGGCGAGCGGAAGTGAGCCGGCTTGCCGTCGAGCAGGATCTCCCCGGCGTCGGGGATGACCGCGCCTGAGAGGGCCTTGATGAGGCTCGACTTGCCGGCGCCGTTGTCACCGATGACGGCGAGGATCTCACCCGGGTAGAGCTCGAAGTCCGCGCCGTCGATGGCGGTCACGTGGCCGTAGCGCTTGACCAGCCCCTTGGCCTGCAGGATCGGTGTGCGGGTCTCGGTGCTCATGCCTTGCGCCTCCGGGCGAGCTGGTCCACGGACACGGCGAGGATCACCAGGATGCCGGTGATGAGGACCTGGTAGATGGACTGGACGCCCATCAGCACCAGGCCGTTGCGCAGCACGCCGACGATGATGACGCCGATCAGCGTGCCGATGACGGTGCCCCGGCCGCCGAACAAGCTGGTGCCGCCGAGCACGACCGCCGTGATCGCGTCGAGGTTGTCGGTCTGCCCGGCGTTCGGATCGCCGACGCTGGTGCGTGAGATGAGCAGCAGCGCGGCGAGACCGTAGACGACGCCCGCCACGAGGTAGATGACCACGAGCTGGCGGCGGACGTTGATGCCCATCAGGCGCGTGGCCTCGGGGTTGTCGCCGATCGCGTACACGCGGCGGCCCCAGGTCGTCTGGCTGAGTACGAACCACGCCAGCGCGAACAGCGCGAGGCACACCAGTGAGCCGTACGTGATCGCCGTGCCGCCCAGCTTGAACGTGTCGCCGAGCGCGGTGAACAGGCCCGGCAGGTTGGAGATCGTCTCCTCGCTGGAGTAGATGTGGGTGAGCGCGAACGCGATGTAGAACGTGCCTAGTGTGACGATGAATGGCGGCAGGCCCAGCGTCGTGACGAGCCCGCCGTTGATCGCGCCGAACGCCGCGCACATGACCAGGCCGATCAGCAGCGCCAGCAGCGGCGGCACGCCGCTGTCGACAGCGAGCTTGGTCATCACGATCGACCCGAACGCCATGACCGTGCCGCACGACAGGTCGATGCCGGCCGTCAGCACGATGATCGTCTGGCCGATCGCCAGCGCGCCGAGCACCATCACCTGCTGCAGGATCAGCGAGAAGTTGCCGCCGGTCAGGAACCGGCTGCTCTGGAACGTGAAGAAGACGCAGACGAGCAGCAGCGCGATCAGCGGGCCGAGCTGAGCGACGCGCTCGCCGCTCAGCCATCCCCCGCGCTCGGCCTCGGGCGCGGAGGGCGGCGCCATCTGCGCCGCCGCTCCGAGCTGTGCCTCGTGCTCGACCTGGGTGGTCGAAGGATCAGTCATGACTATCGACTAGCCCCAGCAGTTGGCCGCGCCGTAGGTCGTGTCCTTGGACGTGACGCCCTCGGCCGGGTCGTCGGTGATGAGGTTGACGCCGGTGTCGGTGTAACCGGAGACCTTCTTGCCGGTCTTGGCGAAGTTGACGACCGCCTTCACACCCTGATCGGCCATGTTCTTCGGGTACTGCTGCGAGGTGGCGGCGATGACGCCCTTCTTGACGTTCGCGATGCCGGTGCAGCCGCCGTCGATCGAGACGATCATCACGCCCTTCTCCTTGCCGGCCGCCTTGAGCGCCGTGTAGGCGCCGGCCGCCGCGGGCTCATTGATGGTGTAGACGAGGTTGATGCCGGGGTCCTTCTGCAGCAGCGTCTCCATTGCCGCCTGGCCCTTGGCCTGATCGCCCTGGGTGTCGGCCGAGCCGACGATCTGCGGGTCGTTGTTCTTGATCCCGTAGCCCTTCAGGAACCCGTTGTGGCGCAGCACGCCGACCGAGATCCCGGGCGCGAGGTCGAGCATCGCGATCTTCGCCGGCTTGCCGCCCATCTTCGCCTTCGCGTACTCGCCGATCAGCTCGCCGGCCTTGAAGTTGTCGGTCGCGAACAGGCCGTCCGTGGCGTTCTGGGGCTCGGTCGGGGTATCGAGCGCGATGACCTCGACGCCCTGGTCGCGCGCCTTCTTGATCGACGGGACGATCGCCTTGGTGTCGCTCGGCGTGATCAGGATGCCCTTCACGCCGCGCGCGACCATGTTCTCGATCGCGGTGACCTGGCTCTGGTTGTCGCCGTCGAACTTGCCGGCCGCACTGATCAGGTCGGCGCCGTTGGCCTTCGCCGACGCCGTCGCCGACTCCTTCATCTTCACGAAGAAGGGATTCGTATCGGTCTTGGTGATCAGCCCGACGGTGACCTTCTCCCCACCGCCACCGCCGGCCCCCCCGTTGTCATTCCCGCCGCACGCCGCGACGCCGAACGCGGCGATCGGAACGATCGCCGCCAGGGCCGCGAGGCGGGAGGTACGCATTCCGCTCATGTCGGTCCTCTCCTCTGAGGCTTTTGGCTCCGGACCCCTGTGGTCCAGAGAACGTTTTCTCAGGCTAGCGCGACTTCCTTGGAGTTGTCAAGAGAACGTTTTCTAAAAGTTCTGGCGCGGGGTTTACGGCGGCCAAGTTGTCGAGTATGGTGCCCGGCTGTGAGAACGTTTCGCGACATTCGCTACCGCCTGTGAGAACGTTTCGCGACCGCCGCCCGACGATGCGCGACGTCGCCGCGGTCGCCGGCGTGAGTCTCAGCACAGTCTCGCGCGTGATCAACGGCGCCGCCGTCCAGCCCGAGCTGGCGGAGCGCGTGCGCGGCGCCGTGGGTGTGCTCGGCTACCGCCGCGATCTCACGGCGAGCACGCTGCGCCGGGCCGATCGCGTCTCGGCCTCGATCGGGATGATCTTCGAGGACGTCTCCAACCCGTTCTTCTCCGCCGTCCAGCGCGGAGTGGAGGAAGTCGCGCGCGAGCGCGGCGTGCTGGCCTTCGCCGCCAGCTCCGATGAGGACCCCGAGCGCGAGCGCGAGCTCGTCGAGGCGCTCGTGGCCCGCGGCGTGGACGGCATCGTCATCGTCCCGGCGGGCCCGGACGAGCGCCACCTCAGCCGCGAGCATGCCGCCGGCCTCGCGCTCGTGTTCGTCGACCGCCCGCTACGGCTGGGCGACGCCGACGCGGTCGTCAGCGACAACGCCGGCGGCATGCGCTCGGCGGTCGACCACCTGCTCGCGGGCGGCCACCGCCGGATCGGCTACCTCGGCGACCGTCAGCGCCTGCACACCGCCGCCGAGCGGCTGCGCGGCTACCTCGAGGCGCTGGCGGCGGCGGGCGTCCGCCCGGACAAGCGCCTGATCCGCCTCGAGCTCGCCGACAGCACGGCGAGCCGCCACGCCGCGATCGATCTGCTCAGCGCCCCGGAGCCCCCCACCGCGCTCGTGGCCAGCCAGAACCTGATCACCGTCGGCGCGGTCCACGCACTCCGCGCGCTCGGGCTCCAGCACCGGGTTGCGGTCGTCGGGTTCGACGACATCACCCTCGCCGACGCGCTCGAGCCCGGCGTCACCGTCGTCGCCCAGGACCCCGCCGCCCTCGGCCGCGAGGCGGCCGCGCTCCTCTTCGCCCGCCTCGACGGCGACCACGGCCCGCCGCGGCGGGTCGTGATCGGGACCCGCCTCGTCCCACGCGGGTCGGGTGAGCTGCCGGTGCCGGCGCTGTCGCGCGCCGATCGAGGGTGAAACGTGACGCCCT
>JBIOTP010000212.1:0-13969 GCA_044865965.1 Solirubrobacteraceae bacterium
CGGCGGCGTGGACGGCGTGGTAGCCGGTCCCCATGACGTCGCCCGCGAACAGCGCGGCGCCGTCCGCCAGCCCGTCCGGCACCCGGCGCAGCGTCAGGTTCGCGTGCGGGATCAGCGCGAGCTCGGCCTGCGTGCCCTGGAGCGACCCGAGCGTCCTGCCGTGCCCGAACGTGCGCGCGTCGTCGCACGCCTGGTAGCGGCCGCGGCGGCAGAAGAAGCACGTGCCGCAGGCGGTGTGGAACGTCCCGACCACGCGGTCGCCGACGCCGACCGCGGTGACGCCGTCGCCGGCCGCCACGACCGTGCCGACGTACTCGTGCCCGAGCGTGAAGCCGGGCTCGACCTGGACGCGCCCGTGGTAGATGTGCAGGTCCGATCCGCACACGCCGGACGCCTCCACCCGCACGACGGCGTCGTCGCGGGCGATCGGCTCGGGCTCCGGGCGCTCGGCGAGCGCGACCCGTCCGGGCGCGTCGAAGGTGACGGCGAGCATGGACGCAGATCATCTCGCGCGACGCCGGTCTCACGTCGTGTTAACGTTCACAGCGGCGCGCGAAGGTTCCGGCCGGCGGCTTTCCTCCTCCTACCGCCGGCCGGCGCGCGTCGTCGGCTTTCTGCTTGACAGGCCCTATGTGAGCGATAACATGCCGCGCGACATTGCGTCGAAGGGAGGAGTGGATGCATTTACGCGCAGGCGTGGTCGTCCTGCTGGGAGCGGCCTTGCTCGCTGCACCCGCATCGGCGGCGACACCGAAGATCACGAAGTCGAGCTTCGGAGCGCTGGCCGACGGGACGGCAGTGGACAAGTACACGCTCACGAACTCCAAGGGCGGAGTCGTGTCGATCATCACCTACGGCGGCATCATCCAGTCGCTGCGGGTGCCCGACCGCCGCGGCCGCATGGCGAACGTGACGCTGGGCTTCAAGAACCTCGCCGGCTACACGAGCCCCGCGTACCTGAAGAGCAACCCGTACTTCGGCGCGATCATCGGCCGCTACGGGAACCGCATCGCGAAGGGCACCTTCGTGATCGACGGGAAGACCTACACGCTGGACATCAACAACGACCCCAACAGCCTCCACGGCGGCAAGAAGGGGTTCGACAAGTTCGTGTGGGCCGCCACGCCGGTGAAGAGCGGCGGCACGGTCGGCCTGAAGCTGACCCGTCGCAGCGCGGCCGGCGAGGGCGCGGCCCCGGGCTCGGGCAAGACGGGCTATCCGGGCAACCTCGACGTCACGGTCGTCTACACGTGGCAGAACGACAACAGCCTCAAGATGGAGTACACGGCGACGACCGATGCGCCGACGGTCGTGAACCTCACGAACCACGCCTACTGGAACCTGGCCGGCGAGGGGTCGGGCACGATCTACGACCACGAGCTGCAGATCAACGCCGACCGCTACAACCCGGTCGACTCGACGCTGATCCCGACCGGGATCTCGTCGGTCCGCGGCACGCCGTTCGACTTCCGCAGCTTCCACGCGATCGGCGAGCGGATCCGCGGCGACCACACGCAGCTCGTCAACGGCCGCGGCTATGACCACAACTGGGTGCTCAACCGCCGCGCCGGCAGCACCAACACGATCGTCGCGGCGCGCCTGCGCGACCCGTCCAGCGGGCGCCAGCTGACGATCACGACGATGGAGCCGGGGATCCAGTTCTACGCCGGCAACTTCCTCGACGGCACGCTCTACGGCACGCGCGGACGCCAGTATCGGCAGAGCGACGGGCTGGCGCTGGAGACCCAGCACTACCCCGACTCGCCGAACCATCCCGCCTTCCCGTCGACGGTCCTCCGTCCGGGGCAGACGTACCACACCATCACCAGCTACGAGTTCGGCACCTTCGGCAGGCGCTGAGCCACCACGTCGTACGGGCCCGCCGCCGATGGGAGCGGCGGGCCTGCTCTTCACACACCGCTCGTCCCTGGGAGGAGACGACGTGCTCCATGTACGCACCATCGCGCCGGCGGTTCTCGCCACGCTCGCGCTCGCCGCGCCCGCGCCCGCGGCCGCCGCGCCGCCGCCGGTCGCCCACTGGACCTTCAACGAGGGCTCCGGCACCGTCGCCGCCGACAGCGCCGACGGCCATCCCGCCACGCTGGTCGGCGGCGCCGGCTGGACCGCCGGGCTGCAGGGCCCGTTCGCGCTGGACGTCAACGGCTCGACCGGCTACGCCGACGCCGGCGCGCCGGTGATCGACACCGCGCACAGCTTCTCGGTCAGCGCCTGGGTCAGAGTCGACCGTTTGACGGGCTACCAGACATTCGTCAGCGTCGACGGCAGCCAGGTCAGCGGGTTCTACTTCCAGTTCCGCGACGACACGCGCCGGTTCGCGTTCGTCAAGCTGCCCGGCGACGCGCCGGTGGGCGCGCCGGCGTTCCCGTCGGCGACGTTCGACCCCGTCGCCGGCCAGTGGTACCTGCTCACCGGCGTGTATGACGCCGACGCGGCCACGCTGTCGCTGTACGTCAACGGGCGCCTGCAGGACACGACGCCGGCCCCGGCGGTGTGGACGGCGCCCGGCCACATCGTGATCGGCCGCGGCCGCTTCGCCGGCAACAACGTCGACTACGTGGACGGCGCGATCGACGACGTCCGCGTCTACGCGGCGCCGCTGAGCGCCGCCGACGTCGAGCAGCTCGCGGTCGCCGGCGCGTGGCGCTTCGAGGACGACGCCGCCGACGACTCGTTGAACGACCACGACGGCACGCTCGTGGGAGGCGCGTCGTTCACCACCGGCATCGTCGGCCGGCGCGCCGTCGAGCTCGACGGGACGAGCGGCTTCGTCGACATACCCGACCGCGTGATCGACACCGCGCAGAGCTTCTCGGTCGCCGCCTGGGTGCGGCCCTCGTCGGTGACCGGCTTCCGCACCGCGGTCAGCGTGGACGGCTCGCAGGTCAGCGGCTTCTTCCTGCAGCAGCGCGACGACGGGCGCTTCGCCTTCACCCGGCTCGCCTCCGACGCGCCCGGCACGGGAACGTTCGCCGCGTCCGCTCAGGTTGCGCGGGCCGGCCAGTGGTACCACCTGGTCGGGGTCTACGACCGCGTCGCGAACACGCTGACGCTCTACGTCAACGGCACGCGCCAGCAGACGGTCACCGCGCCGGCCGCGTGGCAGGCGGGCGGGCACTTCGTGATCGGCCGCGGGAGGTACGGCGGCGCGCCGGTCGACTACTTCGCGGGCGCGATCGACGACGCGCGCGCGTACCCGTTCGCGCTCGACGCCGCCTCGGCGACGGCGCTCGCCACCTCGGGGCTCTGGCACTTCGACGAGGGCGCCGGCACGGTCGCGCGCGACTCCTCGCCCAACCGCGCCGACGGCACGCTGCACAACGCGACCTGGACGGCCGGCGCCGCCGGCAAGGCGGTCGCGTTCGGCGGCGACGGGGACGTGACGATGGGCGACGAGCCGGCGCTGAACCTGGGCACCGGCGCGGCCTCCGTGAGCGCCTGGTTCCGCACGCTCTCCAGCGCGCGCCAGTCGATCGTGCGCAAGGGGGAGGGCTACGAGCTCGCGGTCGACGGCGGCCGCGTGAGCGCGCGGATCGGCACGATGGACGTGAGCGCGACGTCCGGCGGCGTGGCCGACGGGCTGTTCCACCACGCGGCGGTGACGCTCGACCGCACCGCGCAGCGGCTCGTCCTGTATGTCGACGGCGAGCCGGCGCCGATCGCGCCCGCCGCCGGGTCGTGCGGCACGCTCGCGGGGAGCACCGCGCTCGACGTGAGCGCCTGCGGTACGTCGTCCGGCGACAGCCCGGCGCCGTTCACGGTCGGCGCGGGGTTGAGCGGCGCGGCGGACGAGGTCCAGGTCGTGCACTTCGCGCTCACCGGCGCGCAGGTGGCGGCGTCGGCGGGCGCGAACACGCTCGACGTGGACGCCGCGAACCTGCGCACGCACATCCCGCCGACGATGTACGGGGCGATCCTGGAGGACATCAGCCACTCGGTGGAGGGCGGCCTGTACGCCGAGCTGGTCCGCAACCGCTCCTTCAAGGACAACGGCACGTCGCACTGGACGCTGGTCAGGGACGGCGGGGCGGAGGGCTCGTTCTCGGTCGACACGACGCAGCCGCTCAACAGCGCGATCGACCGCTCGCTGAAGCTGCACGTGGCCTCGCTGCCGGCCGGCGCGCGGGTGGCGGCCTCCAACGACGGGTTCTACGGCGTCGCGGTGGCGCCTGACACGGTCTATCGCGGGTCGCTGTGGGCGAAGGCGACCCCCGGCTTCACCGGCCGGCTGGTCGCGAGCCTGGAGAAGCCCGACGGCACGGTGCTGGCGAGCCGCTCGCTCGGCTCGGTGGGCACGGACTGGGCGCAGAAGACCTACACGCTGCGCACGCCCGCGGCCATCGCGCGCTCGACGAGCACCGCGTGGTGGTGTCGGTCGAGGGCGGCAACCGCGCGATCTCCAACCAGGACGTGTGGCTGTCGACGGTCTCGCTCTTCCCGCCGACGTTCAAGAACCGGCCGAACGGGCTGCGAGTGGACATCGCGGAGAAGCTCGCCGCGATGCACCTCGGGCTGTTCCGCGTCCCGGGCGGCAACTACCTCGAGGGCAGCACGTACGCGACGCGCTTCAACTGGAAGCAGACGATTGGGCCGATCTGGGAGCGCCCCGGGCACCAGAACACGGCGTGGGGCTACTGGTCCAGCGACGGCATGGGCCTGCTCGAGTACCTGCAGATGGCCGAGGACATTGGCGCGCAGCCGCTGCTCGCCGTGTTCGCGGGCTACACGCTCAACGGCCAGCACGTGTCCGAGGACGCCTACGAGGCCGAGATCCGGAGCGCCCTGGAGGAGATCGAGTACGCGATCGGCGACACGTCGACCGTGTGGGGCGCGCGGCGCGCGGCCGACGGGCACCCGGCCCCGTTCGACCTCAAGTACGTCGAGGTGGGCAACGAGGACTGGTTCGACCGCTCCGGCTCCTACGCGTGGCGGTTCACGCGCATGTACGACGCGATCAAGGCGCGCTACCCGCAGCTCTCGGTGATCTCGACCACCGGCGGCTACCAGGGCGGCGCGGCGACCTCCACGTCGTACGGCACCGCCCGCCCGGACGTCTTCGACGACCACTACTACCAGCCGCCGTCGTGGTTCGTGGACGCCTCGACGCGCTACGACACGGCGGACCGCAGCCGCCCGCAGGTGCTGATCGGCGAGTACGGCGCCCAGAACGGCTCGCCCACGCCGACGCTGCGCGCCGCGGTCGGCGAGGCGGCGTTCCTCACCGGGCTGGAGCGCAACAGCGACATCGTCATCGGCTCGATGTACGCGCCGATCGTCGTCAACGAGAACGCGTCGAACTGGCCGACGAACATGATCGGCATCGACGCCGGGACGAGCTACGGCTCGCCGTCCTACTGGGTGCAGCACATGTTCGCCAACAATCTCGGCACCTCGACCGTCGGGTCGACGCTCGGCGGGGCGGGGACGCTCAAGCAGGTCGTGACGACCGTACGGAAGGGGACGGTGATCACGTTCTACGTGAAGCTGGTGAACGCCACCGGCATGCAGCAGTCGGCCCGGATCGACTTCCGGGGCGTCAGCCGGATCGACCCGACCGGGACGCTGACCGTGCTCACGGGCGATCCGTCGGCACGGAACACGCTGGCGACCCCGAATGCGGTCGTGCCCGAGACGCGTGAGGTCAGTACGGCCTCGCGGGTGGTGCTGCCGCCGAGCTCGGTGGCGGTGCTGCGCGTGACGGGACGGTAGGCGGCGGGTTCCGGGGCGCGGCTCTTGTTTGGGCCGCCCCCGGGGCCGGCGAACTGCGGGCAGGTGAGGGTGGCGGTTAACCGAGCGTGATCGCGCAGCTGTCGGCCGCCCGCGCGCGTGATCGATCATTCTCGACCGAAGCCGAGGAGGGTGGCCTACGAAGGTATGAATTATTCGAACCTTTGTAGGCCACCCCGGCGCCAGCGATCGTTGTGGCGCGCGGCCACTCGGAAGACCGCCGCCTCACCCTGCCCGCCGTTCGCCGGCCCCGGCGCGCCGCCGCTCTCGCGATCCCCCGCACGAATCTGGCGCTGGAACAGCACGTTCAGCGGCGGCAGCGCCCCCATCACCGCGCGCGTAGCGTACGGTCGCGGGATGGAGTCCGGACCGGCGAGCGAGCAGCGGCGGGCGCGGATCGTGGAGCTCGTGCGCCTCCACGACTTCGTGCGCGCGGAGGTGATCGTCGCGTGACGGCGCGTCTGGTGCTCGATCGGGCGTTCACGGTGGGGGACGTCGACGAGCGGGTGTTCGGCTCGTTCGTCGAGCACATGGGCCGCGCGGTCTACGGCGGGATCTACGAGCCGGGGCACCCGACCGCCGACGCCGACGGCTTCCGCGGCGACGTGCTCGACCTCGTCCGCGCGCTGCGCGTCTCGATCGTCCGCTACCCCGGCGGCAACTTCGTGTCCGGCTACGACTGGGAGGACGGCGTCGGGCCGCGCTCGGAGCGCCCCGTCCGCCTCGACCTCGCGTGGCGCTCGATCGAGCCCAACCAGATCGGCACCGACGAGTTCGTCGCGTGGGCGCGGCGCGCGGGCGCCGAGCCGATGCTGGCCGTCAACCTCGGCACCCGCGGCGTCGACGCGGCGCGGGCGCTGGTGGAGTACTGCAACCTGCCCGGCGGCACGCGGTGGGCGGACGCGCGTGTGGCGAACGGCCACCGCGAGCCGCACGGCGTGCGCGCCTGGTGCCTCGGCAACGAGATGGACGGGCCGTGGCAGATCGGCCAGAAGGACGCGCCCGCCTACGGCAAGCTCGCCAAGGAGGCCGGCAAGGCGATGCGCCGGGTCGACCCCTCGATCGAGCTGGTCGTGTGCGGCAGCTCCAACTCCTCGATGCCCACGTTCGGCGCCTGGGAGGACACGGTGCTGGACATCGCCTGGGACGTCGCCGACCACGTCTCGCTGCACACCTACTACGACCCTGACGAGTACGCGGACGTGGACGCCTTCCTGTCCTGCTCGCTCGACCTCGACCGGATGATCGCCGCCGTCGCCGCGACGGCCGACGCGGTCGCCGCCCGCAAGCGCAGCCGCAAGCGGCTCTCGCTGAGCGTGGACGAGTGGAACGTGTGGAACAAGACCGGCAACCCGGGCTTCGAGCGCGAGGGCGTCACGTTCGAGCACGCGCCGGCGATCGCCGAGGACGACTACACGGTCGCCGACGCGCTCGTGGTCGGCTGCCTGCTGATCACGCTCCTGCGCCACGCCGACCGCGTCCGCATGGCGTGCCTGGCGCAGCTCGTCAACGTGCTCCCGCCGATCCGGACGCTCAACGGCGGCCCCGCCTGGCGCCAGACGACCTACTTCCCGTTCCTGCACGCGTCCCGCCACGGCCGCGGCACCGTCCTGCGCGTGGAGCCGGAGGGGCCGAGCTACGAGGTCGCCGGCGAGGCCCGCGTCTGCGCGCTGGAGGCCACCGCCGTGGCGGCGGGGGACGAGGTCACGCTGTTCGCCGTCAACCGGGCGGCGGAGCCGCTGGCGCTCGAGGCGCGCCTGCGCGACCTGGAGGGCGTGACGGTGCGCGAGCACGTCGTCCTGGCCGACGACGAGCTGTCCGCCTGCAACACCGCCGAGCACCCGGACCGCGTGCTCCCCCGCGCGGGCACGGGCGCGCGCGTGGAGTCCTCGACGCTGTCCGTCGAGCTCCCGGGGCGCTCCTGGAACGTCGTGCGCCTCGCGCCCTGAGGGTCCGGCCTAGCCTGAGACCTCGGTGAGCGCCATCGTGCTGCCGTCGGGGTCCTTGATCCAGGCGGCCCTGAAGCGGCCGGCATCGAAGACGCCACGCTCGTCGGTCTTGATCCCGGGCTGGTCGTACTGCTCGAAGACCACACCCCGCGACGCGAGCTCGTCCATCGTCTGGTCGAGGTCGTCGACGAACCACCCGGCGAGCGTCGCCGGCGACCGGCCGGCGTTCTCCGGGGAGAGAGATACGAAGATCCGGGACCGGTGCGCGCAGGGATAGCGCACGCCCGCTTGCTCCTCCTCGCCGGGGACCAGGCCCAGCTGGTGCTCGTAGAAGCGCCTCGCCATGTCGAGGTCAGACACGGCCAGCAACGTCTCGACGCTGCAGTCGCTTAATCCCATCGGAGCCTCCTTGGTCCGTGATGCGCCGATCCGCTCCGACCTCGTCGATCCGCATGGGCCGCGATGGTAACGACAAGGTCTCGCGAGTCGAGACTTAGGGTCTCTATCAGGGGCCGGGGACCGCGCTTAGCGTGGATCCCACGATGACTCCCGCCCCCCGCATCTTCCCCCAGACCCGCCGCGAGATCGCGCGCGTGCTCGCGCCCGGCAGCGCGGTGGACGCCCACCGGCGCCAGCGCGAGCTCGTCCTCGCCAGCCTCCTGACGAACCCGCCGCGCCCGCCCGCGGCGCGCTGAGGGCTCAGGCGGCCGCGAGCCGTCCGAGCGCCGACCGGCTGCGGACGTCGAGGCGGTGGAGGCCGAGCCCCTCGGCCAGCTCGAGCGCCTGCGCGAACTCCGACCGGTAGAGATGCCGGTCGATCTCCGGGAACGACCCCGTGCGGCCCGCCGGGTAGTACTGCGCCATCACGTTGACGTAGGTGCCCGGCCCGAGCTCCTCGGCGACGAAGCGCAGGATCGCCTCGGTCTCGGCGAGCAGGCCCGGCATCACGAGGTGGCGCACGATCAGGCCGCGGCGCGCCATGCCGCGCTCGTCGAGCACGAGGTCGCCGACCTGGCGGTGCATCTCGAGCAGGCTTTGGCGCGCGACCTCGGCGTAGTCGCGCTTGGCCAGGTAGCGGCGCGCGAGCTCGCTCGACCAGAGCTTGAAGTCGGGCATGTAGATGTCGACGACGCCGTCCATGAGCGCCAGGCTGTCCGGGCTGTCATAGGCGCTGGTGTTGTAGACGGTGGGCAGCCGCAGGCCGCCGTCCACCGCCAGCGGCAGCGCCTCGACGATCTGAGGGACGACGTGCTCGGGCGTCACCCAGTTGATGTTGTGACACCCGATCGCCTGCAGCTCGAGCATCATGCCCGCGAGCCGCTCCGGCGTCACGCGCTCACCCTGGAGCTGCCACGAGATGTCGTGGTTCTGGCAGAACACGCACCTCAGGTTGCAACCGCTGAAGAAGATCGTCCCGGACCCACGGCGGCCGCGCAGGCAGTCCTCCTCGCCGAAGTGCGGGAAGTGCGAGGCCACCACCGCGTGGCGCCCGACGCGGCACAGCCCCGCCTGGTCCGCGAGCCGGTCGACCTTGCACAGCCGCGGGCACACGAGGCAGCGGCCCTCGAGCAGGCCGAGCGCCAGGCGCGCCCGCTCGCGCAGCTCCCCCGAGGCATGCAGCGCCAGATAGGACGGCTCCAACCGAGACATCGCGAAAGGTTGTACACCCGGCGCGGGACGCGATCAACCGGGCCCGGCGAGCTCCAGCAGGCGGGCGAGCACGCGCTCGCGCAGCTCGCCGCGCGGCGGCGCCAGGCCCAGCAGCTCGGCGAGCCAGAGCCCGTCCGCCGCCAGCCGCGCGACGGTGGCGTCCACGGGGTCGCTGGCCTCGCGCTCGACGCGCTCCTGCCAGGTCGCGTAGCGGTCGCGCGCCGCGTGCAGCACCTCGGGTTCGGACACCAGCGCCGCCAGCAGCCCCAGCTCGTCCGCGACCGACCCGGCGGGGTCCGACGCGCGCACGTACCCGCGCACAAAGCCGCCGCCGGCCACGTCGATGTCGCGCTGGAAGCCGTCCAGCCAGCGCTCCACGAGCGCCTCGACGAGCGCGCGCTTGGAGCTGAAGTGGTACAGCAGGCCGCCCTTGGAGACGCCGGCCTCGGCGGCCACCGCCTCGAGCGTCAGCGCCTGCGCGCCGTCGCGGCGGACGACGGCTCCCGCGCCGTCGAGCAGGCGGTCGCGCGTGCTAGTGCGAGCCGGCGGCATTGAGGCCGACGACCCCGAGGACGATCAGCGCCAGCGAGGCGAGTTTGAGCGCGCCCGCGGACTCGCCGTAGCCGCAGCCGCCATCCGCCTCGGGCTGGCCGTCGGTTGAGTGTCAGTCGTAGCGCTGGATGACGCGCACGTTGAGGGCGATCATGACCGCCCCGAGGACCGCGACGACGGCGAACCCGGGCAGGATCCGGCTCCAGGCGAGATCCTGGAGGATGAGTGAGCGGAGCGCCTCCATCACATAGGTGACGGGGTTGAGCGTGGCCGCGATCTCCATCGGCCGCGTGAGCAGGTCGCGCGGCACGAAGTTCGGGGTCAGGAACAGCAGCGGGAAGAACACCAGGCCGGCGGAGTTCGTCGCGGCCGCGCTGCGCGTCTTGAGCGCGATGAGCTGCATGAAGCCCACGAAGACGACCGACCACAGGGAGGTGAGGCCGACGAGAAGCACGAAGCCGAGCGGGCCGCTGGCGATCGAGATGCCGAAGATCAGCCCGAGCACGACCAGCGCGGTCGCGATCACGACGCCCTTGACGAGCTCCGCGATGAGACGGCCGAGCACGATCGCCGTCCGCGGGACGGGCGAGGCGCGCAGCTTGTCGAAGTAGCCGCCCTCGATGTCCTCCACCAGGAACAGCGCCGCCGTCCCGAACGACGCGGCGAGCAGCAGCGAGCTGGGCAGCTGGAACGCGCCGTAGCCCTGGCCGTGCAGGAACCCGGTCGAGGCCGCCGGGAAGATCTTGGCCGCCTGGCCGACGTTGACGACCAGGAAGAACAGCGGGATGAACAGCGTCGGGAGCAGCGCCTCGGGCGTCCGCCACCCTTCGCGGAGCGCGCGCTGTCCGAGCACCCAGGCCTGAGTCATGCCGAAACCTCCTGCACGTCGCCGGCGACGCGGCCGCGGGTGCGTCCGGTCGCATCCAGGAACACGTCGTCGAGCGTCGGGTCGCTCGCGAGGCCGCGGCGCCTGCGCAGCTCGGCCTTCAACCGCGTCGGCGTGCCCTCGCGCACGATGCGGCCGTCGTCGATGATGGCCAGCCGGTCACACAGCTGGTCGGCCTCCTCGAGATACTGAGTCGTGAGGAACACGGTCGTGCCGCGCTCGTTGATCCGCCGCACCTCGTCCCAGACCGTGAGCCGGCTCGCGGGATCGAGCCCCGTCGTCGGCTCGTCCAGGAACAGCACCTCGGGCTCGTGCACGAGCGCGGACGCGAGATCGAGCCGGCGCTTCATCCCGCCCGAGTAGCCCTTGATGCGACGGTCGGCCGCCTCCTCGAGCTCGACGAGCTCGAGCAGCTCCTCGGCGCGCGCCGCCGCGGCGCGCGGCGAGAGGCCGAACAGCCGCCCCTGCAGCACGAGCAGCTCGCGCCCGGTCTGGCGCGGGTCGAGGCCCGCCTCCTGCAGCGCCACGCCGATGCGGTGCCGCACCGCGTCGGGCTCGCCGGCGACGTCGATGCCGGCCACGCGGGCGCTGCCCGAGGTGATCGACAGCAGCGTCGTCAGCATCCGCACCATCGTCGACTTGCCGGCGCCGTTGGGCCCCAGGAAGCCGAAGAGCTCGCCGGCCTCGACCCTGAGGTCGACGCCGCGGACCGCCTCTATGACCCCGGTCCGGCTGCGGTAGTGCTTGATCAATCCCTCGGCCTGCACGGCAGCGGTCGAGCCGATCCGCCCGACCACGCTCGCCACGTCGTTCACGTCACTGCTCCTCGATCTTGTCGGTGCACTCATCGGTCATGACTGCGACGGACAGCTGAACTCATCGCAAGCGGGCGAGGCTAGCCGCGGCGCCGAGCCGCTCGCCGAAGACGACGAACGCGAGCAGCACCGTGACGAGCGGCTCGGCCGTGGCGAGAATCGAGGCGGTCGTCGGCCCGACGCGCCGCAGGCCGGCAAAGAGCAGGCTGATCGCGGCGGTCCAGCGCGTCGGTCCCGGCGCCGGCCACGACGAGCACCAGCCCGACGGAGGTCAGCGCGAGCGCGGCCGCGCGCCGTCCGTCGAGCCGCTCGCGGCCGAGCGCGCTCGCGGCGACGGCGACGATCGCCGGGAACGTGTAGATCAGCAGCGACAGCAGCGACGCGTCGAGGCGCTCCAGCGCGGCGAAGTAGCAGCCGGTCTGCAGCGCGTAGCCGCCTGCGCCCAGGCCCAGGGCGGCGGCGACCTCACGGCCGGCCAGCGTCCGGACCTCGCGCGCTCCGAGCACGGCCCAGAACAGCGCGGCGGCGAGCACGAAGCGCACGCTGAGGAGCGTCCCGACGGTCGCGCCGGCGCCGAAGGCGAGCTTGCCGAAGACCGCCATCGCGCCGAAGGCGACGCCGGAGCCGCGGCACAGGAGAATTCCGGAGGAGCGCACGGCGCCGCATCCTGCCGGGCCCAGCGCACCTGCCGCGAGCTGGGCGGCTTCGAGCCGGACATCCGCCACCGGACGAGCGACGCGAACGTCAGCCTCGCGCTCGTCGCCCGCGGCCTCGCCGTGACGCTGCTGCCCGACCTGGTGCTGCCGGGTCGCCACCCCGGCATCGCGCTGCGCCCCGTCGCCGAGGGTCCCGTCGCCCGCGCCGTCCTCGCCGTCACCCGCGCCGCGGACGCCGCCCGCCCGTCCACGCAGGCGCTCCTCGCCGCGGTGCGAAGCGCGGCCGCGACCCTCTAGCGCTCGCGCGAGTGCTGCCACAGGGCCTTGTCGAGCACCCTCATCGTCACCCCGGCCTCCTGCGCGAGCCGGCGGCAGGCCTCGAGGTAGGACAGCCAGTAGGCGATCGAGTACGTCGCCCGCCGCGGCTGGCCGAGCGATTCCAGCGCGCGCCAGTCGATGATCGGGTAGCGATCCGGGAACGCGAAGTGCAGGAGCACCGACGCCGTGGGCGCGTCCACTCCGCGCAGCCCGCACAGCGCGGCCATGCGCTCGGACTCGTCCTCGGTCGCGAACGCCGCTCGGGTGATGCCCTCGACGAACGCCTCCGTGTTCCGCGCGACGCGGCTCCGGCTGCGCGGCGTCTTCCACTCGCATAGCAGCACGAGCTCGGCCTTCGTGTAGTGGCCGCGCCGGCGCGCGGCGGCGCCCGCGGCCGCGACCTCAGCATCGGCGTCGTAGGAGAAGCGCGCGGCGAGCGCCTCGACCTCGCTCACATCGAACTGCAGGCGGAACGGTGCCATGCGGCCCGGCATTCTGAACCCCGGCGCGCGCGCCCACGCCGATCACGGTCACGCCGTGAGGGCGAGCACGACCGAGGCTTCAATCTGGGGGTCCGGGATCGTCCAGTAGGTCTTCAGCAGCAGCGCGGCCTCGCGCCGGGACACGAGCTCGAAGCCGTGGCGGCGGTAGAAGCCGATCGCCCACTCGGCGGCGGCCCACGTGCCGACGAGGATGCGGCGCGTGCCCGAGCGCGCCAGATGCTCGAGCAGCGCGCCGCCGACGCCGAGCCGCTGGCTGCCCGGTGAGACGTAGGCGTGGCGGATGAGGGCGACGTCGCGGACCGGCTGGATGCCCATGACGCCGACCAGCGCGCCGTCGGCCTCGTAGCCCCAGAACTCGACCCCGGAGGCGATCTCGCTGTCGAGCTCCGCCGCCGGCATGTACGGCTCGTGCCAATGGTGGGCCGGGATCACGTCCCGATAGGCCTCGGCGGCGGCGTTGACGATCGCGAGGATCGCCGAGCGCTCGTCGTCGCGGCAGCGCCGGATCATCGCGCGTCGAGGTACGCCTTCGCCAGCCGCTTCGGCGCCCGGGCGAGCCAGGCCTCGACGATCAGCTCGCGGAGGTCCTCGGGGCCGATGCGCTCCAGGCGGACGAGCACCGCCGGGTAGCCGTCGAAGTGCGGCGTGGTGAAGAAGACCTCCGGGTCGTCGGCGAGCAGCGCCTCCTTGGCGCCGACGTGCTCGACCATGGCGCCGAGGATTGGCCCGTCCGGCGCGGCGTCGCCGAGGGCGGCGAGGTCGGCGCGCCGCAGCGGGCGCTCCCATACGAAGCCCTTGTCTCTGACGCGCCAGTGGCGCGTCACGCGAGAGCTGTCCTCGCTGGTCTCGGGGAGCTCCAGCGCGATCCGGCGCACGTCGTCCCAAGTGGCCATGC
>JBIOTP010000213.1:0-21278 GCA_044865965.1 Solirubrobacteraceae bacterium
TCGGTGATGTCCTCCAGCCCCGCCACCATCCGCAGCGCCGTCGACTTCCCGCACCCCGACGGCCCGACCAGGATCATGAACTCGCCATCGTTGATGTCGAGACTCATGTCCTTGACGGCCTCGAAACCGTCCGGATACCGCTTCCACACGCTCTTGAACGTGATCTCGGCCATCTCGCGCTCCCTCTCCGTTGAACGGCCGACGCTGATGTTAGTCCCGCGCGCCGGGGTGTCCATCACCAGGCCACGGGGCCAGCACCAGCAGGAGCCGTGAATCTGACACCGCGCGCACCGCGTGGCGCTCCGCGGGATCGAAGACCGCGGCGAACCCGGCCCCGCCGTTCGCGCCGGCGAGCTCCACCTCGCCGTCGATCACGACGACGTACGCCCGCTCGTGAACCTGGTGCTCCTGGAGCTCCTCGCCCGCGGGAAGCTGGATGAGGATCGACCGCGCCTCGCCCCGCGCGGAGTGCAGGATCTTCGGGTAGTGGGGCTCGACGTCGAGCGTGCGCAGGTCCCAGTGCTCCATGACGGCGGAAGCGTACTCGTCATGACGCATCCGCGGCGGCGCGCAGGCGCTCGATCGCCTGGCGGATGATGCGGGAGACGTGCATCTGGGAGACGCCCACGCGCACGCCGATCTCGGCCTGCGTGAGGTCCTCCGCGAAGCGCAGCTGCAGCACCTCGCGCTCGCGCTCGGTGAGGACGCGCAGCAGGCGGTCCACGGTGGCCGCGTCCTCGGCCGCGTCGAAGCCGTGATCCTCGAATCCGACCGCCATCCCGAGCGAATCGCCGGTCTCCTCGTCGTCCTCGCGCGGGCGGTCCAGCGAGACCGCCCGGTACGCCGCCGTGGCCTCGCGCGCCTCGAGCACCTGCTCGGTGGTCGTTCCCGTGCGCTCGGCGATCTCCGTCGGGGTCGGGGCCCGCCCCAGCTCCCCGGCGAGGTCCTCGGAGACGCGCTCGATGCGCACCGCCAGCTCCTGCAGGTCGCGCGGCACCCTGACCGCCCAGCCCTTATCACGAAAGTGCCGCTTGAGCTCCCCGAGGATCGTCGGGACGGCGAACGAGCTGAACGCGGTCTCGCGCGCGGGGTCGAACCTGTCGATCGCCTTCAGCAGCCCGAGCGACGCGACCTGGATGAGGTCGTCGAGCTGCTCGCCGCCGCGCTGGTAGCGGCGCGCGAGCTGGCGGGCCAGCGGCAGGAAGCGCTCCACCAGGGCCTCGCGCGCGCCGGGGTCGCCCGTGACGTGATAGCGCTCGAGCAGGCGCCGCTCGGACCGCGCGCGCGCCGCCCGATCCTGGTCATCGCCCGGATATGCTCGGGGCCCTTGAAGCCCCGTACAGCGGTCGTCGGCCTGCTCCACGCCAGCACCATTCGCCAGAGGGTTGCGGCGCCGGGGTGCTGGGGCGCGGACGGGAGCCGCGGCGGGTCGCTCGGCCGGGGCTGCCAACATTCTAGTGGCTCAAGGTCAGCATGACGACGAACGAACGCAACTTGAGGATCCTGCTCGCGAACGAGGACAAGGCCGCCCTGCGGCGCCTCGGCGACGTGCTGGACGCGCTGGGCCACGAGGTTACGCCGTTCGCGGTCTCGGTCCAGGAGGCGGTCGAGCTGATCGCCCGCGAGGACCCCGATCTCGCGTTCGTGGTGCTGGGCGGCGACGACGAGCACGGGCTCGCGCTGATCGCGGAGACCGTCGAGTTCGCGTCCGGCCCCGTGCTCGTGAGCGTGCGGGCCGCGGAGGATCCCACGGTCTTCGCGCGGGCGGCCGACATGGGCATCGCCGGCTACGTCGACTCCGAGGATCCGCAGGCGGTCCAGGCGGCGATCGAGGTGGCGCTGCGCCGTCACCGCGAGGCGGCACGGCTGACGCAGAAGGTCGAGCAGCTCGAGTCGGCGATCCAGCGGCGCGCGGTGATCGAGCGCGCCAAGGGGATCCTGATGGAGCGCCACGGGATCGAGGACCGTGAGGCGTTCGAGCGCCTGCGCGACCACGCCCGGTCGAGCGGGCGGCGGGTGCTCGACGTGGCGCAGGCCGTGCTCGACGGCCACGCGCTGCTGCCGCGCGTGCGTTAGAGGAGCTCTGCCAGCTCGTCCACGAGCGCAGCGGGGCCCGCGATGTGCCAGCGCGTGGCGGCCTCGACGACGCGCGCCTCGCCGCCCGCCTCGGTGACCAGCAGGGCGCCCGGCAGCCAGTCCCAGGGGTCGACCGCGGGCTGGATCCAGGCGTCCAGCCGCCCGGCGGCGACCCACGCCAGCTCGAGCGAGCCGGGGCCGGCGTGGCGGATCAGGCCGGCGGCGTCCAGCAGGGCGTGCGCGACGGCGCGCACGCCCGGCAGCACGAGGCGGTCCTGGCGCAGGAACGTGGCGACGTGCGCTTCGTTGAGCGGGACCGCGGCGCGGACGGCCGCCGGGCGGCCGTTGACGGCGACGCCGCCACCGCGCGCGGCGGCGGCGAGCTCGTCGCGCTGCGGGTCCAGCACCGCCGCGGCGCGGGGGCCGTCGGCGTCCTCGAGCGCCGCCGCGCTGCACCAGCCGCCGCTCAGGCCGGCCGCGAAGCCGACGCTGCCGTCGACGCCGTCGATGACCCAGCGGCGCCCGTGCCCGTCCCGGCGCGTCCCCTCCTCCCCCAGCATCCCATCCAATGGGCGATGGTGGCGCAGCACGGCGGCCGCGGCGGCCTCGGCGGCGGCGTCCGCCTCGGTCACGAGGTCGGCGCTCACGCCCTTGGCGCGGGGGCGCAGGGGCGCCGCACGTGCCGCCTCGGCCGCCTCCGCTGCGGCGCGCACGGCGGCGATCGCGACGGCGAGATCGTCGTTCACGGCGAGCGGCGTGACGATTGGGGCTCGTGCGCGGCGGGAATCACTTGGCCAGTCAACGAGAGTAGGGGGTTGCAATGATCGGCATCGTTATCGCGATTCTCGTGGCGGCACTGGTCTGGTGGCTGTGCAGCCTGCTCGGCCTGCCGGCGATCGTCGGCATCATCGCCGCGATCCTCGTGCTGCTGGCCGGGATCCCGACCGGCGGCTACGGCTTCGGCTCGCGCTGGGGCGGAAGGCGAGGTGTCTGACGGCCAGGGCCGGCACGACGGCGGCCGTCGAGGACGGCCGCCGGTCCGGTCCGTGGATCGAACCGGCGGACTTCAAGCGGGCGTTCGCCCGCTTCCGCGGCGACCAGATCACCGACAGCGCAGCCGCGCTCACGTACTACTCGCTGCTGTCGCTGTTCCCCACGCTGCTGTTCAGCGCGGCGCTGCTGGGCGTGTTCGGCCAGCAAGGCTTGATCTCTGACGCCGCGCGCTATCTGAAGGACGCGGGCGCGCCGGCGTCGACGGTGGACGCGGTGGTGAGCGCGCTGCAGTCCGCGCAGTCCCAGCGCGGCACCGCGGCCGTGGCGCTGGTCATCGGGCTGGCGACGTCGCTGTACGGCGCCTCGGGCGCGTTCGGGGCGGCGGGGCGGGCGCTCAACGCGATCTTCCGGGTGGAGGAGGGGCGCGGGTTCGTCCGCCAGAAGGTCAACGACCTGCGGTGGACGCTCGCCGTCGCCGTGCTCGCGCTGCTGACGCTGGTGCTGCTCTTCCTCGGCGGGGGGGTCGCGTCGGACGTGCTGGGCAAGATCGGGCTGGGCGACACGGCCGCCACGATCTGGCAGATCGCGCGCTGGCCGGCGGCGCTGGTGGCGGCGATGACGATCTACGCGATCGTCTTCTACGCGGCGCCCAACGTGGAGGTGCGCGACTTCCGCTGGATCACGCCGGGCGCGGTGGTCGGCGTCGTGCTCACGATCCTCGGGTCGGGCGCGTTCTTCGTCTACGTCTCGAACTTCTCGTCGTACTCCGCGACCTACGGGGCGTTCGCGGCGATCGTGATCCTGCTCGTGTGGCTGTGGCTGACGAACGTCGTGTTCCTGTTCGCCGCCGAGCTCAACGTCGTGGTGGACCTGCGGCTGTCGCGGCACCTGCCGCTCGGCTACGACGGCCCGGTGCTGCCGGCGAAGGAGCCGGCGGACGCCTGAGGCGCGAGCGTCCTCGTTTCGGGCCACGAGCACAGCGCGCGGCGGCCGGGGCAGTCGCCGCACAGCTCGCGGTGGGGGGTCGCAGTGACCGGGTACTCGTGCGCGAGCACGCCGCGCGCGAGCTCGGACAGGCGGCCGGCGAGCTCCGGCGCGTCGGCGGCGGTGAACGTGCGGCTGACGGGCTCGGCGGGGCGGTCGAGCAGGCAGTGCGCGACTTCGACGTGCGGGGCGCCCTCGCGCAGCGCCGCGAGGGCGTAGACGAGCCGCTGCGTCTCGTAGTCGCGCTCGATCAGGTCCGCGGGCTCCTCGCCCTCGCCGAGCCGGTCGGTCTTGTAGTCGACCACGAGCGCGCCCCCGTCCGCCTCGCGCGCGAGGACGTCGACGAAGCCGTTCACCAGCGGTCCGGCGCCGCCGGGATCCAGCGCGAACGCGAACCCGGCCTCGCGCCGGACGCGCGGCGCGGCGGCGAGCCGCGCGCACAGCGGCGAGCCGGCGAAGGCGGCCACGAGCGCCCGCACGTCCTCGATGTCGGCCGCCGTCAGCTCCACCTCGGCGTCGGCGGCGATCTTCATGACGGCTTCGTCGTCCGGCGGGACGGGCCGCGCGAAGTCGAGGTCCTCCAGCGCCCGATGCACGAGCGACCCGCGCATCAGCGCCCCGATCGCCGGCTCCGGCTCGGCCACGGCCTCGGCGGCCTCGGGCGGAGGCGCGACACGCGGCAGCCTCAGCGTCCGCTCGAGGTAGAAGCGGTAGCCACAGCGCGCGTACGCCGCGAGCGACGAGTACGAGAGCCTTTGCGGCACCGGCCGCGGCCGCGGCGCCCGCGGCGGCACGACCGCGGGCACGGCGGGCAGCGCCGTCGCCGCGGCAGCCCGAGCCCGCGGCCGCGGCGTCAGCGCCGCCCCGGGCAGCACCGCGCCGAGCGTCTCCGGCGCGTTCAGCAAACACCGAACCCGCGCCGCCCGCCCGTCCCAGACGCGGTCCAGAACGATGCGCCCAGCCGCGCCGGCCACCCCACTCGCGGCCTCGTCCCGGCCGGCCGTCCCACCGGCGATCTCGCCGGCCGCCCCACCGGCGACCTCGCCGGCCGCCCCACCCGCGACGTCGCCGGCCGCCGGCAGCGCGGCCACGTCGCCGGCCACCGCGCGGGCGATCCACTCGATCGGGGGGCCGCCCGGCCGGGGCGCGGGCCACTTCCGCGTGTCGGTCCCGCCGGAGAGGATCAGGAGGTCGCGGGCGCGGGTCATCGCGACGTAGAAGAGTCGCCGCTCCTCTTCGGCCTCCTCGCGCGCCTCCTCGGCGGCGAGGCGCTCCCAGTCGGCGGTGGGAACCGTGTCGCCCCCGCCGAGCGGCGCGAGCCGCAGCCCGGTGGTCCCGTCACGGCCGACGAGCAGGCGCGAGCGCCCGTTGCCCGCCGCCCGGCCGAGGTCGGCGACGCAGACGACCGGGAACTCGAGTCCTTTGGCGCGGTGGATCGTCATGAGCCGCACGGCGTCGAGCCCGTCCGACTCGAGCGCCGCCTCCCCCTCGCGCGCCTCCGCGAGGTCGCGCGCGGCGGCGTCGGCGAGGAAGCCGCGGAGATCGCGGCCCTCGGCGCGCTCGAAGTCGCGGGCGAGCCGCATGAGCTTGCGCAGGTTCGCGAGCCGCCGCTCGCCGCCCGGCCGCGCGAGCACGGCGAGGTCGTATCCCGTCGCCACGATCGCGTGCTCGAGCAGCGCCTCCAGCGGCGCCCGCTCGGCCCGCTCGCGCTCGGCGGCGAGAATGCGGGCGACGGCGACGATCCTCTCCGCCTCGCCCGCGGGCAGCACCGCGAGCCCGACCGCGGTCACACCGGCCGCCCCCGCCGCCGCGGACTGGAGGGCGGCCCACAGCCGGCGCGGCTCGCCGCTCTTTCCAGGCTCGCGGCCGGCGGCGGTGAGCAGGACGAGCGCGTCGGTGCCGGCGCCGCAGAACGGGGACGCGAGGACGGTGAGGAGCGCGGCCTCGTCGCGCGGGTTCGCGAGCACTCGCAGCCACGCGAGCCCGTCGCGGACCTGCTCCTGCGACCAGTAGCCGCGGCCGCCGACGACATAGGTCGGCAGGCCCTGCTCCTCCAGCGCCTGCTCGAGGAGCCGCAGCGAGGCGGTGGCCCGAACGAGCACGACGAGCTCGCCCGGCCGCCGCCCCGCCACGACCTCGTCGCGCAGGCGGTGGGCCACGAGGCGCGCCTCGGCCCGGCGCCACGGCTGGTCGCCGCCGCCGGCCAGCCCGAGGCGGGGCTCGAGCTCGTCCCAGCCGTGGGTGTCGGTGACGAGCAGCTCGACCGGTGGCGCGCCCGCCGGCGGGCCGAGATCGAAGAGCCGCAGCGCGCCGTCTGCGTCCGCGAGCGGCTCGCGCCGGCCGGCCCGCAGCGGCGCGAAGCGCGGCCCGAGCTCGGGCGAGAAGGCCGCGTTCAGGACGTCGAGGAGCTCCTCGCGTGAGCGGAAGTTCACCTCCAGCCCGCGCACCCGCTCAGCGCCCAGCGCCGCCGCGCGGGCGCGGAAGATCGCCACGTCGGCGTGCCGGAAGCGGTAGATCGACTGGAACTCGTCGCCGACCGCGAACAGGTTGTCGCGCTCGAGCGCCTCCAAGATCTCGAGCTGGACCGCGTTCGTGTCCTGGAACTCGTCGACCATGATCAGCGCGAAGCGCTCGGCCCACCGGCGCCGCGTCGCGGGATCGGCTAGCAGGTCGCGGGCGCGCAGCTCGAGGTCGGCGAAGTCGACCGCCGCCCGCGCGGCCTTGATCGCGTCGTAGGCGCCCCCGAAGCGATCGAGCAGCGCGTCGAGGAGCCGCAGGTGCGCCTGCGCATGGTGGCCGGCGCACGCCATCCGATAGGCCGCCCACGCCTCGCGGTAGGCCCCGCACTCCGGACCCGCGAGCGCCCGCGCCCCGCCCTTGAGCTCCGCGGCGTCGAGCTCCCCCGGCCACGGCACGCCCTGCGCCGCGTCCAGCAGCTCGGCGCACGCCGCGAGCGCCGCCCGGCCGGCGGCCACACGAACGCCCTCCCCCGCGCCGGCGAGCGACCGAAGAGCCGCCTCGCGCGCCGCGGCGAGCGCAGCCGGGTCCGGCGCCCCGCCGGGAGAAGCGGCGAGAGTGGCGGCGGGCGCCTCGCCCGCCGACGCGATCGCCAGGCGCGGGCGGGCGTGGCCGCGGGCGCGCAGCGATTCGTAGGCGCCGAGGACGAGCTCGCGCAGGCCCGGGCCGTAGGCGGCCGCGAGGTCGATCGCCGGCGCGCCGGCGGCGCGCGCCCAGTCCTCCAGCACGCGCTCGTACGCGGTCGCCCCGGCGCGGGAGGCGGCGGGCTCGTCGAGCACCTCGAAGCGCGGGTCCAGGCCGGCCGCAAGCGGCTGCGCCCGCAACAGGCGGGCGCAGAAGCCGTGGATCGTGCCGATCCAGGCGGCGTCGACGGCGCGGGCGTGCTCGTCCTGCCCCAGCTCCAGCAGCCGCCGCCGCAGGCGCTCGCGAAGCTCGCCGGCGGCCTTCTCCGTGAACGTCACCGCGAGGATCGACCCGACCGCGACGCCGTCCTCGCGCACGGCGGCCGCGAAGCGCTCGACCATCACGGCGGTCTTGCCCGAGCCGGCGTTGGCCGCGAGCAGAGACGGCCCCTCGCGCGCCGCGATCGCCGCCCGCTGCTCGCGCGTGAAGGCGGGCGGGGTCATCGGTCGCGGCCCTCCGCGCGGCAGATGCCGGGGTAGGCGCAGGTTCCGTTCGGTGAGCAGCGCTCCGGGCAGGGGCGGATGCGGCCGGCGCGCAGGTCTGCGGCGGCGCGGGCGGCCGCCGCGCGCGCGGCCTCCAGGCCGGCGGCGAACGCCGCGCCGTCGACGACGTCGCCGTTGACGTAGCGCCCCGGGACGTCGTCGCGGACGAGGCCGCGTGGGCGCTGATCGGCGCTGCCGATCGGCTGATAGAGCGCGCCGGCGACATCGAGCCCGAGCGTCTCGCGCACGGCGAGCGCGTAGAGGGCGGCCTGCAGGCGCCCGTCCTCGGCCCAGCGGGCGCCCGCCGACACCACGCGGCCCTTGTAGTCGCGCACGATCGCGCGGCGCCCGCCGCCGTCGACGTCGATGCGGTCCACGCGGCCGCTGACCGCGACGCCGTCCACCATCAGCGGCGGGGCGTCGCCGTTGTCGCCGCCGAAGCTCCACTCGAGGAAGGCGGGGTCGTAGCCGGCGCCCGACTCCGCCTCGTGGCGCAGGTAGCGCTCGAGGTCGACCTCCAGCGCGCGCGCCGCCGCGCGGGCGCGGGCGCCGGCGGTCGTGCCGCGCAGCTCCGCGACCGCAGCGCGCAGCTCCTCCAGCGCGGGCGCGAGCGTCTGCGGCGTCAGCCGGGCCGACCCGGTGCGCCCGCGCAGGCCGCGCAGCGTGCGCTCGAGCACCGCGTGGGCGAGCGAGCCGCGGCGCATCGGCTCCGGATCGGGCTCGACGGGGCCCGGCCGCAGCAGGTGCTCCACGAGCCAGCGCACCCCGCAGGCGGCGAACGCCTCCAGCCCGCGGGCGGCCTCGCGGTCGCGCGCGGCGAGCGCGGCCAGGACCTCCGCCGCGCGGGGCTCGCCGAGCGGGGGCGGCGCCGCGCTCTCCTGCGCGGCGGCTTGGGCGCGGCGCAGCTCGTGCGGCGTCGGCGCCTCCGCGGGCGGCCACGTCACGTCGGCGAGCAGGCGCCGCCCGCGGCCGGACCACAGCGCGTCCGTGAACAGCGCCCGGACGTCGTCGACGAACGGCGACGGCTGCTGGGGGTCTCCCTCCTCGTCCGAGCTGCGGAACGACAGGAACAGCGCCTCCTCGGGCCGCGAGACCACGGCGTAGAACAGGGACCGCTCGCGCGCGAGGTCGTCCTCATGGCGCGGCAGCACGAGGCCGGACGCGCTCGCCAGCGCGGCGCGCGCGGAGTCGTCGAGGAACGGCTCGGGCACGGGGCGGCGCGGCAGCTCACCGTCCTGCAGTCCGCAGACGAACACCGCCCGGAAGCGGCGTGCGCGGATCGCGAGCGGGTCGGCGAGCAGGACCCCGGGCACGCCCTCGGCGGCCCCCGGCCCCTCGCGCACGCCGGCCCCCGCCAGCGCCTCCAGGATCTCCGCCGGGCTCCCGGCCAGCGCCGCGTCCTGCGCCGCGAGCCGCGCGAGCTCCGCCGCCGCGGCCCGCAGCTCGCCCGCCGCCCGCGCGTCGGCCTCGGTCTCGGGGCCCAGCACCGCCGCGGCGCGCGCGTAGGGCGCCGTCCACATCGCCTCGGCCTCGGCCACGAGCGCCGCGAGGAACGCCTCCGCGCCCTCCTCCGCGGCCGCCGCGAGCGCGTCGAGCTCCTCCAGCGGCCGCCCTGGCGGCTCGGCGGCCGCCGCGAGCGCATCGTGGTCCTCCAAGGGACGGCCGCCGGCGCGCTCGCGCGACCGCTCGGCGGCCTCCGCGGGGGCGTCGAGCTGCTCGAGCGGGCGCCCGCCGGCCGCCGCGAGCGTGTCCAGTCCCTCGGGCGCGCCCCCGCCGAGCCGCTCCCACAGGCGGCGCGCCTCGCGTGCTGTGCGTGCCTCGTTGCGCCGCACCGCGGCCTCCAGGCGGTCGGCCGCGCCCGGGGGCAGCTTGCCGGGCGTTCGCAGCCACGTGATGACGTCGGCGGCCGTGCCGCCCGGGAGCGCGGCGCGGGCGAACGCGAGGATGCCGGCGCCGAGACGGGTGCGGGCGAGTGGGGTGCGGCGCTCACGGGCGAGCGGGATGCCGTAGCCCTCCAGGACCTGGGCGAACAGGTCCGCGGCCCGGGAGCCGCGCACCAGCACCGCGATGTCCTCGGGCGCCATCCCGTCACGCACGAGCTCGAGCACCTCGGCGCCGACGAGCTCGGCCTCCGCCCGCTCGCCGCCCGCCTCCAGCAGCCGCACCGCGCCGTTCGGCTCCCTCCGCGCCGAAGCCGGCTCGAACAGCGAGCGCTCGAGGTGATGCAGCGCGCTGCGGGCGGCCGGGGCGTAGTGCTCGGAGCGCGCCTCCAGCACGACGTGCTCGCGCGCGAGCGGCTTGAGCAGCTCGACCGTCGCCGCGCTGCCCACCAGCGCCGCGCGGCCGGGCTCGTAGGGGAGCGTCACGCACACGTCGGCGTGCCGCTGCAGCGTCTCCACGGCATCGAGCTGAGCCGGCGTCAGCTCGTCGAAGCCGTAGACGAACACGGGCCGCCCGCCCCACGCCGTCGGCTGCGCGCGCACGGCATCCAGCGCCGCGCGGGCGAGCCCGTCGGCGTCGAGGATGCCGAGCGCCTCCAGGCGAGCGTGGTAGGCGATGTACAGATCCGCCAGCTCCTGCGCGTGCGCCGGCGCCCCGCCGACCGCGCGCCACGCCCGCACGGCCGCCGCGAACCGGTCGGGCCCTGCGAGCGAGCGCTGGAGCTCCGCGAACAGGTCGCCGAGCGCCCGCGCGAACCCCGGCGAGGCGGCGGAGCCGGCGAGCGCGCGCAGGTCGGCCTCCGCCACAGTCGCCCTCACGACCCGCTCACGGGCGAGTCGCCCGAGTGTCCGTCCGCGCACACCCGCCGCGCGCGCGATGTCACGCATCAGACGCGCGAACGTGGAGACCTCCGAGCCGAACACGAGTCCGGCGCCGGCGAGCTCGCGCGCGTAGTGGACGGCGTCCGCCGCCGTCGGCACGACCAGCACCGGATCCCGCGGCAGCGCGCCACGGAGGCGCTCTAAGACCGCGCCCGCCTTGGCGGCGTTGGCCGGACCGGTGATCAGCGTCAAGGGCACGTGGACCCCACAGGGTCGCGCGTGGGTCGGCCGGAACTGACGCCGAGGGCGGGGGCCCCTACCCGCAACCTCCCGAAGAAACACGAACTGGACGAATGTAGGGGGGCGCGGTTGCTCTCAAGTTGGGACGCTCGTATTCCGAGACACGTAAACGACAGGCCCCCCACCAGCCCGCCCTCGGAGGCCGTGATGCCGACCCTGCACCTGCCCGCCGCCCACACTGACACCGATCTCGCCCTCGCCGCCGAGGTCGCGGACGCGGTCGGGAGCCACGATCTCTACGTGGCGTGGACGCACGGTGAGGGCGCGGGCCTGATTCCCGAGGTCGAGGCCGAGGTGCGCGACGCGCGCCGGCCCGGCCCGATCTCGCCGTTCGCCGAGGTCGTCGTCGCGATGGTCCAGGGGATCGCGGCGCTCTGGCGCGCGATCGTGCGCGGCCCCGCCGCCCGCCCGGCGCTGCCGGCCCCGCGCGACGCGGCGCCGCACGCCGAAGCGGCGGAAGAGCCCTCGGCTTAGCGCGTTCTCTGCTTGACCGGCGCGCGAATTACGCCGCTTCGGCGCCGGTCTCCCGGGCGGCCTCGTCGGGCTCGCCCTCCGGCGGCTTGGCGCCCTCGCGCGCCCAGGGCTCGTCGAACTCCACGCGCCAGCGGCCCTCCTCGTTCTGGATCAGCGCCAGCCGGGCGCGGAACGTACGGCCGGAGCGGCCCTTGAAGCCGGTCACCGGCTTCTCGGTGCGCCCGCGCGAGATCAGCTCGCGGGCGACGGCGGCGGGGAGCGTCTTGCCCGCCTTGGACTTCCAGATCACGAACCCGCAGCCGGGATCCTCCCGCGACCAGCAGGAGAACCCCTTGCGGTTCTCCACGATGTCGCGGCCGCACACCGGGCAGGGGCCGAGGTTGGCGCGCGGGATGCGCACCTCCTTGAGTTTCGCGTCGAGCTCGGTGACCGTCTCGCCGGCGAACAGCGCGATGTCGCGCATGAAGCGCTCGCGCCGCTCCTCGCCCTGCTCGATCGCCGATAGCCGGTGCTCCCAGTGGCCGGTGAGCGACGGCGAGGTCAGCCGGTGCTCGCCGAGCAGGCGGATCACCTGCAGGCCCTTCTCGGTGCACACCAGCGAGCGGCCCTCGCGCTCGATGTAGCCGACCTCGATGAGGCGCTCGATGATCGCCGCGCGGGTGGCGGGCGTGCCGATGCCGGAGTCCTTCATCGCCTCCCGCAGCTCCTCGTCGTCGACGAGCTTGCCGGCCGTCTCCATCGCGCCCAGCAGCGAGGCGTCCGAGTAGCGCCGCGGCGGCTTGGTGACCCGCTCCCCGGCGGCGACCTCGAGCGTGTCCACCGCCTCGCCGCGCGCGAGCTTCGGCAGCTGCTGGTCGACGCCCGCGTCCTCGTCGTCGGACGCCCGCTCGTCCAGCCCGCCCTCCCCGTACACCGCGCGCCAGCCGGCCTCCAGCAGCACGCGCCCGCGGGTGCGGAAGACGTGCGCCTCGACGACCGTCTCCAGCCGCGTGTTCTCGAACACGGCGTCGGGATGGAAGACCGCCAGGAACCGCCGCGCGACGAGGTCGTAGACGCGCCGGTCGTCGTTGCTCATCTTGTCGAGGCGGTGCTCGGAGCGGGTCGGGACGATCGCGTGGTGGTCGGTCACCTTCGCGTCGTTGACGACGCGGCCGAGCGGCAGCAAGTCCAGGCCGGTGACGTACCTCGCCGCGCTCGCGTACTCGCGGTGCGCGCCGACGAGCTGCGCGATCGGCTTGATCTCGCCGGCCATGTCGGAGGGCAGGAAGCGCGAGTTGGTGCGCGGGTACGTGAGCGCCTTGTGCTCCTCGTAGAGCCGCTGCGCGGCCGCCAGCGTACGGCGCGCGGAGAAGCCGTAGCGCGTGTTGGCGTCGCGCTGGAGGCTCGTCAGGTCGTAGAGCAGCGGCGCGCGCTCCTTGCGCGTCGTCGTCTCGAGCTTCGTGATCTCGCCCGCCCGCCCGCGGACCGCGGCGACGACCGCCTCCGCCTCGTCCACGCTCTTGAGCCGCGGGTTCGCACCGTCATGGAAGCGCCCCTGGTAGCGGCGCCCGGACTCCCCGCCGGTCGGCTCGAATGTGGCGTCGACGAGCCAGTAGGGCTCGGGCTTGAACGCCCGGATCTCCTCCTCGCGGCGCGCGACGATCGCGAGCGTCGGCGTCTGCACGCGCCCCAGCGACACCGCGCCGTCGAACGACGAGCGCAGCCGGATCGTCGCCGCCCGCGTGGCGTTCATGCCCACGATCCAGTCGGCCTCCGAGCGCGAGCGCGCGGCCTGCTCGAGCAGCTGGAAGTCATGCGCGGGCCGCAGCGCGCCGAACGCCTGCTTGATCGCCTGCGCGGTCATCGAGGACAGCCACAGCCGCTGCACGGGCCTGCGCGCCCCCGCCTTCTCATAGGTCCAGGCGAAGATCAGCTCGCCCTCGCGCCCGGCGTCGCAGGCGTTCACGACCGTATCCACGTCCTCGCGCCGCAGCATCCGGGTGATGACCCCCATCTGCTTGCGCGAGCGCTCGTCGCGCACGACGAGCTTGAACCGGTCGGGCACGATCGGCAGGTCGGCCATCCGCCACTTCTTGTACTTGGCGTCGTACTCGTCGGGCTCGGCGAGCTGGACGAGGTGCCCGACCGCCCACGTCACGACGTGGGAGTCGGACTCGAGGTAGCCCTCGTGCTTCATGAACGCGCCCGGCAGCGCGCGCGTCAGATCCCGGCCGACCGACGGCTTCTCAGCGATGACGAGCGTCTTCCCCATGCGGAGGCCCGAGGGTAGCGAGTCATCCGGCGCAGGCCCCGGTGGAGGCGTCCGGCGCGGTCCGCGCCCGCCGCAGCACCGCCCGCACGATCGAGTTCGGGACGCCGTAGCCGCCGCGCGGCCCGCTCGTCGTCGCCGCGAACACGGTCGTGACCACCGCGCCGCTCGCGCTCACCATCGGCCCGCCCGAGTTGCCCGAGCGGACGGCGCCCCGCAGCGACGTGATCGACCGCCGCACCGGGCCGCGGCCGTAGGCATCCTGGGTGATCACCTCGCGCGTCTGCCCGAGCCGCCCGGCGCGCACGTCGTAGGGGCCGTTGCGGGGGAAGCCGAGGATCGCCGCGGCGGTGCCGACGCGCGGGCCGTCCTGGAGCGACAGCGCGGTCGCGCGCAGCCCCGGCACGCGCAGGATCGCGATGTCGTTGCGGGGGTCGAAGGCGGCCGCCCGCGCGTCCAGCCCCGGCGGGCGGCCGCGCAGCAGCACCCGCGTGTCCTTCTGGCCGGCGACGACGTGCGCGTTGGTGACCACGAGCTCCGGGCCGGCGACCCAGCCCGAGCCCTCCACCCCCAGCCCGCAGGCGGTGCCGAGGATCTTGACGACGCTGCCGCCCGCGGCCTGCACCGCCACCTCGCGGGCGATCTCCGCCCGCGGCGGCGCCACGCGCGCCTGCGGGCCGTTGATGCGCGGGAACGGATCGAGCCGCGCGAGCGCGTGGATCAGGCCGCTGGACGGCGGCAGGATCGTGTTCAGCTGGCGCAGGATGGCGGAGCGCTGCACCTCCCGCCGCGCCTCGCCGCCGTTGGCCAGCGCCAGCGCGCCAAGGACCCAGGCGACGCCGAGCCCCACGCACCCGGTCAGCAGCGCGCCCATCATCCCGTCGGCGGCGGTGGCCGCGGGCGATCGCACGCGCCCGCGCAATCGCGCCCCCAGCCCCTCGAAGCCGAGCGCGAACACGGCGCCCGCGACGAGCGCGCCGATCAGCGCGAACGCGGGCGACCACGGGGACTGCCGGCCCTCGCTGAGCACGAGCGGGCCGATCCGGGTGCCGAGCCAAGCGCCCACGGTGAAGCCGACGAGCGCGAGCGCGCCGGCGACGAACCCCTGGGCCCAGCCGAACAGGGCGAGCAGGAGCACCACGCCCACGATCAGCCAGTCGACGCCGGTCACCGCTTCGAGCGTACCCGCACGACTGACGCGGCGGCCCCGATGGGTGGTCCCTACAGTCATTACGCGCCAGATGCCGACTCGCCCCCCGTCTGCCGCCCGTCCCCAGCGAAGGCGGCGGCGCCTGATCCCCGACCCGCGCCGGTTCGCGCCGCTCGCCACGGCGGCGGTGGCGGCGTTCGCCGTCGGGACGGTGCTCGGCGCCCGCCACGTGCCGAACGAGCGGCGCGCGGTCGCCGCGTTCGCCGCCGCCTGGGAGCGCGGCGACTACCGCACCATGCACGGGCTGCTGTCCGACGCGGCGCGCGCACGCACCTCGCTCGGGCGCCTCACGCGGACCTACCGCGACGCGGCGGCCACGCTCACGCTCACCGGCCTGCGCACCGGGCGCCCGCGCGAGGACGGCGACGCGGTCCACCTGCCGGTCGCGATGCAGACGCGCATCTTCGGGCGCCTGCAGGGCGATCTCGTGCTCCCGACCGGACCGCGGGCGGAGAGCGGCCCGGGCGTCGACTGGCGGGCCGAGCTCGTCTATCCCGGCCTGCAGCGCGGCGAGCGCCTGCGCCGCGAGACTCGGCTGCCGTCGCGCGGGACGATCCAGACGCGCGACGGGAAGGCGATCGCGCGCGGCCCCGACCGCCTCTCGGACATCGGCCCGCTCGCGGCCGAGGTCGCCGGGACGGTCGGCCCCGCGACCGGGCAGCGGGCGCGCGAGCTGGCCGCGCGCGGCGTGCCGCCGGGCGCCCCGGTCGGCCTCACCGGGCTCGAGCGCGAGTTCGACGACCGCCTGCGCGGCACCGCCGGCGGCACGCTGTACGCCGGCCCGCGCGTGCTCGCGCGCCGTGAGCCTGCGCCCGGCCGCTCCGTCCGCACCACGATCGACCCCGACGTCCAGGCCGCCGCCGTGACCGCCCTCGCCGGGCGCTACGGAGGGATCGCGGCGGTCCGCCCGCGCGACGGCGAGGTCCTGGCCCTGGCCGGGATCGCGCAGTCGGCGCCCCAGCCGCCCGGCTCGACGTTCAAGATCGTGACGCTGGCGGGCGTGCTGCAGAGCCGCGTCGCCCGGCGCGGCCAGACCTTCCCCGTCCAGACGTCGACGGAGATCGAGGGCGTCGAGATCCAGAACGCCAACGGCGAGGCGTGCGGCGGCTCGCTGGAGTCGTCGTTCGCGCACTCCTGCAACTCCGTCTTCGCCCCGCTCGGCGCCAAGCTCGGCGCGCGTCGGCTGGTGGCGGCCGCCGAGCGCTTCGGCTTCAACGAGGACCCGGGACTGGCCGGCGCGGCCCGGTCCACGATCCCGGCGGCGGGCGAGATCGGCGACGACCTCGCGGTCGGCTCGTCGGCGATCGGCCAGGGCAAGGTGCTGGCCACGCCGCTGCAGATGGCGCTCATCGCGGCCACGATCGGGGAGCGCGGCCGGCGCCCGCGCCCGACGCTCCTCAAGGGCGCCGCCCGCGAGCGCGTGCGGGCCACCACGCCGGCGATCGCGCGCACGATCGGCCGCTATATGCGCACGGTCGTGACCGGCGGCACGGGCGCCGGCGCCGCGGTGCCCGGCGTGAAGGTGGCCGGGAAGACCGGCACGGCGGAGCTGCGCACGACCGTGCGCGAGCTGCCGCCGCCGGAGACCACCCCGGCGCCGTCGCCGACGCCCGAGCCCGAGGAGGACACCACCGACACCGATGCGTGGTTCACGGCCTTCGCGCCGTACTCGCGGCCGCGGGTGGCCGTGTGCGTGCTGCTCGTCGGGCAGGGCGCGGGCGGCGCGACGGCGGCGCCGGCCGCCCGGATCGTGCTGCAGGCGGCGTTGAAGCGCTAGCAGCAAGGGGTCAGACCCCGCCTGCCAGGGCGCGTCTCGCCTCCGGGGTCTGACCCCCTGGTCCTACAGGTCGAGCTCGACGACCGCCTCGTCCTGCCCCTGCGTGATGTGCAGGTCGAGCGGGCGGTTCTGCAGCGACTCGGTCTTGATCCGGAACAGGATCAGCGAGCCCTGGACGGGCCCGTTGGCGGCCGCCGACTCGGGCTCCGGGAGCACGCCGGCGGGCGGGATCGGGACCGCCTGGTAGACGAAGTTGTTCGTCGAGGACTGCGGGATCGGCCCGTAGCTGTTGTCCAGCGTGTCCGTGATCTCGAACTGGGTGGCGGGCGTGTGCGTGGCGTCGCTGTAGTTCTTGACGCGCATGAAGACGCCGAAGTAGACGGCGTCGCGGCCGGGATCGCCGGTGCCCTCCGGCAGGCCCTCGAGGTAGGCGCGGTCCTCGGGGTCGTTCGGGTTCATGTAGCGCGAGATCTGCACCTGGTAGGTGAGCGGCCCGACGTCCAGCAGGATGCCCTCGTTCGCCGCCTCGGTGACGATGGCCTCCTTGCCGCAGCCCGCGAGGAGGAGCCCGAAGGCGATCGCGAGCAGGGCGTGCCGGAGCATCGGACGCCAGACCTTACAGCCCGCCCACCGTGGCGCGCCGCCCGCGGTCCAGCCCTTCCTCGAGGATCGCCTGCAGGCGCTTGAGCGCCTTCCCCAGCCGGCGGCGGGTCCAGCCACGGCGCCGCGTCAGCGCCTCCATCAGGCGGTCGGTAGGCAGCGCGGTCTCCGACTCGGTCGTGACCTCGACCCGCGTGGCGCCGCCCTGGGGCGTGAGCGTCCACGTCGTCCACGTCTTGTTGCGGTTGAACTTCCCGCTGCGGCCGGCGGCCACGATGCGATACGGGGGCTCGACCTCGATGAACGTCATGTCGCCCCAGCCGAAGCGGTCCAGCGGCGCGTCGATGCGGAAGCGCGCCCCCGCGCCGCGGCCGTAGGACTCCACCCGGGTCAGGCGCCATTCCTTCAGGTAGTGGTCGGAGAACTCGGGGTGGTTCGCGATGTCCGCCAGGTACTCGAAGACCTCCTCGCGCGGGCGGTCGACCACGACGTGGGCGGTGATGGGATCCATCGGCCGCCGAAGGATACGTCGCTCAGCGCGACGCGAGCCGCTTGACCGTGAGGTCGCGCTCGGGCGAGTGCACGAGCTCCGCGCGGCCCGGAGCGTCCCGGCGCAGCGGGCGGCACAGCTCGCACACGAGCCGCTCGCCGTAGAAGAAGACCATCTCGCCGATCAGCGGCGTGCGGTGGCAGTGCACGCAGTCGCGCCGCCGGGCGGCCAGCGCCCGCAGGCTGGAGCCGAGCAGCGAGATCTCGAAACCTGTTCGCGGGCGCGCCCGAGGCGAAGCCGGTGACGAGGTCACAAACCCGAAGGGTTTCGGAACCGAGGCAGGGGGCATGAGGCCGGAATTCGGCGGGAGGCGGCCGCGCCCTGCCCGTGCAAGCGCCCACCCAAATTGGGGGTCGCAACCCGCGCGGTTGAGCCCTATGCTTGCGCGCGGAGGGGTCGCCGGGACCCTAGGGAGGAAGCTGTCTTGATGGATCCACATTTCGCGAGCGAGGCAACGTCGACCGGCCCCCTTCCGGTCGGTGAAGGCGCCGCCGTACCCGCGCCGCCGGCCTGGATTCAGGAGGCGCGCGCGGGGCTGGCCGCGCCCGGCCGCTACCTCGCCTACGAGCAGGACGGACGTGTGAACGTCATCCCCGTGGCGCGCGAGTGGACACGGGTGGGCCGCTCCCTGGCCGCCGACATCCGCTTCGACGACGCGACGGTGTCGCGCCGCCACGCCCTGATCGCGAACGAGGAGGCGGGCGTGCGCGTGCTCGACGACCGCTCCCTGAACGGGATCCAGGTCAACGGCAGGCGCGTGGAGTGGAGTCCGCTGACCGACGGCGACGTGCTCGTCATCGGCCGCCACGTCCTCTACTTCCTGGACACGCTGTCCTCCGGGGCGCCCGCCACGCCTGCCGCCCCGGCGATGTTCGCCGAGTAGCGCCGCCGCTATCGTGCTCGGCCTCCATGGCCGACACGATCACGGTCCTGTCGCTGAAGGGCGGCACGGGCAAGACCACGACCGTCCGCACCCTGGCCGACGTGCTGCGGCGCCTCGGCATCGACGTGCTGACCCTCGACCTCGACCCGCAGGGCAACCTGTCGGACTACTTCGACGTGCCTCCGGACGCCTCCCCGACGGTGGCCGACGTGCTGGCCGGCGAGGTCAAGATGGGGGCCGCCGAGCACGACGGGATCGTCCCCGCGTCGCCGATCCTCGCCGAGGTGGAGCGCGCGATGTCCGGCCGGATGGGCCGCGAGCTCATGCTCAGCAAGGCGCTCAAGGAGGCCCGCAAGCACCACGATGTGATCCTGATCGACTGCCCGCCCGCACTGGGGCTGTTGACCATCAACGGACTCGTAGCCGCCGACTGGGCGCTGATCTCCTCCGAGGCCCAGTACTTCGCGCTCCAGGGAGTGCAGGGTGCGCTCGACGTGATCGAGCAGGCGAAGGAGTTCTACAACCCCGACCTCGAGTGGCTCGGGGTCGTGATGAACATCGCCGACATGCGCACGGTCCACTCGCGCGAGTCCTACGCCCAGCTGCGCGAGCACTTCGGCGAGAAGGTCTTCGACACCGTGATCCGCGCGTCGATCGCCTACGCCGAGTCGGCCGAGAAGGCCCGCTCGATCCTCGATCACCGGCCCGACCTCGGCGCCGACTACCTCGCCCTGGCCGACGAGGTGCTCGCCCGCATCGGCCTGGACGCGCCCCGGCGGGCCCTCAAGCCGCTGCTGGCCGGGGCCTAGACTGTCTCGCGGGCATGGGGATCCGCGTCTTCCACTGCGATGACTCGGAGGCGTTCACGCGGCTCGTCGCCTTCTGGCTCTCCGAGCACGCGGACCTCGAGCACGTCGGCGCCGCCCGCACCGCCAAGGACGCGCTCGAGGCGCTGCCGGGGGCCGCGCCGGACGTGATCCTGCTCGACACGATGGGCCGCCCGGGCGACCGCGGCCTGCTCGCCGCGATCCGCGCCGCCGCCCCGGGGGCCGCCGTGATCGTGTATTCGGGCTACGTGCGCCTGATGCAGCAGGGCGCGCTGGGCGACGAGGCCGACGCGTACCTCGAGAAGGGCGACGACGAGCGCGCGCTGGTCGAGGCGATCCGGGCTGTGGCGGCTCGGCGCGGTTAGGCCGCGCGGCGGGTTCGGGCGAACTTCTTGCAGGTAAAGGGGAGCCTGAAGTGCCGCGCGAGCGCGAAACGATCATCGCCGCGCACCGGGTGGCTGACGTTTGTATGAATTATTCATACCTTCGTAAGCACCCCCAAGGATGACCGATCGAACGTGATCGATCGCGCGCGGGATGGGCCGAATGGGCGCGCGAATTCGGGTGATCTCCGCGCGACCGAGCCACTCCGGGCTCCCCCTCACCTGCAAGCAGTTCGCCGGACCCGACGCGCCACTACGGCCCCGAGAGCGAGCGCACGTTCGCGCCCTCGGGCTCGAACGCCACGCGCACCACGTCCGCCCACTCGCGGACCTCGTCGCGCAGGCGCGCGGCCACCGCGCCGGTGGTCTCGAACGGGCACCACACGAGCACGCTCGGACCCGCGCCGGAGATCGTGGCGCCGAGCGCGCCCAGCTCGCGCGCGCGCCCGAGCAGCTCCCAAGAGCGCGGGTAGAGGTGCGCGCGCCGCGGCTGGTGCAGGCGGTCGCGCAGGCCCTGGGACAGCAGGTCGCGGTCGCCGCGCGCGATCCCCGCCAGCAGCAGCGACGCGTGCGCGACGTTGAACACCGCGTCCTCCATCGGGATCCGCGACGGCAGCGCCGCGCGCGCCTTCGCGGTCCGAACGTGCTGCTCGGGCACGACCAGCAGCGCTTCGAGCCCCTCGGGCGGGTCGAGCCGCGTGACCCGGCCGTCCGCGCACACGACGAAGCCGCCGTACAGCGCCGCCGCGACGTTGTCGGGATGCCCCTCGATGCGCGTCGCCTCGGCGAGCAGGTCGGCGCCGAGCTCGAAGATCGAGTCGGCCGCGGCGAGCCCGGCGACGATCGCCGCCGCGCTCGTCCCCAGCCCGCCGGCCATCGGGACCTCCGAGCGGATCGTGAACTCGAAGTCGTCGGGCGGGTGCAGGGCCGCGAACCCGCGCACACACAGGTTGCGGCGGTCGCGCGCGATCGGCAGGTCGGTGTGCACCGCGAAGCGGCCGGTCTCGGCCACCTCGACGTCCACGTGCAGCGCGATCGCCGCGGCCAGCACGTCGAACCCCGGGCCGAGGTTCGCCGAGGAGGCGGGGACGCGGACCAGCCGGCGGCGGCGCATCAGGCGAGGACGGCGCGCTCGACGGCCACGATGTCCGGCTCGCAGGGCACCACGGCGCCCGCGTGGCCGAGCGCCGTCTGAGGGTCCTTGAGGCCGTGGCCGGTGAGCACGCAGACGACGCGCTCGGCCTCCCCCGCGCCGTGCGCCAGCAGGCCGGCGACGCTGGCCGCCGACGCCGGCTCGCAGAACACGCCCTCGGTCGCGGCGAGGAAGCGGTAGGCGTCGAGGATCTGCGCGTCGCTGACCGCCGCCACGCGCCCGCGCGAGGCGGTGAACGCCTCCATGGCCTCCTCCCAGCGCGCGGGGTTGCCGATCCGGATCGCGCTCGCGACCGTCTCGGGGTGCGCCACCGGCGCGCCGTGGACCAGGGGCGCCGCGCCCTCGGCCTGGAAGCCGTAGAGCCGGGGACGCACG
>JBIOTP010000214.1:0-2184 GCA_044865965.1 Solirubrobacteraceae bacterium
TGCGGCTCTCGCTCGCTCGCCAGACTGTGGGGAGCACGGCGGCGTACTCGTGGCCGCGTTCGACGACGGTCACGCGTAGCGTCGTGGGCAGGGCGGGGATCCTGAAGCGCCGGCAGCCGAGCCCGCAGCTGATCGACACCGACTTGGCGGTCTCGATCTCGAACGGCGTGGATGAGGGGTCGCCCTTGATGTCGAGCAGCCGCACCTCGCCGGACAGCCCCGCCGACGTCCGCCGGATCCAGGCGGCCACGAGATTGCTGCCGCCCTCCTCGGCGACCGAGAGCTCGTCCGGCGCGGGCATCGGCTGCGGACAGGGGTCGCACGCGGCGGCGGCCGGTGCCCCCGGCGAGGCCGCTTGGGCGCCCCCGCGAGGCAGCGGGAAGGCGACGAGGAAGGCGACCGCGACCGCGACGCCGGCGCCCAGTACCGGCTCGGCGCCGAGCACCCGCCAGTGGCGGCGCTCGAGCCGCGCGTCGGGGTGCGGGTTGGCCGCGAGCACCCGCGGTCGCAGCCGGAGCGCGTGCGTGTAGCTGGCCGCCGCGATCAGCCCGACGAGCGCGATCTTGACGAGCAGGACGCGGCCGTATCCGGTCTGCCACAGCGCCGCGATGCGCGGCAGCTCGATCAGCGCGTTCAGCCCGCCGGTCACTACCACAGCGCAGAACGCGGGAAGCGCCACGCGCCCAAAGCGCGCGAGCACGTGTCGCATGACCGCCCGCCGGACGATCGCGTCCTCGCCGCGCACCACGGGTAGCCACGTGAGCACGATCAGCGCGATGCCGCCCAGCCACACCGCCGCGGCGAGCAGGTGCAGCCAGTCCGTCAGCACCGCCGGCTCTGGCTGCGGGGCCGACGCCGCGTGCCCCGCCACCGCCAGCGATCCCAGCGCCAGCGCGCCGGCGAGGGCCGCGGCGCGCGGCGCGCTGCGGGCGGCGAGCACGCCGACGGCGAGGAACGCCACGATCGCGAGCCGCCCCAGACCCGCAGAGCCGGCGAGCAGGTAGTCGCGCACCGCCCGCCCCGAGACGCCGCCGGCGGCATCCGAGGCATCCAGCAGCGCGCTCGCGAGCGCCAGCGGCATGGCCAGCAGCCCGGCGTCCACGACCACCGCGTCGGCGCGCCGCGCGACGGCAGCGGCGCGCGCCGGAGCCAGCCGGCGGGTCACGTCCGGCGGCACGAGCCATGGCCCGCGCCGCCGCCCGAGCAGCGCGCCGAGCAGTGCGCCGCCGGCGAAAACGAACAGCGCGGGGTACAGGAGCGCCCGCGCGAGCACCCGCAGCGAACCTCCATGGTCCAGCGGCCCGGACTGCGTTGACCGCGCGGCTCCGACCGCCGCCGCCCGCACGCCGAAGGAGAACGAGCCCTCGAGCGCGTGGCCGTCGTCGGCGGACACGCTGTGCCACTCGAGGCGGTAGGCGCCCCGCGCCAGCGTGCGGTCCGGATGCAGCTCGAGGTGCCGCGCCGACGGGGCGCCCACGCGCGCGGGGAGTCGCTTGCCGGTCGTCGCGCTGTAGAGCGCCGCGGTGCTGAGGCGGCGGTTGATCGCCTCGGTGAACCGCATCGCGATCGACGCCGGCGGCGCCGCGAGGCGCGCCCCCGGCGTCGGCGCCGAGCCCAGGAACGCGGCGTGGGCGAGCGCCGGCGCGGGTGGCGCAACGAGGATCGCCGCAGCCGCGAGCGCGGCGATGAACGCCGCGAGAAGGCCGGGGATCCGGAACCGACTGACGAGCACCCTCATCGGCTTACTAGGCCCGATAGTAGTGTGTCTGTCGACGCTGGGAGGCGCCGAGCCCGGCTGACCGATCATCGTCGAGATACCCCCTAGGGGTACTATCCTGGCTGAACGCGATGACTACGCTCACTGAGACCCGTCCGGCGCGCGAGCCGGAGACGGCCGTCGTGCACGTCGGCGGCCTGCACTACGCCTCGGAGAAGGCGGTGGTCGAGGGTGTGCTGGCCCGTCGACCCGGCGTGCTTGCCGTCGACGCCAACCCGGTCGCGCAGACCGCGACCGTGACGTACGACCCGGATGCCACCTCGCTCGCCGCGCTGCGCGGGTGGATCGAGGACTGCGGCTACCACTGCGCCGGGCGGTCCGTCCCGGGCCACGTGTGCGACCCGCTCATCGAGGCGGGCGTGCACGAGCACGAGCACGACCACGCCGCGGCCGCCCGCGCGGAGGAC
>JBIOTP010000215.1:0-4061 GCA_044865965.1 Solirubrobacteraceae bacterium
CGCGGCTCGTACCCGCGCGGCTATGACACCCCCGACCGCGTCGGGGGACCGGCCATACCTACCAGCCCCGCCGGACGTCAACCTCCATAGGGTCTTAGTCGCCCGGCACCGGCGACCGCCCGTCCCACCGCGCCGGCGTCGTAGTCGCCCGGCGCCCCGCGACCGCCCGTCCCACCCCGCCGCCGCGCGACATCGCCGGGGCGGGCGACCAGTCTGATACGGTGACGCTTGCAAGTTGCAAGTCACTAGGAGTATCACCGTGAACGAGATCCTCACAGCGCTCCAGGAGGCCGTCGGCGGCGCCGCCGAGCGGGTCGGGCCGGCGGTCGTCGGCCTCGGCCGCGGCTGGGCGCGCGGCTCCGGCGTGGTCGTCGCGCGCGGGCGCGTGCTCACAGTCGCCCACGTCCTGCGCGGCGACGAGGTCACCGTCACGTTCATCGACGGGCGCACCGCCGACGGGCGCGTGGCCGGGGCGGACGCCGACCTCGACCTCGGCGTGGTCGAGGCTGACACGGGCGCGATCGAGCCGCTGCCGTGGGAGCCCGCCGCCGTAGGCGCGCTGAACGTGGGCGCGCCGGTGCTCGCGCTCGCAAACCCCGGCGGCCACGGGCTGCGCACGACGTTCGGCCTCGTGTCGGCCACGGGCCGCTCGTTCCGCGGGCCGCGCGGGCGGCGCGTGCCCGGCTCGATCGAGCACACGGCGCCGCTGCCGCGCGGGTCCTCCGGCGGCCCGCTGGTCCATCCGGACGGGCGCCTGCTGGGGCTGAACGCCGTCCGCCGCGAGGGCGGCCTGATCCTCGCCGTGCCCGCCGACGAGGCGCTGCAGCGGCGCGCGGAGGCGCTGGCCCGCGGCGAGGGCGGCGAGCGCCCGCGCCTGGGCATCGCGCTCGCGCACCCGCGCGCGGCGCGCCGGATGCGCGCGGCGGTCGGCCTGCCCGAGCGCGATGGCCTGCTCGTGCGCGCGGTGGTCGACGGCTCGCCCGCGGAGCGCGCCGGGCTCGAGCGCGGCGACCTGCTGGTCGCCGCCGGCGGCACGCCGCTGACCGCGATCGACGACCTCTTCGAGGTGCTCGACCGCGGCGACGCGTCGGTCACGCTTCGCGTCGTCCGCGGCGCCGAAGAGCGCGACGTCGCGGTCACATACTTCAGTTCGTGAAGCATTGCGGTAGACTGGGACGTCGATGCCGAACTCCGACTGTCCCGTCGTCCGCACCGCCGAGATCGTCTGCGGCAAGTGGACGCTGCTCATCGTGCGCGATCTCGCCGAGGGCCGGTCGCGCTTCTGCGAGCTCGAGCGCTCGCTTGAGGGCATCTCGCCGCGCACGCTGTCGCTGCGCCTGCGCGCGCTCGAGGAGGAGGGCATCGTCCACCGCCGCACGTTCCCCGAGGTCCCGCCGCGCGTCGAGTACGCGCTGACCGAGAAGGGCCGCGCGCTCGTCCCGATCATCGAGTCGATGCGCGTCTACGGGAGCGAGTGGCTGGGCGTCGACGGCGCCTGCGCCGAAACGCCCGAGACCGTCGCCGCCTAAAGAGGGTCAGACCCCGTTTAGGTTCCGCATGAGTTCGTCGCGGGGCTCCGTGCGCCCTCGCGGCGTCCGTCCGTCCGGGGCGCCTGCTGCAATTCCCCGTGCGCCCGCGGGGAGGACCGCGCGTGCGCGCGGCGAACCGCGCGGACATGCACAACCGCGCGCTGCACGACCCGCTCGCCGCGTTCGTCGAGGAGGCCGCCTGGCAGCTCGCCGAGGAGGTCTCGGGCGGCGCCGAGGTGCCGTACGAGCTCATCGAGCAGGGCCGGGCGTCCGCTCCGCTGTACTGCTACCGGCCGCTGACGGGACGCTTCATCGCGGAACGGACCGGCGCGCTCGCGCGGCTGCCGTCCTACGCGCCCGCCGTCCACGGCCTCGCCGCCTTGCCCGACCTGCCCGCCTACCTGCGCCAGCGCGGGCGCCGCGTTCCGTCCGGCGATTCGCGCGCCCGCGCCGACGCGGCGCTGCACGCGTTCCTCGGGGCGGTGTGGGCCGACGCCACCGACTTCGTGTTCGAGCCCGAGCGCTTCGCCGCCGCCTTCGCGGAGCTCGAGGACGCCGCCTACGGCGGTTGCTCGCTGTCGGTCGTGCTGACACCGGTCGAGGGGCTCGTCGTCGAGTCCGACGCGGTCGTGCTCGGGGACGGGCTGTCGCTCGCGCGCGGCGCGACGCTGCGCGAGGCGCCCGCCGGCCTCGCCGAGGACATGCACGCCGCGGTCGCCGTGCTCGCGCTCGAGAGCCCGGCCGGCGACGACCGCGCGCTGGAGGGCGCCGGCCGCCGCCTGCGCCGGCTGCAGACCGCGCTGCGGCTGTGGGACGACGCCGAGCCGCAGCTCGGGCCGACGGCCTGGGCCCGCACGGACGGCGGTCCGTGGCTCGCCGTGCCGCTCGCCACCGGCCTGCGCCGCCCGGCCGGCGACTGCCTGCTGACCGCCGAGGAGGAGGACGCGCTGCGCGCGTTCTGCGCGCTGGTCGCGCGCCGCACCCCGCGCTCGGGCGAGCTGGCGTGGGCGCTGCGGCGCTTCGAGCTCGGCTGCGAGCGCCCGGGCGCCGTCGAGGCGCTGACCGACTGGCTGCTCGCCGCCCGCGCGCTGCTGGCCGACATCGACCGCCCCGGCTACGACGGCGTCGCCGAGCGCCTCGCCGCGATCTGCGCGGAGCCGGACGCGCGCGAGCGGCTCGCAGGCCGCGTCCGGGAGGCGATCGCGCTCGAGCGCTCCGCGATGGCCGGCTTCGTGCGCCCCGGGCCCGAGGTCGACGCGCTCGTGAACGAGCTCGGCGGCGAGCTGCGCGCCATCCTGCGCGACGTGCTGTGCGGGCACCTCGACCCGGCGCTGCGCCGCGTCGCCGACGAGCTGCTCGGCGGGCCGGTCGGCGGGCCGGCCTAGCGCGCGACCTCCTCGACCACCTCGAACACGCCGGTCAGCCCGATCTCCTGCTCGAGCGGGGCGATGCGGCTCAGCCGGTGCTCCTCGGCCGCCATCCAGCCGGGCTCGTCGCGCATCGCGTCGATCTCCTCGTCCGAGCCCTCGAAAAACGCGAGGGTGATCACCTCGAGCGGGTCCTCCTGCCGGCGCAGGTGGTAGGCGCGGACCATCCGCGGGTGCCAGCGCTGCGGCGCCCACGCGTCCTTGAACTTCTCCTCGGCGCCCGGCTTCAGCCGCCGGACGGTGAGCATGCAGAGCATGGCGCGAAAGCTACGCGATCGTGCCGCGCGGATAATGCGCGGGCGATGCTCCCGTACGACGAAGCGGGCGCCGGTCCTGCCGTGATCCTGCTGCACGCCGGCATCGCCGACCGCTCGATGTGGTCGGAGACGCTGCCGGCGCTGGCCGAGGCCGGCTACCACGCGATCGCCCTCGACCTGCCGGGCTTCGGCGACGCGCCGGTCGAGCCCGGCCCGCAAGCGCCGTGGAACGACGTGCTGGCGGCTATGAACGAGCTCGGGATCGGGCGCGCGGTGCTGGTCGGCGACTCGTTCGGCGCGGCGGTGGCCCTGCGCGTGGCGGTGATCGCCCCGGACCGCGTCAGCGCGCTCGCGCTCGTCTCGCCGCCGCTGCCGGGCGAGCCGTCGGCCGAGCTGGCGGCGGCCTGGGCGGCCGAGGAGGAGGCGCTCGAGCGCGGCGACGTGGACGCGGCGGCCCAGGCGGTGGCGGCGGCGTGGACGTGGCCCGGCGCCGTGCGCGAGCGGGTCGAGGCGATGCAGCGGCGCGCGTTCGAGCTGCAGCTCGCCGCGGACGGGGTCGAGGACGCGCCGGACCCCGTCGAGGAGGACCCCGAGTCGCTCACGCGCGTCGGCGTTCCCGTGCTGGCCGCGGCCGGCGCGGCGGACATGCCGGACTTCCTCGCCGGCGTCGAGACGCTCGCGCGGGTGCTGCCGTCCGCGCGCTCAGCGGTGATCGACGGCGCGCGCCATCTGGCGCCGCTGGAGGCGCCCGACGCCTTCCGCGAGCTGCTCCTGGACTTCCTTGCCAGTGGTCGCGGCCGGAAGTCCGGCGCATAACCCGGTGCATGCCGGGTCGTGCCTGCCGGTGC
>JBIOTP010000216.1:0-3926 GCA_044865965.1 Solirubrobacteraceae bacterium
CACGGCCGCCGCTAGCCGGCGCGAATGCGACCCGGGCGGGCGGCCACGGCCGCCCGCCCCGCGGCTGGCCCGACCGGCCGCTCGTCCGCGCGCCGGTCGGCCGCGGCTGCCCGCTCGGGGATCGGCCCGACCGGCCGCGGGCCGGTCACGCTCGTCGCCGCCGCGCGGCCCGCGGGGGCGACCGCGTTCGGGCCGCTCGAGACCGTCAGCGAGCCGGGCGCCTCCCCGGAGTCGGCGGCAGCGGCGTTCGATCCGGTGAGCGGCAGCGCGGCGGCGGCGTCGGGTGACGTGGCGCTGCGCGCGATCGCGGTCGCACATATGTAACGCCTAGGCAGCGTGATAGCGTGGGCGGTCTCTCGTGCACCGCCTCGCGATCCTGATCGCGCTGCTCCTCGTCGCCGGCTGCGGCGGCGAGGACGCGCAGCCGAAGCCGCGTCTCACCGTGTCGGCCGCCGCCTCGTTGAAGGCCGCGTTCACGGACTACGGGCGCGGCTTCGGCGCCGCGACGATGCGCGCGTCGTTCGCGGGCTCTGACGAGCTCGCGGCGCAGATCCGCCAGGGCCTGAGGCCCGACGTATTCGCGTCCGCCAACACGAAGCTCCCGGACGAGCTGTACGCCGAGGGGCTCGTCGAGAAGCCGAAGGTGTTCGCCGCCAACAAGCTCGTGCTGGCGGTGCCCGTGGACGGCGGTGGGGTCGCCGGCCTCGACGACCTCGCGAAGCCCGGGGTGACGATCGCGATGGGCTCGGAGGCGGTCCCGGTCGGCGCCTACACCCGCAACGTGCTGGGCGGGCTGCCAGCCGCGGAGCGCGAGGCGATCCTCGCCAACGTGCGCTCCAACGAGCCCGACGTCGGCGGCGTGGTCGGCAAGGTCGCCCAGGGGGCGGTCGACGCCGGCTTTGTCTACGTGACCGACGTCCAGGCGGCCGGCGGCGAGCTGAAGGCGATCGACCTCCCGGCCGACCTGCAGCCGCAGGTCGCCTACGGCGTCGCCGTGGTCAAGGGCGCCGCGCATCCCGCGGAAGCGAAGGCGTTCATCGCCGGACTGATGATCGGCGCCGGGCGCGACGCGCTCGACCGGGCCGGCTTCCTGCCCCCGCCGGGGACGTAGCGTGAGCACGACCATCCGCGGCCGGGGGCGCTGATGTTCCGGGCGCTGCTGGTCGCGGCGCTCGTCGTGACGGTGACGTTCCTCGTCCTGCCCGTCGTGGCGATCTTCGCCGACGTCGGGCCGGGCGAGCTGCTGGCGAGCCTCGACGACCCGTCGTCCACGGACGCGCTGCGGCTCTCGCTGCAGACGACGGTCACGGCCGTGGCGATCATCGTCGCGGTCGGCACGCCGGCCGCCTGGCTGCTCGCCACCCGGCGCTTTCGGGCCCGCGAGGTGCTGGTGACGCTGATCGAGTTGCCGCTCGTGCTCCCGCCTGCGGTCGCCGGGATCGGGCTGCTCGCCGCGCTCGGGCCGCGCGGGCTGCTCGGCGGCGTGGTCGGCGACTCGCTGGTGCTGCGCACCGCGAGCGTGGTGCTCGCGCTCACGTTCGTGGCCGCGCCGTTCTACATCCGCCAGGCGCAGGCCGCGTTCTCGGCCCTCGACCGCAGCTGGCTGGACGCGTCGCGGACGCTCGGCGCGGGCGAGGCGCGCACGCTGGCGCGCGTCGCGGTGCCGGGCGCGCTGTCCGGGCTCGGCGCGGGGCTCGCGCTGGCGTGGGGGCGCGCGCTCGGCGAGTTCGGCGCCACGCTCATGTTCGCCGGCTCCTTCCGCGGCGTGACGCAGACGGTCCCGCTGGCGATCTACGAGCAGTTCGCGACCGACTTCACCGGCGCGCTCGCGCTGTCGGCGGTTCTCGTGTGCGTGTCGGCGGTGCTGCTGCTGGGCGTCAAGCTGCTGCTGTAGTGCTGCTCGTCGAGGCCACCACGAGGGTCGGGCCGCTGGCGCTGGACGTGGCGCTCGAGGTGCCCGCGCGCGGGTGCCTGGCGCTCGCGGGGCCGTCCGGCGCCGGCAAGACGAGCGTGCTGCGGATCGCCGCGGGGCTGCTGCGGCCGCAGCGGGGCCGCGTCGTGTGCGACGGCGAGACTTGGCTCGACACCGAACGCGGGATCGACCTCGCGCCCGACCGCCGCCGCTGCGGCTACGTGTTCCAAGACTATGCGCTGTTCGGCCACATGAGCGCCTGGCGCAACGTCGCCTACGGCCTGCCGGCCGGATCGCGCGCCGAGCGCCGCGCGCGAGCGGTCGAGCTGCTCGCGCGCTTCGGCCTCGGCGACCGCGCCGGCGCCCGCCCGGCCGAGCTGTCGGGCGGTGAGCGCCAGCGCGTGGCCGTCGCCCGCGCGCTCGCCCGCCGGCCCGCGGTGCTGCTCCTCGACGAGCCGCTGTCGGCTCTGGATGCCCGGACCCGCGCGGCCGCCGCCCGCGAGCTCGCCGCCGTCCTGCGCGACACCGGCGTGCCGGCGCTGCTCGTCACCCACGACTTCCATGAGGCCGCGCTGCTCGGCGACCGCGTCGGCGTGTTGGACGCCGGCGAGATCGTTCAGGTCGGAGACGCCGCCGAGCTGTCGGCCCGCCCCGCCTCCGCGTTCGTCGCCGATTTCACCGGGGCCGTGGTGTTGACCGGAACGGCCGCCGCGGGCGCGGACGGGCTGACCGTGGTCGCGCTCGAGGGCGGCGGCACGGTGGCGAGCACCGACGCCGCCGCCGGGCCGGTCGCCGCCAGCGTCTACCCCTGGGAGATCGTGCTCGAGCCCGGCGCGCCGGAGCGCAGCTCGGCGCAGAACCATCTGGCGGTGGAGGTTGTGTCGGTGACCGCAGTCGGCGGCCGCGCGCGCGTGGGCCTCGCGGGTGGTCAACCGCTCGTGGCGGAGGTGAGTGCGGCTGCGGTCCGTGAGCTCGGGCTGCGGCCTGGAGTTTGGGTGACGGCGTCGTGGAAGGCTGCGGCGACTCGGCTGGCGCCGCGCTAGGCGGGACGAACTTCTTGCAAGTGAGGACGAGCCCGCGGTGCCGCGCGAGCTCGGAACGATCATCGCCGCGCCGGGGTGTGCGTAAATCGAGTTCGACCTGGTCGAACTGAATTGACACACCACCGGGAACGGTCGAGCGAGCGTGTTCGATCGTGCGCGAACGGCGTGGCGACCCGAGACCATCGACCTCGCCCGATCACCCGCGCGGCGCGCCGGTTCAGGCTCCATCCTCAGTTGCCCGATTCGCCGGGCCCGCCACGCGGCCCGATGACCGGCCTGCCCGTCGGTTCGGGCTCCCTCCTCACTTGCCCGAAGTTCGCCGGGCCCGCCGCGCGCCGGCGCGCCGGTTCGGGCTCCCTCCTTACTTGCCCGAAGTTCGCCGGCCTCGCCGCGCGGCGGCGGCGTACATCAGGCGCCCACCGCCGGGAACAGCCGCCGAATGGCAGGCGGCGTCACCCGGACCCGCGCGTCGACGATCACCGCGCCCGAACGCGACACGATCACGGGGTTGCAGTCGAGCTCGGCGATCTCCGGGTGCGCGTCGGCGAGCGCGCCCACGCGGACCGCGACGTCCTCGAGCGCCGCGACCGCGGCGCGCTCGCGCTCGAGCAGCGCGAAGGTCCGCAGGCCGCGCACCATCGCCGCGGCCTCCTCGCGCGCGATCGGCGCCAGCCGCACCTGGACGTCGCCGATCAGCTCGACGAGGTCGCCGCCCGCGCCGCAGGCCACGACGGGGCCGAAGCGCTCGTCGGCGAGCATGCCGACGAGCATCTCGACGCCAGGCTCCGCCATGCGCTGGACGACGAAGCTCTCGACGCTGTAGCCCGCGGCGTCGAGGCGCTCCGAGATCTCGCGTGCGGCCCGGCGCACGGCGCTCGGGCCGACGAGGTCGAGCCGCACGGCGCGCGCCCGCGCCTTGTGGACGACCGCGGGCGCGGCTCCCTTCAGCGCGAGCGGGCCGCCGAGCTCGG
>JBIOTP010000217.1:0-10067 GCA_044865965.1 Solirubrobacteraceae bacterium
AGCTCGCCGCGGTGCAGTCGGACCTCGAGCAGCTCTCCAAGCAGCGCGACGACTACCTCGCGCTGGCCCAGCGCACCCAGGCCGACTTCGAGAACTACCGCAAGCGGATGGCGCGCGAGAACGCGCAGGCGGTCGACCGCGGGATGGCGAAGGTGGTCAAGGAGCTGCTGCCGGCGCTCGACCACCTGGAGCTCGCGCTCAAGGCCGCGGAGGGCCATGAGGACGTGGTCCGCGGCTTCGCGATGGTCCGCGACGAGACGTTCGCCGCGCTCGCGCGCGTGGGCATCCAGGCGTTCTCGCCGCAGGGCGAGCCGTTCGACCCCAACGAGCACGAGGCGATGGCGCAGCGGCCCGCCGAGGGGGCCGAGTCGGGCACCGTGATCGAGGTCTACCAGCCCGGCTACCGGATCAACGGGGCCGTCCTGCGGCCCGCACGCGTCGTAGTGGCGGAGTAGCGATGGCGCGGGGCTCGGACTACTACAAGGTCCTCGGCGTCGACAAGAAGGCGTCGCAGGAGGACATCAAGAAGGCGTACCGCAAGCTCGCGCGCAGGTACCACCCGGACACCAACAACGATTCCGGCGCGGAGGAGCGCTTCAAGGAGGTCTCCGAGGCCTACGACGTCCTCGGCGACCCGGAGAAGCGCAAGAAGTACGATCGCGGCGGCCTCTTCGGCGTCGGCGGCGGGCAGCGCACGGGCGGCCCGGCGCCCGACTTCGGGTCCTTCTCGGACATCCTGTCGGGGATCTTCAACACCGGCGGCGGGCGCGCCACGCGCACCAAGCCGGCGACCGAACGGGGCAGGGACCTCGAGACGACGGTCACGCTGTCCTTCGGCCAGGCGGTCGAGGGCGCGCAGTTGCCGGTCTCGGTCGCCACGCATGCGGCCTGCACGACGTGCCGCGGCACCGGCGCGCGGCCCGGCACCTCGCCGAAGGTGTGCCCGGTCTGCAACGGCCGCGGCGTCGAGGCCCAGGGCCAGGGCGTGTTCTCGATCACCCGCCCGTGCTCGCGCTGCGGGGGCACCGGCACCGTGATCGAGGATCCGTGCCCGACGTGCGCGGGCGAGGGCCGGCTGCGCGAGATGAAGCGCTACCGCGTGAACATCCCGGCCGGCGTCCGCGATGGCTCGCGCATCCGCCTGCCCGGCAAGGGCGAGGCCGGCCTGCGCGGCGGTCCCGCGGGCGACCTGTACGTGGTCACGCACGTCGAGGAGTCGCCGGTGTTCAAGGCCAAGGGCGACAACTTCGAGGTCGAGGTGCCGATCACGGTCGCCGAGGCGCTGCGCGGCGCCGACGTCGAGGTGCCGACGCTGCACGGCACCAAGAAGCTGCGCGTCCCGCCGGGCACCCGGCACGGCACGCTCCAGCGGCTGCGCGGCGAGGGCCCGCCCGCCCTGAGCGGCGCCGGCCGCGGCGACCTGCACTACCGCTTCGTCATCGACGTGCCGCACGAGCTCACGGCCGAGCAGCGCGATGCGGTCGACGCGCTCTCGAAGGTCATGAACGGCAACCCGCGCGAGCGGCTGCTGCGCGCGGCCGGAGCTCGCTGATGCCCACTCGGCGGACCAGGATCACCGCCCGCGTCGATCACGACCGCGGCGTGTTCATGATCTCGGTTGCCGCCGAGCTGGCCGAGATGCACCCGCAGACGCTGCGGATGTACGAGGCGCGCGGCCTGATCGAGCCCCAGCGCTCGCCGAAGGGCACACGGCTGTACTCGCAGGCCGACGTCGAGCGCCTGCGCCGCATCCAGGAGATGACGACCGAGTGGGGGATGAACCTCGCGGGGGTCGAGCGCGTCTTCGAGCTCGAGGCGCAGCTCGACCGGATGCAGCGCAAGGTCAACGGGCTGGAGCGGCGCGCGGCCGAGCTCCAGGACGAGATCGAGCGGCTCGAGGAGGTGCGCCGCTCGGTGAAGGCGGAGATCGTGCGCTACGAGGCGCCGAGCACGGCGCTCATTCCGATCCGTCACGTGCGGCGCCGGTAAACGGCGTCGACCACAGCGCGATCAGGAGCGCGGGCGCGAGGCGCTCGTGGAGGCCCTCCTCGACGTCCTCCTCGCGCATGCGCACGATGATGACGCGGTTCGTGGCGGCCTCGAGCGTGTAGCCGCGGCCGGCCATCGAGCACGCGACCTGCCAGGCGTCGCGCCCGGTGTCGCGGAGGTCGATGGCGAGGCGGACGCCGTCGACAGCGGAGTTGGAGGCGACCTCGGGGCCGATCACTCGCACGTGCGGGATCTCGGCAAGCCGGTCGCGGGCGACCATGGCGGCGGCGCGAACGCGGGCCAGGTTCGCCTCCGCAGCCAGGTCGGCCTGCACCGGCGTCTCAGCGAGGGGGAAGTGAAACGAGGGAGCGGCCATGGCGAAACCCTCCCTGAGCAGGACCTTCGGAGCCATCCGCCGATGGGGTGAAGTGTTCCCGCACCGGGGGTGAGCAGCCTCACTCCCGCGGATGAGATACGGGGCGCGTCCGAGAAGGACGCTCGCTCCGGATCGTAGACTCGGGGGCACCTCGCCCGATCGCCTGACACCCACGTGCCCCAGCTGCGGTCGCGCGCTGCCCGCGAGCGGCGCGCCGTGCCCGAGTTGCACCATGCCCTCGCCGGAGGCCGCGGGGGCGACCGACGCGGCGCCGGGGCTCGTGGCCGGCCGCTACCTGATGCAGCGCCGGCTCGGCCGCGGCGGCGCCAAGGACGTGTGGCTCGCCCACGACCTCACGCTCGACCGCGGTGTCGCGCTGGCTCGCGTCGGCGGCGGAACGTCCGCATGGGAACGGCTGCGGCGCGAGGCGCGGCTGACCGCGCGGCTCGGCGGCCACCGCCACATCGTGACCGTCCACGACGTGTTCGACGACGCCGGGACGCCGTGCCTGGTGGCGCGCTACATGACCGGCGGCTCGCTCGCCGACCGGCGCGCGCGGGCGCCCGGCGGGCGGCTGGCGGCGGCCGAGGTCGCGCGCGCGGGCCGCGAGATCGCGGGCGCGCTCGCCCACGCCCACGCGCAGGGCGTGGTGCACCGCGACGTCAAGCCCGACAACGTGTGGCTGGACGCCGACGGGGCCGCCGCGCTCGGGGACTTCGGCGTCGCGACCGCGGACGGCCTCGCGGAGGACGCGACGCCGCTCGGCACGCCGCTCTACGCCGCGCCCGAGCAGGCCAGCGGCGCCCCCGCGACGCCGCGCAGCGACCTGTACGCGCTCGGCGCGACGCTGTATGAGCTGCTGTGCGGGCGGCCGCCGTTCACGGCCGGGACGGCCGCCGCGGTGATCGAGCAGCACCGCACGGCTGCGCCGGTGCCGCCCTCGCGCCTCGCGGCGGGCGTCCCGGACGAGCTCGACCGGCTCGTGCTCGCGCTGCTGGCCAAGGACCCGGCCGACCGCCCGGCGAGCGCCGCCGACGTCGGCGCCGCGCTGGAGCGCCTGCTCGCGCCGGCCCCCGCCGCGCCGCCCGGGCCGTCGGCGGTCGCGCTCGTCGGCCGCGACGCCGAGCTCGAGCGCTTGGAGGGCATCCTGGATCGCGCGTGGACGGGCGCGGCCGCGACGGTGGTGCTCGCGGGCGAGGCCGGGATCGGCAAGACCGCGCTCCTGGACGCCCTGGCGGCCGCCGCCGAGCGCCGCAACGGCATCGCTGTCTGGGGCCGCGGCGAGCCCGAGGGCCGCGCCTACGGCCTGTGGCGCGCGATCGTCCGCGAGCTGGCGTTCGCCGTGCCCGGGGAGCTCGCGGAGCCGCTGCAGCGCCAGTGGGGGGCGGGCGACGCCGCGGAGGCGCCGTCGCCGGAGGAGGCGCGGCTGCGCCTGTTCGACGCGGTCGCCGACCTGCTCGCCGCCGCCGCCGCCGAGCGGCCGGTGCTCGTCGTGCTCGACGACCTCCACTGGGCCGACGCGTCGTCGCTGCGGCTGCTCGCGCACGTGGCGGGGGCGGCGCGCGGGGCGCGGCTGCTGCTGGCCGGCGCGTACCGCACCGGCGAGTCCGCGTCCGGCGACGTGCTGCCGGCGGTGCTGGAGGAGATCGAGGGCGACCCGCGCGCCGGGCGCGTGCAGCTCGCCGGGCTCGGGCCCGAGGACGTGCGCGCGCTCGTCCCGCCGGAGGCGGCGGTGGCGGAGGACGCGCTGCGGGCGATCCACGCCCGCACGGCCGGCAACCCGTTCTACGTCGCCGAGCTCGTGCGGCTGCTGGCCGCCGAGGGCCGGCTCGGGACCGACGGCGGCTCGCTGCCGCCGCTCGTCCCCACGCGCGTGCGCGAGGTCGTGCGCCGGCGCGTGGAGCGGCTCGGGCCGCAGACCGGCGAGGTGCTCGAGGTGGCGGCCGTCGCCGGCCGCTTCACGATCGCCGACCTCGTTCGCGCCGCCGGCAGCGCGCGCGCGCAGGTCGTCGAGGCGGTCGAGCACGCGGCCGCCGCCGGGCTCGTGGTGGCCGCCCCGGACCAGCCCGGGCGGTTCGCGTTCGCCCACGCGATCGTCCGCGACGCGGTCCAGGAGACGCTCCCGGAGCGCCGCCGCAGCGAGCTGCACGAGGCGGTCGGAACGGCGCTGCGCGCCCGCCGCGACGCGGGCGCCGACGTCGCCGCGGCCGAGCTCGCCCACCACGCGCTGGCCGCGGCGCGCGGCGGCGGCGACCCGCAGCCGGCCTGGGAGGCCGCGCTGGAGGCTGCGCGCGAGGCCGCCGCGGCGCTGGGCCACGCCGAGGCCGCGCGCCACTTCGCGGACGCGCTCGAGGCGCTCGCGCTCGGCGCCGAGGCGCCCGCCGCCGAGCGCCGCGGGGTGCTGCTCGCGCTCGCCGACGCCACCTTCGCGGCCGGCGACATCGAGGCCGCCCGCCGCCGCTACGCGCAGGCCGCGGACGCGGCCCGCCGCGACGGTGACGCCGAGGCGTTCGCGCGCGCCGCGCTCGGCTTCTCGCAGGTCCGCCCCTACGGCGCCGTCGATGCCGAAGCCGCCGCGCTGCTGACCGAGGCGCTGGAGCTCCTCCCGCCCGAGGACGGCGCGCTGCGGGCACGCGCGATGGGGCTGCTCGCCGTGCTGGAGCCCGACCAGGACCGGCGCGAGGCGCTGATCGACGACGCGGTGGCGATGGCCCGCCGGCTCGGCGACGAGGGCGTGTTCTCCGCCGCCGTGATCGTCAACTGGCGGCCCGAGCGGGCCGCCCACCGCGCCGCGGCGGCCGGCGAGGTGATGCGCACGGCCGCGCGCCACGCCGATCACGGTGCGCTGCTGTGGGCCTATGTGCAGCGCATCCGCGACGCGCTGCAGGAGGGCGACGTCGCGGCGGCCGACGCCGAGCTCGACCGCGCGCGCCCGGTCGCCCACGCGACCCGGCGCAGCTTCCAGCGCTGGTACCTGATGGTCGCGGAGGCCGGTCGCGCCGCGTTCGCCGGGCGGCTCGACGAGGCCGACCGCATGACCGAGGAGGCGCTCGCGCTCAACCGCCGCCACAGCGACGACTGCCTGCAGGAGCACACGGTCCAGCGGCTGGTGCTGGCGCGGCTGCGCTGGCGCCCGCACGAGGCGGACGCCGCGGCGCTGCGCGGGTTCGCTGGCCGCTACCCGGCGCTGCCGGTGTGGGAGGCGATGCTCGCGGCGCTCGAGTGGGACCTCGGGCGCCCGGAGGCCGCCCGCCGCAGCCTCGAGCTGTGCGCGACCGACGACTTCGTGTCGGTGGCCCGCTCGCCGGACTTCCTCAGCGCCGCCGTATGCCTGGCCGAGGCCGCCGCCGGCGCCGGCGACCCGGCGCACGTCGAGCGCCTCTACGAGCTGCTGCTCCCGCACGCGCGCGCGAACCCGGTGCTCGACGCGCTGTGGGCCGCCTGGGGCCCGGCGGCGCGGCCGCGGGGGATGCTCGCGGCCGCCGACGACCGCCCGGACGACGCCGCCGCGCACTTCGCGGACGCGGTGCGCCTCGCCACCGGCTGGGGCTCGCCGGCGTGGGCGCTGCGGGCCATCGGGGACTGGCTCGCGACCGGGGTGCCGAGCCCCGACCGCGCCGCGCTGGTCGCCCACGGCCTCGCGCTCGCGCGCGAGCTCGGCCTGCCGTGGGTCGCGGCGCGGATCGCCGACGAGGCTCAGACCACGACGCCGTAGCTCTCGATGACCGCCTGGGCGGCGTACTCGAGGCTCATCTGCGCGTAGCCGCCGTCGCCCCATGCCTGGCCCCAGTTGGACCGCAGCAGGAAGTGGTCGGGTCCGTAGCCGAACAGCGCGGCGGCGTGGCTGCCGACCACGGAGGCCTCGTCGAAGTCGTTCAGCTCGCCGTCGCAGCCGATCATCGTGCGGTCGAGCTTCACGAGCACGAGCACCGGCCCCTGCGCGGCGAGCCAGCGCCGCCAGCCCTCGAAGTGCACCGAGCGGTCGGGCACCGTGTCGTCGCCGAGGTTGTAGTAGCTCGCGATCCGGCGCCCGGCGGCGGATTCCAGGAGCTGCTCGGGCGGACCGGCGGCCAGCCCGCCGCGCCAGGGGAGCTCGGACTCCAGCACCGCCCCCCAGCGGCGCACGACGTCGAGGCCGGCCTTCAGGCTGGTGCCGTCCTCCTCCAGGAAGGTCGACGGGTAGTCGGTCCGCTTGTCGGTCTCCTTGGCCGCCATCCACACGTAGCGCGGCGAGAGCGGCGCGTCCGCGGCGAGCCGGCCGGCCTTCTCGAGATGCCAGCGCACCGCGTCGGAGACCGCCCAGCCCACGCACGAGGCGGTGCGCCCCTGGTTGCCGACCGCGTGCCACCCCGGGCGCAGGTCGACCGCGGGGGGCGGCGCGTCGCCGGGCAGCTTCGCCTGCTCGAGCCCGAAGTCGTTCTCACGTGCGCGCGAGCGGCGCGCGCGGGCGATCAGCTCGGTATCCACGACCCTGCGTCGTCGTGCAGGTCACCGGCGTGCGAGAGGACGTCGTCGGCATGGTGGGTGTCCGGCTGCAGCTCCATGATGCGCTCGTAGTTGGCGACCGCCGCCGCGAGCGCGATCGCGTACGGCTGGTCGCCGCGGCCCTTGGCCTCGTCGAACTTCACGGCCAGCACGCGCTGGCGCTCGGCGGGAGCGAGCTCCGCGTAGCCCGTCCAGGGCTCGCGCGGCATCTGGGAGGTCTCGTCGGGCATCCCGGCGACTTTACCCTCGACCGCGTCATTGCGCCGCCGTAGAGTTGGCGTCAGTGCACGACTGGCTCGAACCGCACGGCAGCACTCCCCACGAGCTGCGGGCGCGGATCGCGGCGGAGCGCGCCGACGTCGCGTTCGTCGAGCTGCGCGACGGCGACGGCGTCCAGCACATCGTGCCGCTGCCGCCCGGCGGGCTCACGATCGGCCGCACGCCCGCCAGCGGGCTCGCGCTCACGTGGGACCCTCAGGTATCGCGCAGCCACGCGACGATCGAGGCGATCGACGACGTCTGGACCGTGCTCGACGACGGCCGCTCCACAAACGGCACGTACGTCAACGAGGAGCGCGTGCAGAACCGCCGCACGCTGCGCCACCTGGACGTGATCCGCGTGGGCGCCACCCGCGTGCGCTTCCACGACCCGGCGGACGCCGACGTCAAGCTCACCGAGGTCGCCTCCAGCGCCGTCGCCCCGCCGCTGACCGCGGCCCAGCGGCGCGTGCTGGCCGTGCTCTGCCAGCCGCCCGAGGGCCCGGCCTCCAACGAGGAGATCGCGGAGGCGCTGCACCTCAGCGTCGACACCGTCAAGACCCACATGCGCGCGCTGTTCGACGCGTTCCACCTCGGCGCCGCCCCGCCGTACCGCAAGCGCTTCGAGCTCGTGCGGCTCGCGGTCGACGCGGGCCTCGTGCCCCCGCCCGAGCGCCGCTAGCGACCATGCATTGATCCCGGCGATCGGCTCGAGTAAGATCTTAGTCCACAAGACTGAGATTTAGGAACCGCCCATGCAAGCAGACCGCTTCACGATCAAGTCCCAGGAGGCGTTGCAGGCCGCGATCTCGATCGCGGCCTCGCGCAACCACACCGAGACGCAGCCCGAGCACTTGCTGCTCGCGCTGCTCGAGCAGCCCGAGAGCGTCGTCGGGCCCGTCCTGCGCAAGCTCGGCGCGCAGACGGACACGATCCGGCGCGAGCTCAACGCGGCGCTGGACCGGCTGCCGAAGATCACCGCCGGCGCCAGGGAGCCCGGCACCTCGCGCGAGCTGATGGACGTGCTGCGCGCCGCCGAGCGCGAGGCCGGCAAGCTGCGCGACGAGTACATCTCCACTGAGCACGTCCTGCTCGCCCTGACCCAGGCACCCGGCGAGGCCGGCGCCGTGCTCAAGCGCAACGGCGCCACGCACGACGCGACGCTGCAGGCCGTCGAGTCCGTGCGCGGACCGCACCGCGTCACCGACCAGAGCCCGGAGGACAAGTACCAGGCGCTCCAGAAGTTCGGCCGCGACCTCACGCAGGCGGCCGAGGAGGGCAAGCTCGACCCGGTGATCGGGCGCGACGACGAGATCCGCCGCGTGATCCAGGTCCTCTCCCGCCGCACCAAGAACAACCCGGTCCTGATCGGCGAGCCCGGCGTCGGCAAGACCGCGATCGTCGAGGGGCTCGCGCAGCGGATCGTGTCCGGCGACGTGCCGGAGTCGCTGCGCGACCGGCGCGTGATCGCGCTGGACATCGGCCAGCTGCTGGCCGGCTCGAAGTACCGCGGCGAGTTCGAGGAGCGCCTGAAGGCCGTGCTGAAGGAGATCCAGGACGCCGAGGGCCAGGTCATCCTGTTCATGGACGAGCTGCACACGATCGTCGGCGCCGGCGCCGCCGAGGGCGCCGTCGACGCCGCCAACCTGCTCAAGCCGATGCTTGCGCGCGGCGAGCTGCGCGCGGTCGGCGCCACGACGCTCGACGAGTACAAGAAGCACGTCGAGAAGGACGCCGCGCTGGAGCGCCGCTTCCAGCCGATCTACGTCGGCGAGCCGTCGGTGGAGGACACGATCGCGATCCTGCGCGGCCTCAAGGAGCGCTACGAGGCCCACCACGGCGTCACGATCACCGACGCCGCGCTGATCGCCTCCGCGACGCTCTCGCACCGCTACATCTCCGACCGCTTCCTGCCCGACAAGGCGATCGACCTGGTCGACGAGGCCGCCTCGCGCGTCGCGATCGAGCTGTCCTCGGTGCCGACCGAGATCGATGAGGTCGAGCGGCGCATCAAGCAGCTCGAGATCGAGCAGGTCGCGGTCGCCAAGGACGAGACGGCGGCCGCGCGCCGCGGGGAGATCGAGCGCGACCTGGCCGAGCTGCGCGAGCAGGCGGCGGGCATGCGCGCCCAGTGGGAGCGCGAGAAGGAGCAGGCCGAGGGCCACGGCAAGCTGCGCGAGCGCCTGGACGAGGCGCGCCGCGAGCTCGAGCGCGCCGAGCGCGAGCTCGACTACCAGCGCGCCGCCGAGCTGCGCCACGGCGAGATCCCCGAGCTCGAGCAGCGGCTCGCCGAGGCCGAGGCGCGGACCGACGAGCAGGTCGAGGAGCCGCCGGTCTACCTGTCGGAGCGCGTGGACGCCGACGAGATCGCCGAGGTCGTCGGCAAGTGGACCGGCATCCCGGTGTCGCGGCTGATGGAGGGCGAGGTCGAGAAGCTCATCCACATGGAGGAGCGCCTGCACCTGCGCGTGATCGGCCAGGACCAGGCGGTGATGGCGGTCTCCGACGCGCTGCGGCGCTCGCGCGCCGGGCTGTCGGACCCCGACCGCCCGATCGGCACGTTCCTGTTCCTCGGCCCGACCGGCGTCGGCAAGACCGAGCTCGCGCGGGCGCTGGCCGAGTTCATGTTCGACTCCCAGGACGCGATGGTCCGCATCGACATGTCGGAGTACATGGAGAAGCACTCCGTCGCGCGCCTGGTCGGGGCGCCCCCCGGCTACGTCGGCTACGAGGAGGGCGGCCAGCTCACCGAGGCGGTGCGCCGGCGCCCGTACTCGGTCGTGCTGCTCGACGAGATCGAGAAGGCCCACAACGACGTCTTCAACGTCCTGCTGCAGGTGATGGACGACGGGCGGCTGACCGACGGCCAGGGCCGCACGGTGGACTTCAAGAACACCGTGTTGATCATGACCTCGAACATCCCGGGGGGCCGGGCCGGCGCCGAGGCGACGTTCAAGCC
>JBIOTP010000218.1:0-9359 GCA_044865965.1 Solirubrobacteraceae bacterium
GGCTCCTCCTATGCGGTTGTGGCCGCCGCGCGGCTCGTACCCGCGCGGCTATGACACCCCCGACCGCGTCGGGGGACCGGCCATACCTACCAGCCCCGCCGGACGTCAACCTCCATAGGGTCTTAGCGGATCGGCGGGCCGAGCACGAACGGCCCATCCAGCACGCCGCGCACGCGGCGCTGGACCTGCAGCTCGGTCTCGAGGTCGGCGATGTGGCCGAGGTGCTCGATGTGGCGGCCGCGCAGGACCTGGGTCGCGAACAGCCACACGAGCCGGCCGTCGAGCTGGGTCCCGGCGACGTGGCGCAGCTCGGCCTCGGCCTCGGCGGCCGACAGCGGGAGCCGGTAGGAGTCGTGCGCGGTCAGCGCGTCATAGACCTCGGCGACCGCCAGGATGCGGGCGGGCATCGGGATCCCCTCGGCCGCGAGCCCGTCCGGATAGCCCTTGCCGTCGATGCGCTCGTGGTGGGCGAGCACGGCCGCCGCGACCTCGCCCATGCCCTCCACCCGCAGCAGCAGGCGGGCGCCGTCGGCGGGATGGCGCTCGATCAGGCGGCGCTCGGACGGGTGCAGCTCGCTGCGCCCGATCAGGATGTGGTCGGGCAGCGCCTCCTTGCCGAGGTCGTGCAGCAGCCCGGCCGTGTGCACGATCGCCTGCTCGCGCTCGGAGAGGCCGGCGGCGCGCGCGAGCTCGTGCGCGTAGTGCGCGACGGCCGCGGCGTGGCGGGCGGCGCTCGGGTCGCGTAGCGCGAGCGTCTCCAGCAGCAGCCCGAGCATCCCCTCGTGGCGGACGTCGAGCTGATCGGTCCGGCGCTCGATCTCCTCCGAGTGCGCCTGGCCCTCGAGCAGCGCCCGCAGCAGCAGCTGGTAGACGCCGAGCGCCAGCGCGAACAGGCCGATGATGCCGACGCCGTAGGCCTCGAAGCCGTACACGGCCATCGCCGTCATCACCGCCGAGGCGACCTCCCACGGCAGCACCGGGAAGAAGACCGTGCGGATCATCCCGGGCAGCGAGCCGCCGCGGAGGATCCGCGTGTGCCCGGCGATCATGAGGAAGTTCAGGACGTTGGCGACGATGAAGACGCCGAACACCGCGAGCGCGTAGCCGCCCTCGTGCGTCGCGTCCGCCTTGTCGAGCGCGTGCAGGACGACCCCGCCGAGGACCGGGAACGTGATGTAGGTCAGCAGGTTGTTGAGCAGGTAGGTCCCGCGCACGCGGCGGCGCAGCGCGTCGACGCTCGCCGACATGAAGCCCAGCAGCGCGGCGGGCGCCGGTCCGAGCAGCGCCATCGCGAGCACGAGCCCGGTGAACGACCCGCCGATGCGGAAGCGCTTGGCGTCCAGCACGAGGATGTCGCTGCCGAGCACGAGCAGCGCCACCAGGCCGACGAGCGGCAGCGGCCGCCACTGGTCGTCGCTCGACCACGTCACCGCCAGCGCGACCACCCCCACGAGCAGCGCGCCCTGGGCGATCAGCATCACCCGCCGGCGGCCGGCGAACGGCGCCGTAGGCGGCCGCGAGGCGGCACGCGACGGGCTCGCGGAGGGCGCATCGGCGCCTGCGGCCGCCCTGACGACGGAGAGCGACCAGCACACCAGCAGCAGCCAGACCGCGAGTGCTACCCAGATGACCACAGCGAGCAAGGTAGTGCGTACCCCCGTCTCGGCGCAATCAGGCTCTGGCCTGAAAACTCCGGCGTGGGGGAATCATGTCCCGTCGGGAAGCTCGACCGTCCCTTCTTGCGGGGCGGCGTAGGGTTGGAAGTGGCACGTAAGCCGTCGTTCCGAGCCACGACCGTCAGGGGAACATCATGGGTTGGCGGAACTAGCCGCGCGTGCGGTGCCGACCCGGCGGATCGGGTAGGGGCCGCCGGGCCGGCGCACCGCCGCCGGGACGGTGCGCTCCGGATGGCGAAGATCGCTACCGTAAGGCGGTCATGGCGGTGGTCCTGGACATCGAGCAAGCCGTGCTGCTCCTCGAGGTCGAGCCGCCGTTCGCCAAGCGCGACATCCAGCTCGCCCGGCGCCGGCTCGCCAAGCAGTGGCATCCGGACATCGCGCCGCCGGGCAAGCAGTTCGAGCACGAGCGCCACCTGAAGGCGATCAACGAGGCGGCCGACCAGCTCGAGCGCCTCGCGGAGGAGTCGCGCGGCGGCCGGGTCACCAAGAACGCGGTCAAGGTGGGCGCCGCGGCGGCGCGCAAGCGCCGGGCCGAGGAGGGCGCGTGAGCCTACGCCGAGGAGCAGCGGCGGCGCGCGCAGGCCGCCGACCGCGCCAAGCACGACCCGTTCGGCTCCCGCGTCCCCGATCACTCCGTCGTCCACCGCTACGCGCGCTGCCTGTCGTATCCCGAGTGGGGCGTCGGCAGCGTGAACGGGATCTACTTCACGGGCGGCGGCGACGACGTCCAGCAGTGGGCGCGCGTCTCGTTCTCGATCGGCATCCGCACCGTGCCGGCCGGGTCGCTGCAATTCGTCGACTTCACGAAGCCCGATCCCGGCGCCGAGCGGGTCCAGCGCTTCATGACCGCGGCCAAGCACGCGCTCGCCGAGGGCGACTTCGCACTCGCCGCCAAACGGCTCGTCTACGCGCGCGACGCCGAGCCGCGCAACACGGCCGTGCTGCGGCTGATGACGCTGGCGTTCTGGCAGGCGGGCGACTTCCCGGCGGCGGCGCGCGCGGTGCGCGACTGGATGCGCGAGGAGCGCGAACGCCCGGCCCCGTACCGCTACGCCGCCCGCATCTACGAGGACATGGGGGCGGTGAGCCAGGCCATCGACGCCGCCGAGCGCGAGGTCGCCGCCGGCCCGGGCGACGCCTCCGCCTGGGAGCGCCTCGGCCGGCTGCGCCTGCGGGTCTTCGACCGCGCCGGCGCCCGCGAGGCTTTGGAGCAGGCCCGCGGGCTCGGCCCGTCGGAGGAGGGACTGCTCGACCTGGCGCTGGTCGCGAACCTCCTGGGCGACGTCGGGGCGGAGGTCAGCGCGTGCGAGCAGGCCACTCTCCTGGCGCCGGACTCCCCCGACGCGTGGTCGCGCTACGCCCACGCTTTGGCGCGGACGGACCGGGTGTCCGACTGCCTCGAGGCGTGCGAGCGGGCTCTGGAGCTCGGCGACGACCGCGAGGTGCGGGACCTGCGCGACCGGGTCGCTGCCGCGTCTCCGCGCGAGCTCCGTGCGGCCTGAGTGCCGGGCGCCTGCGAACTTCTTGCAAGCGAGGGGGAGCCCGAGGTGCCTCGCCGCGCGCGAGATCGCGCGCCCAGACGGCGCTCTCCGCGCGTGATCGATTCCCACCGCGCCGATCCGGGCTCCCCTTCACCTGCAAGCAGTTCGCCGGACCCAAAGCCCGGCCCCAAAGACCGTCCGCCTCGCCTCGTAGCCTCCGCGAACCGTGCGCCTCATCGTCGCCCGCTGCAGCGTCGAGTACACCGGCCGCCTCTCCGCGCGCCTGCCGGAGGCGCTGCGGCTGGTGATCCTGAAGGCCGACGGCTCGGTGCTCGTGCACGCCGACGCCGGCGGCTACAAGCCGCTGAACTGGATGACGCCGCCGACGGCGATCGACGATGAGGGCGACCGCATCGTGGTGCGCAAGGTGAAGGGCGAGGACGCGCTGGAGATCCATCTGGCCGAGGTGGTCTCGGACGTCTCGCACGCGATGGACTGCGACGCCGACCGGCTGGACAAGGACGGCGTGGAGGCCGATCTGCAGGCCGCGCTAGCCGGCGCGCCGCGATGGTGCGGGGAGGGGTTCCGGCTCGTGCGGCGGGAGTGGCCGACGGACCTCGGGCCGGTCGACCTGATGTGCCGCGACGAGGACGACGGCTGGATCGCCGTCGAGATCAAGCGCGTCGGGACGATCGACGCGGTCGAGCAGCTGACGCGCTACCTGGAGCGGATCCGGCTGGATCCGGCGCTGGCGGCCTGCCGCGGCGTGCTCGCCGCGCAGATCGTCAAGCCGCAAGCCCGCGTGCTCGCCGAGGCGCGCGGGATCGATTGGGTGGAGGTCGACCTCGCGGAGCTGCGCGGCGAGCGCGCGCCGGCGCTGACCCTCTTCGGCTGAATCAGGACTCGCCCCAGAGCGTCGCGATCAGCGAGCGGGCGCCGCCGTGCTCGCGGTGCTCGCAGAGGTAGATGCCCTGCCAGGTGCCGACGGCGAGCCGGCCGCGGCTGACCGGCAGCGACAGCGACGGGCCGAGCAGCGACGCCTTGATGTGCGCCGGCATGTCGTCGGGCCCCTCGATCGTGTGCGTCCAGTAGCGCGCGTCCTCGGGCACCGCGGCGTCGAACCAGGACTCGAAGTCGTCGCGCACGTCGGGCGAGGCGTTCTCGTTGAGCGTCAGCGACGCCGAGGTGTGGCGGATGAACAGGTGCAGGAGGCCGACCTGCACGTCGCCCAGCTCCGGGAGCGCCTCGGCGACCTCGCGGGTGACGAGGTGGAAGCCGCGCGGGCGCGGCCGCAGGGTGATCTCGCGCTGGAGCCACATGGCCTCAGGGTGGCAGTCGCGCCGCCTTCATGTCGACGCGCTCGCCCCGGAACGGCACCCCCTCGGCCTCCAGCAGCGCCCGCTGGCGCGCGCCCTTGGCCAGCGACCCGTCCGCCCGCACGATCCGGTGCCACGGCACGCTGGGGTCGTCGCACCCCGACAGCACCGTGCCCGCGAACCGCGGGGCGCCGGGCGAGACGTCGCCGTAGGCGCGCACGAACCCGGGCGGCGTGGCGCGTATGCGGGCGATGACGAGATCGGCGCGCGAGGGCGGCACAGCGGAATCGTCGCGCAGCGGCGGGCGGCGAAGGCGGCCGGACGGCGCGCGGCGCGGATGCGGGCGATGACGAGGTCGGGGCCCGCACGGGTCACGGATGAAGGGTTTCGCCCTCCGGTCATCGGTAAGCACCGCCGCCCCGGATATCCTCGCATCGCCCGGAAGCCGTTGACCTCCGGGCGACGTCACCCATGCGCCACGGCACGTATTCCATCGTCGCACTGGACCCCGCCACCGGCGAGCTCGGCGCGGCGGTCCAGTCGCACTGGTTCTCCGTCGGCTCGCTGTGCACGTGGGCGCGGGCCGGGATCGGGGCGGTCGCCACGCAGTCGGTCGTGGAGCCCGCCTACGGGCCGGACGCGCTCGACCGGCTCGCGGACGGCGTCGGCGCCCAGCAGGTGCTCGGCGAGCTGCTCGCGGCCGACCCGCTGGCCGCGATGCGCCAGGTCGCGGTGGTCGACGCGAGCGGCGGCGTGTCGGTGCACACCGGCCCCGGCTGCATCCCGCACGCCGGCGACGCCGCCGGCGAGCACTGGAGCTGCCAGGCGAACATGATGGAGCGCGAGACGGTCCCGGCCGCGATGTCGGCGGCGTTCGCGGCCGCCCGGGGCGACCTGGCGGAGCGGCTGATGCAGGCGTTGGAGGCCGCCGAGGGCGAGGGGGGCGACGTGCGCGGGCGCCAGTCCGCCGCGATGGTGGTGGTGCCGGCGGAGGCCGAGCCGTGGCGGCGGCGGGTGGACCTGCGCGTGGAGGACAACAGCGCGCCGCTGCCGGAGCTGCGCCGGCTGCTGACGCTCTCGCGCGCGTACGAGCTCGCCGGGGCGGGCGACGAGCTCATGGCCGCCGGCCGCACCGACGAGGCCGGCGACCTCTACCGCCGCGCGGCCGAGCTCGCGCCCGCCTCGGACGAGCTGCGCTTCTGGGCCGGGCTCGCGTTCGCCCAGGCCGGCGACCTGGACGCCGGCGTCGCGGCGGTCCGCGCCGCCGCCGCGGTCAACCCGAACTGGGTCGTCCTGCTCGACCGGCTCTCGCCGGACTTCGCGCCCGCCGGAGCGGCGGTCCGGCGAGCGCTGAAGGGGTAGGCCCGGCCGGAGAGGCGGTCCGGCGAGCGCTCGGGCGGTAGGCCCGCCGGACCCGGGATCCGGCGGGCGCTCATATAACGTCGCACGGACGTCGGATTCCCCTACCGGGCCGCCGATCTGTGCGGCGGCGCCGACGGGGGAAGACGACGGGAGGGCGAAACGCCTTTTAACAGATGACCTGCAGGTAGAACGCGGTGGCGGTCGCGCCCCAGTCCACCGAGACCGACTTGGCGTCGCCGGTCGTGGCGGAGACGCCGGGCGCGGTGCTGCCCGACGCGCCCGACCGGGAGGCGGTGTAGGAGCACTTGCTGACGTCGCGGTTGAAGGTGACCGTGTACGTGGCCGTGGCGCCCTTCGAGGCCGCCGTCGCGCCACGGTTGTTGCCGAGCGCGCCGGCGTCGCTCACCTGCGCGAACAGGAGGTCGCCGGTGGCGGCGAAGTCGGTCGCCTCCTTGCCGTCCACGCGGTCGGCGTTCAGGCCCGTGGCGACGCCGGTGGCGTTGGTCGTGAACGGCGCGCCCGCGGTGTCGCCGGTGGTGATCCGGCCAGCCTCCTTGCCCAAGGTCGAGAACTCGAACGCGCGGCCGCCGTTGGCCTTGATGTTGCTGGCGCGCACGCACGGCTCGTTGCCGACGTTCGAGCGGCAGCCGTAGATCGCCCCGCCGCCGTCGCCGTCCTTCTTGTTGGACTGGCGCGTGCCGTAGGTCGAGTTGTTGGCGATGATCTCGGTCTCGGAGCTGAGGCCGAGCGAGGCGTTGCTGGACGGGTTGCGCTTGCCCAGCAGCAGGTTGCGGCCCTCGCCGAAGCCGGCGGCGACGGCCGGGATGCCGAGGGCGAGGATGACCGCGCAGATGACCGCGTAGCGGCCTGAGATGCGAAGGCGCTTCATGCGGGCTGCGACACCCGACCAGCCAGAGAGTTGCGGCCTGAGAGCGAGCTGTCAGCGTTCGCCCGGCGACTTCGCCGGATTGACCGAGACCGGGACGTCGAGATCCAGCGCGGTGCGGATGATCCGGGTCTGCTCGATCGTGTGGGCGGCCGGGTAGCCCTCGCCCGGCGACGCGCGCTCGGGCCGGCCGATGTAGCCGAACTCGAGCGTGCTCGGCAGGATCTGCAGCAGGCGCGGCGACATGTGGGCGCGGGCGCCCATGTTGCGCGGCTCCTCCTGCACCCACACGACCTCGCGCAGGTTCGGATAGCGCCGCACCTCGCCCATGATCTGGTCCTGCGGGAACGGATACAGCAGCTCCACGCGGGTGATCGCGACGCCCTCGTTGTTCTCGCGCGTCGCGTGGCCCTTGAGGTCGTAGTAGAGCTTGCCGGTGCACAGCACGAGGCGCGTGACCTTGTCCTCGTCGATCCGCGGCTCTGGCAGGACCGGGAAGAAGCGCGACTCCGACAGGTGCTCGAGCCGCGAGGTCGCCTGCGGCAGCCGCAGCAGCGACTTCGGGGTCATGATCACCAGCGGCCGCTGCTTGGCCACCCGCGCCTGCCGGCGCAGCAGGTGGAAGTACTGCGCCGGCGTGGTCAGGTTGGCGACGCGGATGTTGCCCTCGGCCGCCAGCGACAGGAAGCGCTCCATGCGCCCGGAGGAGTGCTCGGGCCCCGAGCCCTCGTACCCGTGCGGCAGCAGCAGCGTCAGGCGCGTCGTCTGCCCCCACTTGGCCAGCGCCGACACGATGAACTGGTCGATGATCACCTGCGCCGAGTTCACGAAGTCGCCGAACTGCGCCTCCCACGCCACGAGCGTCTCGGGCGCCTCCATCGAGTAGCCGTACTCGAAGCCCAGGCAGGCGACCTCGCTCAGCGGCGAGTTGTGCAGCTCCATCGGCGCCAGCGCGCCCGGCAGCGACTGGATCGGCGAGATCCGCTGGCCGGTCTTGGCGTCGTGCAGCACGAGGTGCCGCTGCGAGAACGTGCCGCGCTCGGCGTCCTGACCGGTCAGCCGCACCGGCGTGCCCTCCGAGAGCAGCGAGGCGAACGCGAGCGCCTCGGCCTGCGCCCAGTCGATCCCGCCCTCGGGCCCGATCGTCGCCCGGCGCTTCTCCAGCTGCTTGACGAGCTTCGGATGCACGGTGAAGCCGCCGGGGATCCGCAGCAGCTCCTCGTTGAGCACCTGCAGGCGCTCGGTCGACACCGCGGTCTTGACCTCCGGCGAGGCCGAGCGGTCGAGCTCGTAGCCGCCGGTCGGCTGCTCGACCTTGCCGTGCGCGAGCTGCTCCTTGAGCTCGCGGTGGCGCTTCGCGAGGTCGTCCCAGATCTCCTGCGCGAGCGCGTCGGCCTCCGCCTGCGTGAGCGTCCCCTCCTGCACGAGCTGCGCCGCGTAGAGGTCGCGCACCGGCTTCTTGACCTTGATCTTGGCCGCCATCTCGGGCTGCGTGTAGGCGGGCTCGTCGGCCTCGTTGTGGCCGAAGCGGCGGTAGCCGATGAGGTCGATGAGCACGTCGTGGCCGAACTCCTGGCGGAACGCGAACGCGAGCCGCACGGCCGACACGCACGCCTCCACGTCGTCCGCGTTGACGTGGAAGATCGGGACGTCGAAGCCCTTCGCGAGGTCGGACGCCCAGCGGGTGGAGCGGGAGTCGTCCGGGTCGGTCGTGAAGCCGACCTGGTTGTTCTGGATGAGGTGCAGCGTGCCGCCGGTGGTGTAGCCGTCCAGCGCCTGCAGGTTGAACGTCTCGGCCACCACCCCCTGGCCCGGGAACGCGGCGTCGCCGTGCAGGATGATCGGGAACGCGGCGTTCGTGTCCAGCGTCGCGTGCGTGCCCTGGCGGGTGGTCTGGACCGCGCGCGTCGCGCCCTCCACGACCGGCGAGACGTACTCGAGGTGGCTCGGGTTGGACTCCAGCCGGACCAGGACGACGCGGTCGTCGCCGAGCTGGTAGGTGCCCTGGGCGCCGTGGTGGTACTTCACGTCGCCGGTGCCGCCCTGCGGGATCGTGGTCACCGCCTCGATCGACGACGCGCCCTCGAACTCACGGAAGATCGTCTCGTACGGGCGCCCCAGGTTGTGCGCGAGCACGTTCAGGCGCCCGCGGTGGGCCATGCCGATGACCACCTCGCGCCCGCCCTCGGTGGCGGCGAGCTGGATCATCTCGTCGAGCATCGGCACGGTCATGTCGAGGCCCTCGATCGAGAACTGCTTCTGGCCCAAATACGCCTTGTGCATGAAGCGCTCGAGCGAGTCGACCTGCGTGAGCCGCCGCAGCAGCGCGATCTTCTCGTCGGCGCCGAGCGGCGCCCGGAACGCCCCGGTCTCGATCTTCTCGCGCAGCCACACGCGCTGGCGGTGCGAGGCGATGTGCTCGATCTCGTAGCTGATCGTGCCGCAGTAGGTCTCGCGCAGCTTCGGGACCACGTCCGCGAGCGTCTTGCCCGGGACGCCGACGCGCAGGATCTTGGCCGGGATCTGGGCCATGATCTCCGGCGTCAGCCCGAGCGGCTCAGGGTCCAGCGCCGGATCGCCCTCGGGCTCGGCGCCGAGCGGGTCCAGGCGCGCGGCCAGGTGGCCGTGCATTCGG
>JBIOTP010000219.1:0-15220 GCA_044865965.1 Solirubrobacteraceae bacterium
CGCCCCGGCGCCCGCGCCGGCGCTACGTCGTCGCGGCCGCCGGCGCCGCCGCGCTCGCCGCCTCCGGCGCGGCCGGGCTCGCCCTGGTCGTGCTCGCCCCGGACCCCGGGCCGAAGCTCGACCTGGCGCGCGTCGAGACCGCCGCCAAGGCGCGCCTCGCGCCCGGCCAGAGCGTCCAGCGGGTGTCCTGCCCGCCCGACGCGGCGCCGGTCACCGGCCGCGCGATCGAGTGCACGGCGAAGGTGGACGGCGGCGAGCGGATGAGGATCAGCGTCACCCCTGTCGGCCCGGCCGGCCGGCTCACGATCGAGCCGCACCTGTAGCGCGGCCCGCTGTTAGTGTCGGCCCACGGAGGGAGCGGCAGGCATCGAATACCGGATTCTCGGCCCGCTCGAGGTCTGCCGCGACGGCAGTCCGGTCGCGCTCGCGGGCGGCCGGCAGCGAGCGCTGCTGGCCGCGCTGCTGCTGCACGCGAACGAGCCCGTGACGACCGACCGGCTCGTCGAGGACCTGTGGTCCGGAGAGCCGCCCGCCAAGGCGGTCAAGTCGGTCCAGATCCACGTGTCGCGGCTGCGCCGCGTGCTCGCCGGCGACGGCAACGGCCAGGACGACGTGCTCGTCACGCGTCCGATCGGGTACCTCCTGCGGGTCGCCCCGGGGGAGCTCGACGCCGGGCGCTTCGAGGGCCTGCTCCAGGAGGGGCGGCAGGCGCTCGCCGCCAAGGCGCCCGAGCGCGCCGCCGAGCAGCTGCGCGAGGCGCTGGCGCTGTGGCGCGGGAGGCCGCTGGCCGACCTCGCGTACGAGACGTTCGCCCAGCCGGAGATCGCCCGCCTGGAGGAGCTGCGGCTCACGGCGCTCGAGGTGCGCATCGAGGCCGACCTGGCGCTCGGCCGCCACGCCCTCCTCGTGGCCGAGCTCGAGCGCCTCGTCGGCGAGCACCCTGCGCGCGAGCGCCTGCACGCGCAGCTCATGCTCGCGCTGTACCGCTGCGGGCGCCAGGCGGACGCGCTCGCCGCCTACCGCGCCGCGCGCGCCGCGCTCGACGCCGAGTTCGGGCTCGAGCCCGGCCCGGAGCTCAAGCGGCTCGAGCGCGCGATTCTGCGCCAGGACCCGGCGCTCACCGCGGAGCCGCCGCCCGCCGCGGGCGTGCGGATCTCGCTGTGCGGGCCGCTCGGCGTCGAGGCCGGCGGCCGGCGCGTCGAGGACCTCTTCCCCGGCGGCAAGGCCCGCCTGGCGTTCGCCTACCTGGTGTGTCACCGCGACCGCACGGTCGGCCGCGACGAGGTGATCGGCGAGCTGTGGGAGGAGGACGCGCCCGCCGCGCCCGACGCCGCCCTCAGCACGGTGCTCAGCCGGGTGCGCCGCGCGCTCGCCGGCACCGGCATGGACGTCGAGGGCCGCGGCCACCTGAGCCTGCGCCTGCCGCCCGGCACGGAGGTCGACGTGGAGGCGGCGGCGGCCGCCGCGGCGACCGCCGAGACCGAGCTCAAGACCGGCGACCCCGCCGTCGCGATGGCGCAGGCCCGCCAAGCGTGCGACGTGCTCGAGCGCCCGTTCCTGCCCGACCTGAGCTCGCGCTGGGTCGAGGTCCGGCGCCGCGAGCTCGGCGACCTGCGCACCGACGCGCTGGAGACCCTCGGCCGCGCAGCGCTGCGGATCGGCGGGGGCGAGCTCGCGACCGCCGCCCGCGCGGCGCGCGCCGCGATCGACCGCGCGCCGGACCGCGAGTCCGCGTACACGCTGCTGATGGAGGCGCACGCCGAGGCCGGCAACGTCGCCGAGGCGCTGCGGGTCTTCGACGCGCTGCGCCGGCGGCTGAGCGACGAGCTCGGCGTGCTGCCGGGCCCGGCGGCGATGGCGCTCAACGAGCGCCTGCTGCGCCACGGCGCCGCGCAGCCGGCGCCCCCGGAGCGCCCGGCCGTCGCGCCGCTGCCGTCGCCGCTCGCCGCCGCCTGCGGGAAGCCGATGCTCGGCCGCGCCCGCGAGCTCGCCGTCCTGCGCGGGCACGCCGAGGGCGCCCGCGCCGGCGAGCGGATCGTCGCGATGCTGGCCGGAGAGGCGGGCATCGGCAAGACCCGGCTCGCGGCCGAGTTCGCACGCGAGGCGCACGAGGCGGGCTGGCAGGTCCTGCACGGCACCGCCGACGAGGAAACCGTGGTGCCCTACCAGCCGTTCACGGAGGCGCTGCGCTCCCACCTGCGGCACGCCGGGCTCGCGCAGGACGCGACCGAGCTCGAGCCGCTGGCCGAGCTGCTGCCGGAGATCCGGCGGGCCCTGCCGGAGCGCCGCGAGCCGGCGGCGGCCGACCCCGCAGCGGCGCGCTACCGGCTGTTCGACGCATTCGCGCAGGCGTACGCGGGCGCCGCCGGCGCCGCCCCCCAGCTGCTCGTCCTGGAGGACCTGCACTGGGCCGACCCGCCGACGCTGCTGCTGCTCCGCCACGTCGTCCGGGCGCGCGAGGGCGCCGCGCTGCTGATCGTCGGCACCTACCGCCACGGGGAGCTGCCGGAGGCGTCCGCGCTCGGCCGGCTCTTCGACGACCTCCGGCGCCAGCAGCTGCTCGCGCACGTCGAGGTCGGCGGGCTCGAGGCCCCCGACGTGGCCGAGCTCGCCGAGGCGCTGATGCCCCGGCCGCCGGCCCCGGCGATGGTCGAGCGCCTGCACGCCGCGACCCGCGGCAACCCGTTCCTGCTGGAGGAGGTGCTGCGCGAGCTCGCGGCGAGCCCCGGCGCGGCCGCCGACGCGGCCGACCCGCTGCTGCGGATCCGGATCCCGGAGATGGTGCAGGTGCTGATGCGCCGGCGGCTGGCGCGGCTGCCGGAGCCGGTGCGCCGGACCCTGCTCGAGGCGGCCGTGGCCGGTCCCGAGCTCGACTTCGAGCTGCTGGTGTCGCTGGCGGGCGGCGAGGACCCCGCGCTGGCCGCCGTCGAGCAGGGGCTCGCCGCCCACATCCTGGTCGAGCTCCCCGCGCGCGGCGAGCGGTTCGCGTTCGCCCACGCGCTGCTGCGCCGGACGCTGTACGAGATGTCGCCCAAGCCCGTGCGCGGGCGCCTGCACCTGCGGATCGGCCGCATGCTGGAGGATCGCGCCCCCGCCGCCGAGCTCGCGCACCACTTCTTCCAGGGGCGCTTCGCCGGCGGCGCCGACGACGCGGTCCGCTACGCCGTGCAGGCGGCCCGCGAGGAGCGCGCCGCCCACGCCTACGAGGCGGCGGCGCGGCAGCTGCGCCGCGCGATCAAGGTCCACCGCCGCCGGCGGCTGGACGACCGCGCGGAGCGCTGCGAGCTCATGCTCGAGCTCGCGCGGACGCTCGAGCGCGCCGGCGACGTCGAATGGAGCCGCTGGTGGTTCTCCCGGGCGGCGGCGCTCGCGCGCGAGGCCCGGCTCGGGGACCGGCTGGTGTCGGCCGCGACGGGCTTCGCGGCGTGGCAGCGCTACGGGGAGGTGGACCACCGCGCGGTCGCGTTGCTCGAGGAGGCGCTGCCGTACGCCGCCGGCCCGGCGCGGGCGCGCGTGCTCGGCCTGCTCGCCACGCGCCTGGACCCGGTGGCCGAGCAGCCGCGGCGCGAGCAGCTCTGGCGCGAGGGCGTGGCGCTCGCCCGCCAGGAGGACGACGCCGACGCGCTGGCGGCGGTGCTCCGCTACGCGCCTTACATCCTCGCGGGGCCCGACGGCCTCGACGAGCGCCTCGCGGCGGCCGACGACACGGTCAGGCTCGGCGAGGAGCAGGGCATGCCAGAGTGGGCGCTGTGGGGGCGCGTGAACGCGTTCGTCGACCGGCTCGAGGCCGGCGCGCTGACGGCCGCCGACGCCGACCTCGCCGGGGCGCGCCGGCTGGTCGACAGCGCGCGCCACGGGTGGCTCGAGTGGCACGTGCCGATGCTGGGCGCCACGCGCGCGGCGGTCGCCGGCCGGCTGGAGGAGGCGACGGAGCTGTCCGAGCGCGCGCTGGCCCTGCGCCGCCGCTACGACCCGGAGGCGGACGAGACCGCGGTGGCGCAGCGCGCGATGCTCGCCAAGCTGCGCGGGCGCCTGGGCGCGCTCGACCGCGCCGGCCTGCAGCGCGTCGTCGACCGCTTCCCGCGCCGCCAGGTCTGGACGGCGATGCTGCTGGTCGCCGACGTCGACGCGGGCCGCACCGGGCCCGCGCGCGACGCGATCGAGCGGATGACCCTGCCGCGAACGGGCGACGGGCTGGCCACGCTGGCGCTGCTCGGGGAGGCGGCGGCGCGGCTGGGCGACGCGGCGCTCGCCGGCCGGATCCGGGAGCGGCTCGCTCCGTACCGCGACCGCACCGTGGTGATCGAGCGCGGCTGGGCGACCTGGGGCCCGGTAGAGCGCATCCTCGGCCTCGCGGCGGCGGCGTGCGGCGACCCGGCCGGAGCCGCGGAGCACTTCGAGGCCGCGCTGGCCCGCGAGGCCGGCTCGCCGTGGGGCGTGCACGTGGCCTGCGACTACGTCGAGCTGTGCGCGCCGGCGGCGCCGGCGGTGGCCGCCGAGGCCCTGGCCGCGGCGCGTGCCTTCGGCCTCGACGGCATGGTCGCGCGGCTGGGTCAGTGACGGCGCGCCCGGCCGCGCAGGCCGATCCGCGCCGCCCGCAGGCCCACGCCCCAGACGCGGATCTGGTTGCGGGCCGTCACGCGCCGCCGGGCGCGCGTGCCCCCCACCCAGCCCGGCACGTCGGCGGCGCCCGCGCGGGCCGCCTCGATGCCCGCCACGGCCGCGGCCCTCGGGACCCCCTGCTTGACCAGGCCGCGCCCGGGGTCCTCGAGGAAGGCGAGCATCGCCCGGTAGCCGACGAGGAAGCCTTGCGCCCGCGGCCGCTCCGCGAGGAAGCCGTTGAAGCTCCCGAGCGCGCCGCCCGGGATCTGAGCCGGGTCCCCGGTCACGACCTCGACGTCGACCTTCACCTTGCTCTGCAGGCCGGAGGCCTGCAGCAGCGCGTCCTCGAAGAGTTCCGGCACCGTCCTGACCGGCGGCGCGCCGCGGCGCCCGGGTGGCGCCCCGGCCCCGCGCCGCCCCCGCTTCGCCTCGCCGATCACGGACTCCAGGAGGTCCCGGGTCTGCTGGTCGTTCGGCAGCTTGTTGCCGAGCCCGTTGACGAGCCGCCCGATCAGCTCGAGTTGGTTGTTGGTCTTCACGACCCGGCGCAGGTCCTCATACAGCGTGTGCCTTGCCACGAGCCGCAGCGCGCGCGCGAGCGTTGCCGTCCAGCGCGGCGGCTTGTCGCGGTCCGTCCACGCCGGATCGTCGCTCCCCGGCGCGCGGTCCGTGTCCGCGTGGATCACCACGACGAGCCGCTTCACGTTGGCGGCGCCCCTGTCCTCCTCCTGCACGAGATCGAGGCAGCGGCCCAGCGGCTGGCGGTCCACCAGCCCGCCGTCCACGTACCACAGGTCCAGCGGGCCCTTCGGGAGATTCACGACCCCGTTGCGCTCGTAGTCGCGGCGCTGGCGCTGGCGGTCGAGCACCGTCGCCGGGAACGCGAGCGGATGCGAGGCGGACGCGATCGCCGAGTCGACCGTGGCGGCCCAGGTGGCCGTGAAGCCCTTGGCGTCCGCGGGGGAGAGTGTGTGGCGCGACCAGTCGACGTAGCTCGTGGCCGGGACCGCCGGCCTGCGCAGGCGGCGGATCCTGTAGTTGAACCCGCGCAGGGACCCCAGCGCCAGCTCGAGCGTGACGGGCGCCCCCTGTGCCTTGCCGCGACCGTCGAACCTGTCCGCGAGCAGCTCGCGCGCCACCTCTCGGGCGCGCTCGAGCGACAGCGGCGCGGCGCCGGCGCGCCGGCGCAGGGCCTCGAGCGTGGGCTCGGTGACCCACGCGCGGCGCAGCGGCGCGATCGGGTCCTGCCCGGCCACCAGCGCACGCGCCGCGAGGACCGCCGTCAGCGCGCCCGACGAGGCCCCGGTGACGATGTCGATTCGCACCGCATCGTCGGTCTCCTCGTTCATGCCCAGGACGGCGAGGACCAGCGCGGAGACGGCGCCGGCCTCGAACGTCCCGAGCGACGCCTCGCCGGGGAGGGTGAGTGCGATGCGGAGCTGAGCCACGGTGCGCCCCTTTCAGCCGCGTCGGCAGGGCCAGGTCTACTACGCGTATGTTGACCGGAGCGACCCTGATCGCCTAGCGTCGCTTCTCGAGGGTGGTGTCGGCTGTGGCAAGGCGATTCAAAAGCAAGGAGCTGGTCGGCGGGATCAGAGCGCTGACGACGCTGTCGCCGGTAAAGCGGCTCCCGGCGCTGCGGCGGCGCCTGTTCGTCGTGAGCACGGGCCCCGGGCTCGGGAGGCCGCTGCTCAACCTCTCGTTCATCCACTACGCGCGCTGGTCGGTCCTGTCCGAGCTGCCCCACCCGAACGGCAGTGGCGATCCGTACTCGCTGAACTGGCCCTATCTTCTGTTCGAGGCCAACTACGACGGGCCCGAGGACGAGTACCTGAACACCTTCGCCGACGTCCTTCCGCTGCGGTTGACCAAGCTGTTCGGCACCTGCGTCGGCTTCCGCGAGCAGGTGGAGCGGGCGCCGGGCGCGGACGGACGGCCGATCGCGCCGGCGGCCTTCCGGGAGTTCGTCGACAAGAACAAGCTCACGATCCTCGACTTCCGCCCTCACGACGAGTGGCACAGCGTGGACGACGTGCGCCAGGCGATCGCGATCGCGCACACCGAGCGCCGCAGCGACCGGCTGAGCGGCTGGGCGTTGGACCGCGCCCGCGACAAGGTGGAGAGCATGGCGCTCGGGCCGCCCGCCCGGGGCCCGGGCGTCCGCGACGCGATCGTGGCCCCCCTCTACCGGCGCGTGCGGCGCGACTACGGCGTCAACCCGCTCACCATCGTCGCCCCGCTGAAGCCCGGCGAGCGCGACCGCTTGGTGGCCCGGTTCGACTACGGGAAGGTCTCCCTCCTCGGGGCCATCCCGGACTCGCACTTCGCCCGCCTCGCGCTGATCCCCCCCACCCTCCAGGACCTGGGCCAGCCTCATCCCGACCTGCTGCCGGTGCCCTACCTGCTGTTCACCGCCGACCACGACGGCGACACCGACGACTACATCGAGGCGATCCGCACCAAGATGACGGCCTCGGCCGACGCGATCTTCGGGCATTGCGCGGAGTACCCTGGCTCCGGTCTCAAGCTCGACTTCCGGGACTGGTTCCGCCGCCACCGCGTGAAGACCGACTACTACGTCGCCGGCTACCCGCCGGTCGCGCTCGAGGACCTGAAGGAGATGCTGGACGTCCGCGCCGGCATCGCGCGCGGGCGGCTCGAGGCGCGTGCATGATGCCCGAGGTCGAGCAGAGCGAGGTGCAGGGCAACGTCCTCTACGCCTACGGGACGAGCTTCGGCCATGCTCGCTACGTGCGCCTGCGCATCGGCGGCCAGAGGGCCGCCCTGAAGCGCCTCGCGGAGTGGCGGGAGAAGGTCACGTTCGGCCGCGTCCCCGACAAAGTCGGCGCCGCTTCGCACGTGAACGTCGCCTTCACGTGGCGGGGCCTGAGGGCCCTCGGCGTGCCGCGCGACCTGCTCTATACCTTCCCGCCCGACTTCCGATGGGGCGCCGAGGCGCGCGCGTACGCGCTCGGGGACCACTGGCAGCGCACGGGGGGCTTCCAGGAGGCGCACGTGCTGCTCGTGATCCACGGCAAGGACCCCGGCGTCTGCGATCAGGTCGTCCGGGACCTGCTGCCCCCGGGAGGGCAGCCGCTGATCCTCGTCGACGACCTGCGGGCCGCGCGCTACGACAAGGGTGACGGCGTGACGCGCGAGTACTTCGGCTTCGCCGACGGCCGCTCGCAGCCGGCGATCGACGGCGTCGACGCGGACCCCGTCGGCGACGGCACCTACGCCTGCCTGGGCCCCCGCGGCGGGCCCGTGCGCCGGCAGCTGGCCCTGCTCGCGGAGGATGTCGGCCTGAGGCCGATCGCCCGCACCTGGCGCGGGATCCGGGCCGGCGAGTTCCTGCTCGGCTACGAGAACGAGGACGGCATCCTCCCGCAGGGGCCCCCCGCCCCGCTCGGCCCCAACGGCACGTTCATGGTCTACCGCGAGATCGACCAGGACGTCGCCGGCTTCGATCGTTACATCAAGGCCGCGGCGAAGCGGCTGGACATGAGCGAGCCCGAGCTGAAGGCCAAGATCATCGGGCGCTGGGAAGACGGCAGCCCGCTCGCGGTGTCGGGGTACCTCGAGCCGGCGCTGGCGATGAACCGGCGGCGGTCCAACGACTTCGTCTACTCGGACGACCGCGAGGGATACGGGTGCCCGCTCGGCGCCCACGTCCGCCGCACGAACCCGCGCGACGCCCTGCCGGGCGGAGCCGAGCGGTCGATGCGCCACCGCATCATCCGGCGCGGGATGCCGTACGCCCGCCCGGCGCCCGGCAGGCGGCCGGCGACGACGAAGGGGCTCGCCTTCATCTGCTACGGCGCCAGCATCGAGGCCGGCTTCGAGTTCATCCAGCGGGAATGGATCAACCGCGGCGACGCCTTCGGTCTGGGCCCCGACCCCGACTTCCTCCTGCAGCAGCCCGACCGCAACGGCAAGCTCAAGGGCAAGATGGTGATCCAGGGCTACCGGAGCGCCGTGCTTCAGCCCCCGAGGAGGCCGTTCGTAACCGTCCGCGGCTGCGACTACCTGTTCCTGCCCTCGCGACGCGCGTACGAATGGCTGGCCCACCTCGGCACGTGACGGGGCCGGAGAGCGCCACGCTCCCCACCGGGACGCGCCGTCCCGACCCGACGCTGCTCGCCGGCGGCCGCTTCGAGATCGAGCGCCTCCTCGGCGAGGGGACGAGCAAGGCCGTCTACCAGGCCCGGGACCGGCGGCTCGAGCGCGACGTCGCGCTGGCCGTGATCGCCGACGCGGGGCGCCGCGTGCTGCACGAGGTGCGCGCCATGGCGCGGCTCGACCACACGAACATCGTGACCGTCTTCGACGTCGGCGAGGAGCACGGTGAGACGTTCATCGTCTCCAAGCTCGTCCGCGGCGGCTCCGTCGCGCACTGGATCGGGCGCACCGAGCCGGGCGCCGCCCGGGTGCGGGACGCGGTCCAGATCGCGCGCCAGATCGCCGCCGCGCTCGCCCATGCGCACGCCGCGGGCATCGTCCATCGCGACGTCAAGCCGGGCAACGTCCTGCTCGCCGCCGACGGCACGGCGCTGCTGGCCGACTTCGGGGTCGCGGTGGAGTCCGGCAGCACGCACGACACGGCCGACGGGGCGGTCGTCGGCACCGTCGCCTACATGGCGCCCGAGCAGGCGCTCGGCCGGCGGGTGGACGCGCGCTGCGACCTCTACGCGCTCGGCGCCACGCTGTTCGAGATGGTGTACGGCCGCCCGCCGTTCGAGGGCAAGCCGCTCGCGATCCTGGCCAAGCTCCTGCACGAGCCGCCGCCGGACCCGCGCGAGCTCGATCCGCCGGTGCCGCCCAGGCTGGCCGCGCTGATCGAGCGGCTGCTGGCCAAGGAGCCGGACGACCGGCCCGCATCGGCGGCCGAGGTGGACGAGCAGCTTGCGGAGGTGCTCGCCGAGCCGGACGCCTCGGCGCGCGCTCCGGCCGCGGCGCCCCTCCCCCCGCCGCTCGAGGAGGACGCGCGGCGCCCGTTCGTGGGCCGCCAGGCGGCGCTCGACGCGCTGCGCGAGGCGTGGCAGGCGACCCGGCCGGGATTGACGCTCGTCTCGGGCGAGGCCGGCATCGGCAAGACCGCGCTGGCCGGGGCCTTCGCCCGCGAGGTGCACGCCGAGGGGGCGTTGGTGCTGTTCGGACGCTGCGACGAGGCTCCGTTCGTCAGCTACCAGCCCTTCGTCGAGGCGCTGCGCCACCTGCTGAGCCACCGTCCCGATCTGGAGCGCCGGCTCGACCCGCGGCTCGAGCCCGAGCTCGCCGAGCTGAGCCGCCTCGTCCCGGAGCTGCGCGGGCCCGGTCGCGAGCCCGCGGCCGCCGACGACGATCAGGCGCGCCCGCGCCTGTTCGAGGCGGTCGTCGCGCTGCTGTCCGCCGCCGCCCGGCGATGGCCGCTGCTGCTCGTGCTCGACGACGTCCAGTGGGCCGATCCGCCCACGGCGCTGCTGCTGGCCCACGTGCTCCGCGCCTCCGGCAAGAACACGATGGTGCTGGCGACCGAGCGCACCGGTGAGCTCCGGCCCGCGCCCGCCGGCGTGCGCCACCGGGTCGCGCTCGCCGGCCTCGACGAGTCGGAGACGGAGGCGCTGGTCGGCGTGCGCGGCAGCGGCGCGGCGGACCCCGAGTTCGTCCGCGGCCTCCGGAAGACGACGTCCGGCAACCCGTTCTTCATCGAGGAGATGCTGAGCGAGCTGGGCGACTCGGGCCGCTCGTCCGGCTCCCTTGCCTCGCTCGGCGTTCCGCGAGGCGCCCAGGAGGTCATCCGGCGGCGGCTCGCTCGGCTGAGCCCGGAGGCCGCCGCACTGCTCGCCGACGCGTCCGTGTGCGGGCATGAGTTCCGGCTCGACGTCCTGACAGAGCTGCTCGGCGTCCCGGCCGGCCAGCTCAAGGACCCGCTGAAGGAGACGCTGGCGGCCGGCCTGGTCGTCGAGCCGCGGGTCGGCCGCTTCGCGTTCTTCCACGCGCTCGTGCGCGAGACGCTGTACGAGGACATCGGCCTGGAGACCGACCGCGCGGAGCGTCACCTCGCGGTCGGCGAGGCCCTCCAGCGGCTCGACGGCGACGGCGCCTCGGCGTCGGAGCTGGCGCTGCACTTCTACGCCGCGCGCGCGCTCGGCGGCGCCGACCGCGCGGTCCGCTACGCGCGCGCCGCCGCGGCCGGCGCCGCCGAGGCGTTCGCCTACGAGGAGGCGGCCCGTCACGAGGGCGACGCCCTGACCGTGCTGGAGGAGCTGGGCGAGCGCTACGCGGAGCGCTTCGAGGTGATCGACTCGCTCGGGCGGCTGCAACTGCGCGCGGGCGCGCAGGCCGACGCGCGGGCGACATACGCGCGAAAAGCGGCGCTCGCGCGCGAGGTCGGCGACAGCCACCATCTCGCCGATGCCGCGCGCGGCTTCGCCGGGCGCTACTACGACGCCGAGGAGATCAACCCCGAGCTTGTCGCGCTCCTCGAGGAGGCGCGGTCCGCGCTGCCCGCCGACGAGGTCGCCAGGCGCGCCAGGCTGACGGCGCGGCTCTCGGAGGCGGTGCGCGTGAGCGATCCCGACCGCAGCGCGAGCCTCAGCGAGGAGGCGCTCGCGCTGGCGCAGTCCACCGGCGACGAGGACGCGCTGATCGACGCGCTGGCGTGCCGGCACTACGCGCTGTCGCACCCCGGGCACCTGCCGGAGCGCCTCGAGGTGGGCGCCCGGTGGGTCGAGCTCGCCGAGCGGGCCGGGGAACGCGACGACGCGTTCGCCGGCGCGCTGTACTGGCGGATCTACGACCTGTTCGAGGCCGGGGACATCGCCGCGTCCAGGAGCGAGCTCGCGCGGCTGCGCGAGTTCGCGGAACGGCTGCGCGAGCCGCTCTACCGGCACTACGTCACCGCGTGGGACTACAAGTGGCTCGCGCTGGCCGGGCGGTTCCGTGACGCCGCGGCTCACTCCGAGGCGTCCTACAAGGCCGCGCGCGAGGCCGAGCGGTCCTACGCGGACAGCATGTACGCGGGCCACGCGTACGGCATGCTGCGGAGCCGCGGCCGCTGGGACAAGGTGCTGCGGATGGTCGAGGAGGTGATGCCCGCGACTCCCACGCTGCCGGCATGGCGCGCGGCGATCGTCGTCACCCGGGCCCGCACCGGCGACCGGGCGCACGCGCAGGCTGAGCTCTCCGCGCTCGTGGCCGGCGACTTCAGCGCCGTCCCGCGCGACGAGTTCTGGCTGGGGACCATGTGCGTCCTGGCCGAGGCCTGCGCCGCGCTCGGCGACACCGCGGTCGCGACAGGGCTGAGCGCGCGGCTCGCGCCGTACGCGGAGATGAACGCGCAGCTCGGCCTGGCGCTGTTCCTCGGGCCGGTGCGACTGTTCACGGGGCTGCTGCACGCCTGCCTCGGCGAGACGGCCGCGGCCGAGGACAGCTTCCAGGCCGCGATCGAGCGCGCCGGCGCGCTCGGCGCGCGGACCGTCGAGGCGCACGCGCTGTGCGAGCACGGCGAGCTGCTGCTCCGGGGCGGGGCGCCGGAACGCGCCCGCGAGCGGCTGGCGCGCTCGCTCGCCATCGCCGCGGAGCTGGGGATGAGCGAGATCGAGCGGCGCGCGCGGGAGGGGCTCGAGCATGCGGGCTAGCGCACCCCAGCGCGGCTACGACGGCCGGGTCGCCGCCCTGGTGGGCGTGCTCCAGCGCGCGGGCGTCGCGTGCGAGCTCCAGCTCGGGCGGGACCCGAAGGACGTCATGCTCGTGGGATCGACGAAGCTCGGCGTGGGCCCGCAGCAAGACCGGGCGCGGTATCGCCTCGTCCTGCGCAACAACCGGGTGCTGCGGGGGCCGATCACGCAGTACACGCTCGGGCGCGCCTATGTGCAGGGCGACGTGGACATCGTGATCAGCGGCCGGGGCAGCGTCGGCGTCCGCGACGCGATGTCCGTCTTCAGCGTCCGCGACGCGAGTCGCCACGGCACCCCGCTCGCGCACGCCGCCCGGCTGGTGGCGGAGGTCGCGCTGGTGCCGCCGGCGTGGGCCAACGCCCGGGCGATCCGCCGTGACTACCGCCTCGACGACGCGTTCTTCCACACGTTCCTCGACCGCAGGTACCAGTTCTACTCGCAGGGCCTGTTCGGCGGCCGGCGCAAGAGCCTCGAGCAGGCGGCGGAGGACAAGCTCGGGCGCATGTGGAAGGACCTCGGCCTCAAGCCCGGGGATCGCATCCTGGACATCGGCGGCGGCTGGGGAGGGCTGGCCGAGTACGGCCTCTCGAAGGGCGTGCACGTGACGTCGCTGACCCTGACCGAGGACTCGAAGCGCTACATCGAGAAGCGCATCGCCCCGCTCGTGACGCGCGCCGGCGGGCCCGACGGCGAGGTGATCGTCGAGGACCTGATCCAGCACCGCAGAAGGGAGCGCTACGACCACGCCGTGATCTTCGGGGTGATCGAGCACATCCCGACGTACGGACGCTTCGTCCGGCGCGTGTGGGACGCGCTCAAGCCGGGCGGCCGGCTCTATCTCGACGCGTCCGCGACGCGCGAGAAGTACGTCGCCAGCCCGTTCACGCGCCAGTACATCTGGCGCGGTCCGCATTCGTGCCTCGCGCTGCAGGACATGATCGAGGAGCTGGTGTTCCACGGCTTCAAGATCGTTCGCGCCGGCGACGAGACGAAGGACTACGAGCTGACCATGACCGGGTGGGCGAAGCGGCTCGACGCCAACCACGCCAAGATCGCCGCGCGCTGGGGCGAGCACACCTACAGGACCTTCCGGGTGTTCCTGTGGGGCGGCGCGGAGGCCTTCGGCAGCGACCGCCTGCAGGCCTACAGCCTCGTCGCCGAGCGCCGCCGCGACCCGGGTCCGCGGCCGGGCCGGCTGCGACGCGCCGGGCACTTCGTGGCCTCGATGCGCTGAGGCGCTCAGCGCGTCAACAGGACCTCGTGGTGGCAGCGCTTCGCGAGCCGGGCGCCCAAGGGCAGCAGCAGCTTCTGCTGCGGCCACACGGGGACCCGAGAGAGGTACGTGCTTCCCCTCGTCGCGTCGAACACCGCGAGCAGCGCGAGCGGCGGCAGCTCGCCCTCGTGGTCGCGCCCGTCGCGCAGGTACTCGCCCAGCGTGAGAACGTAGGCCTTGGCCTCGTCCTCTCCCGGCAGGAACGACTGCTGCACCTCGAGGTCGGTCGCGTCGCGGTTGTACGGGTTGACGTGGCGCACGCCCTTGGGGACGTAGAGGACCTCGCCCGTGCCCAGCCGCAGGGTGAGGTCCTCGAGCTTGGCCTCCGCGGTCCCCTTCTTGATCACGAACTGCTCGGCGAAGTCGAGGTGGATGTGCTCGGGCGCGCGGCCGCCGTCCGGCCGGAACACGCGCTTGACGACCACGGCGTCCGGATCGCCCGGCGGCGGCTTCTCGACCGTCAGGCGGGCGCCCGTCCGCGGGCTCACGAACGTGACGTTGTCCTGCCAGGCTTCGCGGCGCTTCACCGGGGGCGACGCTATCAGCCGGGCGTTGGCGCCGCGAGCTCCGCGTCCAGCAGCAGGCCGCTGTGCACGGCCCGCTTCGCCAGCTCGACGCGCTTGCGGTACTGGGGCAGGTCGCTGACCTCGAACAGCCTGGAGAGCTCGCGCACGTGCGCCTTCACGGCCTGGATGCTCAGCACCAGCTCGTCGGCGATCTCCTTGTTGGTGGCCGGCGGCGCGGAGGGCGAGCCGGCGACCGGGCGGCAGAGGGCGATCAGCACCCGCCGCCGGGTCCCCGTGACGTCGCGCAGCAGCGTGACCTCCGCGCGCACCTCGGTCGGCTCCGAGCCGGCGCGCCCTGACGGCGCGCGGAACAGCAGCGGCGTGCGGCCGATGAGGATCAGGTCGCCGTCGCCGAGCTTGACGCGGCGCGTCACGAGCTGCTGGTTGACGAACGTCCCGTTGCGCGACAGACCGTCGTCGGAGAGGGTCCAGTCGCCTGCGACGCGCTCGAGCTGGGCGTGGACGCGCGAGATCTCCGCGTCGAAGTCGAGCACGATGTCATTCGCCGGACGGCGGCCGATCGTGACGCGGGCGCGCGCCTCGCTCAGCGGTACGAAGCGCTGCTTTCCCTCGCCGTCGCGGTAGACGACGAACGGGGTCCCGGCGCGCTCCATGGCGAGCCGCTGCTTGAGCTCGACTGGAGTCGCGGAGTGCAGGCCCCCGAGCATGCCGGCCGGGCTCATGGCGCGACGCTAGGCGATCGCGCCCCGCACCGTCAAGCTACCGACGTGACCTCGGCGACGCTGATCGACCTGCGCGGCGCGGGCGGCGAGCCGGTCGACCTCGCGCGCACGCTCCTCTCGCACGGGGTCGCCGACCTGCCGCCGAACGTGGTGGCCGCCGACGGACGCGCGCTGGAGACCGTCCTGCCGGCGGGCGAGCGCGCCTGGCTCGTCCGCGTGTCCGCCGACGGCGAGCGGCGCGCCCGCCTCGAGACGTCCGGAGGCGCGCCGGCGGAGGTCGCGGACCAGGTCCGCCACATGCTGCGCCTGGACGACGACCTCGGCCCGTTCTACGAGCGCGCCGCCGCGGACCCGGAGCTGGCCTGGGCGGCGGCCGGCGCGGGCCGGCTGCTGCGCAGCCCGACGGTGTTCGAGGACGTCGTGAAGACGATCTGCACG
>JBIOTP010000220.1:0-3178 GCA_044865965.1 Solirubrobacteraceae bacterium
GACGGCCGCCGCGGCCGGCGCCGCCGGCGCGGGGGACGGCGCCGCGGTGTGGCTTGACGCGCCGAGCGCCCGCACGCGCAACCCGATCGGCGCCGGCGACGTCTTCACCGCCGCGCTGGCGGCCGCGCTGGAGCGGGGCGCGCGGGTGCTGGACGGCGCCCGCGAGGCGATGGCCGCCGCCGCCGCCAGCGTCGAGGTGCCGCAGGCGGGCGACCTCGATCGCGCCCGCATGCGCGAGCTGCTGGGCCAGATCCCGGCTTGACAGCGGCCGTCTAGCCTGACAACGTTGTCGGACAACGTTGTCCGGGGGAGAAGGACGCACGATCGCCGTCATCGAAGCCAGGGCGCCGGCCCGGCCCACGATGCGACACGTCGCCGAGCGGGCCGGGGTGAGCCTCAAGACCGTCTCGCGCGTGATCAACGACGAGCCCGGCGTCGCGCCCGACACGGCCTCGCGCGTGTCCCGTGCGATCGCCGAGTTGGGCTTCCAGCGCAACGACCTCGCGCGCTCGCTGCGCCAGGGGCACTCGTCGGCGACGCTCGGGCTGGTGATCGAGGACGTCGCGAACCCGTTCTACTCGGCGATCGCGCAGGCGGTCGAGGCCGCCGCGCGCGCCCGCGGCTTCATGGTCATGACCGGCTCCTGCGACGAGGATCCCGAGCGCGAGCGCAACCTGGTGCTCGCGCTGCTGCGCCGCCGCGTCGACGCGCTCGTGCTCGTGCCCGCCGCGCGCGAGCGCGACCACGCCTGGCTGGCGCGTGAGGTCACGACTCCGGTCGTGTTCCTCGACCGCCCGCCCTACGGCATCGAGGCCGACGCCGTCCTGCTCGACAACGCCGGCGGCGCGCGCACGGCGGTCGAGCATCTGCTGGCGCAGGGGCACGAGCGGATCGCGTGCGTGGCCGACACCGGCGAGCTGTTCACCGCCGCCGAGCGCCTGGCCGGCTACGAGGCCGCGTTGGACGCCGCCGGCATCGAGATCGACCGGCGCCTCGTGCGGCTCGAGGGGCGCGACGTCGCGCAGTCCGAGCGGGTCGTGCGCGAGCTGCTCGACCTGCCGCCGGACGCCCGCCCCACCGCGATGTTCACCGGCAACAACCGCCACACGATTGGGGCGCTGCGGGCGCTGCGGGGGCTCGAGCACGAGATCGCCCTCGTCGGCTTCGACGACTTCGAGCTGGCCGACCTGCTCGCGATGCCCACCACCGTCATCCGCCACGACTCCTACCGCATGGGCGAGCGGGCCGCCGCGCTCGCGTTCGCGCGCCTGGACGGCGACACCGGCCCGCCGCGGCGCGTCGTCATGCCGACCGAGCTCGTCACGCGCGGCTCCGGGGAGGTGCCGCCGCCGCGATGAGGCCGCAGGTCCTGCCGCCCAACGTCCTGCGCCACTTCTACGCCGGCGGCGCCCGGATCGCCGCCTTCCGCGGTCTCCCGCTGGCGGAGGACCACACGCCGGAGGAGTGGGTCGCGGCCGTCAACACGACCTTCGACGGCAGCCGTGGCCTCTCGCCGCTGCCGGACGGCACGCTCGTGCGCGACGCGATCGCCGCCGACCCGGCGGCGTGGCTGGGCGCCGAGCACGTCGCCCGCTTCGGGGCCGACGCCGGCCTGCTGACCAAACTGCTGGACGCCGGCGAGCGGCTGCCGGTCCACTTCCACCCCGGGCGGCCGTTCGCGCGCGAGGCGCTGGGGCTCGCGCACGGCAAGACCGAGGCGTGGATCGTCCTCGAGGCGGCCCCCGGCGCGTCCGTGCACGTCGGCTTCGCGGACGCGGTCGACCTGGACACGGTGCGCGGCTGGATGCGCGCGCAGGACAGCGCGGCCATGCTCGGCGCGCTGCGCGAGCTGCGGGTCGCCGCGGGCGACGCGATCTTCGTGCCCGCCGGCACACCGCACGCGATCGGGGCCGGGATCCTGATCGTCGAGCTGCAAGAGCCGACCGACCTCTCGGTGCTGCTGGAGTGGCGCCCGTTCGGGCTCAGCGAGGACGAGAGCCACCTCGGCCTCGGCTGGGACCGCGTGCTCGCGGCGCTCGACCGCTCGGCGTATGACGACGAGCGTCTCGCCGCGCTGTGCGGCCCGCGCGACGAGCGGCGCGTCCTCCCCGCGGCCGCCGATCCCTACTTCCGCGCCGAGCTGGTGCGCGGAGGCGACACGCTCGAGCCCGGGTTCAGCGTCCTCGTGGGGGTCGCCGGCGAGGGCAGCCTGGCCGGCGAGCCCTTCGTCCGCGGCAGCCTCGTCCTCCTCCCCCACGCGGCCGGTGAGGTGGCGCTGGCCGGCGAGGTCGAGGGCATCCGGTGCCGGCCGGCCGACCCGGCCGCCGAGGAGGCGCCGTGGTGAGCGGCGCCGTGGTGAGCGGCGTCGTGGCGAGCGGCGCCGTGGCGAGCGGCGCCGTGGTGAGCGGCGCCGTGGCGAGGCGCGCCGTGGTGAGCGCCGGGGCGGGGGCCGCCGTGGCGGGGCCTGGTCTCGCCGGGGAGGCGTCGCGATGACCGACACGCTGGTGCTCGGCCTCGACGTGGGCACGTCGTCGGTCAAGGCCGCGGCGATCGACGCGCGCGGCGCCGAGGTCGCGCACGGGCGCGCGGCCACGCCGTGGCGGACCGTCCCCACGGGCGCCGAGCTCGATCCCGACGCGCTGCTGCGGGCCGCCTTCGAGGCCGCGGACGAGGCGCTGCGGGACGCCCCCGATGCGCCGGCCGCGGCGATCGGCGTCGCCAGCATGGCCGAGACCGGGATGCTGGTCGACGCCGGCGGGCGCCCCGTCGTGCCCTCGATCGCATGGCACGACACGCGCGGCGCCGCGGAGGCGGAGCGGATCGCCGCCGAGCTGCCGGACTTCACCGAGCGCGCCGGGCTGCCCGCCACGCCGCTGTGCACGCTCGCCAAGTACGCCTGGATGCGCGCCCACTGGCCCGACAGCGCCCGCGGCGTGCGCTGGCTGAACGTCGCCGAGTGGATCGTGAGCGGGCTGGGCGGCGAGGACACGCCCGAGGCGTCGCTCGCCTCGCGCACGGGCTTCTACGACCTGCACACGCGCGCGCCGTGGGAGGACGCGCTGGCGTGGGCGGGCGCGCCCGCCTCGCTCGCGCCGGCGCACGCGCCGGCCGGCACCGCGCTCGGCCGCGCCGGCACCGCGCGTGGCCGGGCCGGCAGCGCGCTCGGCCGCGCCGGCAC
>JBIOTP010000221.1:0-4185 GCA_044865965.1 Solirubrobacteraceae bacterium
CGTGCCCGCGAGCGCGCGCGTGCTGGGCGGCACGTTTCACTCGGTCGCCCACCGGATCGTCCGCCGCCACGCCGCCGCGGTCGGGCTGCCGGACGGATTCGGCGTCCTGGACGCCGGCGACGCCGCCGACGTGCTCGACCTGCTGCGCGAGGAGCACGGCCACGCCCGGTCGCGCACGCGGTTCCCGCGCAAGGCCACGCTGCTGGACATCTACTCGCGCACGGTCAACGCCCAGCGGCCGCTGTCGGCCGTGCTGGCCGAGCACTTCCCGTGGTGCGAGGACCACCGCGAGGCGATCTCGGGGCTGTTCCGCGCCTACACGGCGCGCAAGCGGGCGCTCGGCGTCGCGGACCTCGACGACCTGCTGCTGCTCTGGCGCGCGCTCGCGCGCGACGAGGTCATCGGGCCGCGCCTGGCCGCCGCGTTCGACCACGTGCTGGTCGACGAGTACCAGGACGTCAACGGCCTGCAGGTCGACCTCGTGCGCGCGCTCGCCGCCCACGGGCCCGTGGTCACAGCGGTCGGCGACGACTTCCAGGCGATCTACGGTTTCCGCTCGGCGTCGGCCGCGCACATCCTCGGCTTCCCGGCCCAGTTCGAGGGCACGCGGGTGGTCACGCTCGAGCGCAACTACCGGTCCACGCAGCCGCTGCTCGACGCCTCCAACGCGCTCGCCGCCCAGGTCCCGCGGGCGTTCCCGAAGCGCCTGCGGACCGACCGCGAGGGGGGCGTGCGGCCGGGCGTCGTGTTCTGCCGCGACGAGTCCGCGCAGGCGGCCGAGGTGTGCGACCGCGTGCTCGAAGCGCGCGAGCGCGGGATGGACCTGCGCGCCCAGGCCGTGCTGATGCGCACGTCGCACGACTCCGACCAGCTGGAGCTCGAGCTCGCGCGGCGGCGGATCCCGTTCGTCAAGTACGGCGGCCTGCGCTACCTGGAGGCCGCGCACGTGAAGGACTTCGTCGCGCTGCTGCGGCTGGCCGACAACGCGGCGGACGAGCTGGCGTGGTTTCGCCTGCTGCAGCGCGTCGAGGGCATCGGGCCGGTCGGCGCCCGCCGCGCGATCGCGGGCATGCAGGGCGCCGGCGGCTGGACCGCCGCGCGCGAGCGGCTGCCGGAGTCCGCGCGCGCCGGCGCCGACGCGCTGGTGGCGGCGCTCGCGGCCGCGCGCGAGCAGGCGCGCGCCGGCCCGCGCGCGGAGCTGCTGCGCGATGCGCTGGCGCCGCTCGTGCGCGCGCACTACCCCGACGGGCCGCTGCGCGTGCAGGACCTCGACCAGCTCGTGGCCGCCGCGCGGCAGGCCGGCGACGCCCGTCACTTCGTGGCCGAGCTCGTGCTCGACCCGCCGCAGTCGAGCGCCGACCTCGCGCAGCCGCCGGCGCTGGACGAGGACTACCTCGTGCTGTCCACGATCCACTCCGCCAAGGGGCTCGAGTGGGACGCCGTCCACGTGCTCGCGGTCTACGACGGCAACTTCCCGGCCTGCCTCTCGGCCGGCACGCGCGAGGCGATCGACGAGGAGCGCCGGCTGCTCTACGTCGGCATGACGCGCGCCCGCCGCGCGCTGCACCTCTACGTCCCGGTGCGCTACTTCCACCGCCCCAAGGGCAGCGACGACGCGCACGGCTACGGCAAGCCGTCGCGCTTCCTGACGCCCGAGGTGCTCGCGTGCTGCGACGTGCGCCGGCTTCCCGACGACCCGCTGTCGCCCGATGGTGAGCCGGTCGCCATCGGCCGCCGGGTCGCGGTCTCCCCGGACGCGCTGTTCGACTAGTGGCCGGGGCCACTAGCTTGGCTACCAGATGAGCGTGACGCCGTAGGGCCGCAACGCGTCATCGCGCGAGACGAGCGCGGCTCCTTCGATGCCGGCCTGGGCTACGAGCATGCGGTCGAAAGGGTCGCGGTGGTGCAGTGGGAGGCGTTCCACAGCGGCCGCATGGTCGACGCTCACCGCCAGCGGTTGGACGCCGGCGTGCAGCAGCAGCGAGAGGTACTCCTCTGGCACTGCGAGCTTGCCCAGCGATCGTTTGATCGCGACCTTCCACACGACGGCTGCGCTGAGCAGGACGCGGTTGGTGTCGTCGGTCAGATGGCGCTTCGCGTTCTCACCAAGACGTTCGTCGCCGCTGAGAAACCACAGCACGGCGTGGGTATCGAGCAGCAGCTTCAACGGGCGCCGAACGCCTCGGCGATGTCGTCGGGCAGGTCGTCGAAGTCCTCGGCAACGTGGACACGGCCGCGGAGCGCGCCATAGACCGTCGCGAGCGAGTTCGTGACGGAGACCGGGACCAGGCGCACGACCGGCTTGCCGTTGCGCGCGATGATGATCTCCTCGCCGGCCTCGGCGCGCTCGACGAGCTGCGAGAGCTTGGTCTTGGCTTCGTGCATTCCGACCTGCGCCATGGCGCGATCCTAGCACGAATAGCTAAGTTAGCTAGCTCCCTCGGCGGGGGCGGAGGGGTCGCCGGTCACTTCTCCTCGAACACGAAGTCGAGCAGGTCGCCCCGCAGCCCGACGCGCTCGTGCTCCTGGTGGACGAGCTCGCTCAGCCGCCGCCGCACGCCGGCCACGATGACCACGTCGTCCTCGCCGTCCTCCTCGTGCCGGCGCAGCCACGCGGGCAGCGTCTCGCCCGCGCGGCGGGTCCGCAGGTAGTCCGTGCAGCGGCGGAACAGCTTGGGCAGGATCAGCGCGCCGTCCGTGCCGATCGAGGCCTGCGAGCGCAGCGTGAAGCCGGCCGTCGCGTCGCGCGCCCACACGCCGCGCGGCGCATCGCGCGCCTGCGCCGCCAGCTCGCGCAGCAGCGCCCGCAGCGGCGGCGCGGTCGACCAGTAGAGCGTGAGATAGGCCGCGCCCGAACCCAGCAGGGCCGCGCTCGCGGTGCGGCGCAGGAGCGCCGCGTCCACCGCGGGCTCGGCGCCGTCCGCGGGCAGGTCGCCGCCCACGAGCAGGAGCGAGACCGGGCGCCCGTTCGGGTCCACCAGCCCCGACAGGACGGCGGCCGGCCGGCGCGGCGGCGTCGCCGCGACGATCGTGCCGTCGGGGTGGGCGGGGTGGGCGGGATCCCAAGTCACCCGCGCGAACCCGCACCAGGCGAGCAGCTCGGAGCGCGCCCGCACCCCCCGCGGCTGCGCGCGGTTCTCGTAGTGCGTCTCGGGCGCGTCGATGCCGTCCAGGCGCAGCTGGACCGTCCCGTCGGCCGCGATCCGCACGCGCTCGGCGTGCTCGAGCCGCTGCAGGAGCTCCGGCGTGCGCGGCAGGAAGCGGATCGAGTCCCCATCCGGGCTCTTGCCGATCACGACGAGGTCTCCCCGCAGGCACAGGAGCCTTGGGTCGGGCATCGGTGCAGATACCGTCGCAGGTCCGGGATCTCAGGAGTGGGCCGAGCCGGCCGAGCGTTCGCGCAGGTGCCTGAGCGCGACGCGGGCCGACTCGACCTGTGCCGCCCAGCGGAGCTCGCGGGAGCGCCCGCCATCCGTGGTGAAGCTCCGGCTGGGCCGGGGCAGGTCGCACCCGCAGCACGGGCAATGATCGATGTTCGACCAGGTGGCCGCTGTGTAGCTCCGGACGCCGCAGACCGGGCATGGGACGTACGGCATGCGGCCTGAACGCTTCCACATCGGCGCTGCGCGCACCATCGGTCGACCGGCCAGAGCGGCGAACGAGCCGGCGCCGCCCCGTCAGGGGATGCGCGGTCCCCCGATCGGACTAGTCCAGGCGTCGCCGATCGGAATCTCGGCGCGGATCACGGTTCCTCCCCACGGCGGGCTGAGCAATTCGAACCGCCCGCCAAGCGCCTCGACGCGCTGGGCGGCCGATGCCAGCCCGATGTGGCCGCGCGTGACGGCCTGCCGCACCTCGCCGGGGTCGATCCCACGGCCGTCATCCATGACCTCCAGCGAGAGGGCGCCGTTGTTGCGCCGAAGCTTGACCTGGGCGTGGCGGGCCTCGGCATGGCGGGAGACGTTCGCCACCAGCTCCCGCACGAGCGAGAGGACAAGCCGATCGAGCGGTCCTTCGGCGTCCGGACTGATGTCGACGCTGATCTCGAAGCCGCCCCGCGCAGCGTGATCGTGGGCGATGGCGCCGACCGCGGATCCCAGCCCGCCGCGCTCGAGCACGACGGGGTGCAGGTCGAACACGGTCCCCCGCAGGTCGCGGATCGCCTGATGGACGGCATCGCGCGCG
>JBIOTP010000222.1:0-9551 GCA_044865965.1 Solirubrobacteraceae bacterium
GGGCGGCGTCGGCGCCGGCGCCGCCTGCGTGATGAGCGGCGCGGTCCAGCCCGCGCTGCCGATCCTCGCCCACCAGGCCGCCTCGGCGCACCACCCGCGCCCGCACGCGCGGCGCCCGCACCGGTCCGAGCACCCGCGGATCGCGGAGAAGTCTCCCCGCGCCACGCTCGCCGCGGCGGCCACCCCGACGCCGCCCCCGCGCGCGACCGCCACGCCCGCCCACCGCGCGCCGGCGCCGCACGCGACGAAGAAGCCCGCGCCGCGCGACGAGTTCGGCTTCGAGGACAAGGCGGCGTCCACGAGCGGCGGCGGCTCGGCGTCGAGCGCGTCGGGGCCGGTGGCGTCGAAGGCGAGCGTGCGCGGCGCCGCCGGCAGCCGCACCAGCGGCGCGCCGGCGGGCTCCGGCGGCACGGGGGCGTCCGGCAAGGAGTTCGGCTTCGAGGGCGGTTAGACGCTGCGGCCGTCGTCGTGCCGGACGATCGCGCCGCCCGCGCCGCCGAGGGCTCGGACCTATGGGGTGCGGCGGCGGATAGTCTCGGGTGCATGACGCGCCGCTCCGAGATCCCGGGCCTGGCCGAGTACCTCACCCGCCACGCGGGCCAGGACGAGGTGCTCGCCCGCGTGGACCGCGAGACCCAGCAGATGCCCATGGCCCAGATGCAGCTGCGTCCCGACCAGGGCGCGCTGCTGACCGTGCTGGCGCGCGCGATCGGCGCGCGCCAGGCGATCGAGGTCGGGACGTTCACGGGCTACAGCGGGATCTGCATCGCCCGCGGCCTGCGGCCCGACGGGCACCTCACCTGCCTCGAGCTCAACCCGGACTACGCCGCGATCGCCCAGCGCAACCTCGAGGCGGCCGGAATGGCCGACCGCGTGACGATCGAGCTCGGCCCCGCCGAGCGCTCGCTGCTGCGGATCCCCGCCCGGCCGCACTTCGACCTCGCGTTCCTCGACGCCGACAAGGGCGGCTATCCCACCTACTACGACCTGCTCGTGCCGCGCCTTCGCGCCGGCGGCCTGCTGGTGATCGACAACACGCTGCTCGGCGGCGACGTGATCGAGCCCCAGGACGAGCGCACGCGCGCCATGGACGCGCTCAACGCCCGCATCGCGGGCGACGAGCGCGTCGACTCGGCGCTGCTGGGGCTGGCCGGCGGGATGACCGTCGCCCGCCGCCGCGCTACCGCTGGACCGACTCCGGGGCCTTGATCTCGCGCTTGAGGATCTTGCCCGTCGGGCCCTTGGGCAGCTCGTCGGCGAACCAGATCGCGCGCGGGTACTTGTAGGCGGCCACGCGCTCCTTCACGAACGCGCGGATGTCGTCGGCGGCGGCCTCGGCGCCCTCCCGCAGGACGATCGCGGCGGCGACCTCTTCGCCCAGCGAGTCGTCCGGGATGCCCACGACGGCCGCTTCGGAGACCGCCGGGTGCTCGTAGAGCACCTCTTCGATCTCACGCGGGTAGACGTTGTAGCCGCCGCGGATGATCATCTCCTTCTTGCGGTCGACGATGAAGAAGTAGCCGTCCTCGTCCACCCGCGCCATGTCGCCGGTGTGGAACCAGCCGCCCGTCATCACCTCCTCCGTCGTGTCCGGGCGGTTCCAGTAGCCCTTCATGACGTTGTGGCCGCGGATCGCGATCTCGCCCACCTCGCCCTGCGGCACGTCGTTGCCGTCGTCGTCGACGACCTTCATCTCCACGCCCTGGATCGGGGTGCCGATCGAGCCCGGCTTGCGCTCGCGGTCCGGGTGGTTGAACGAGGCCACCGGCGAGGTCTCCGACAGGCCGTAGCCCTCGAGGATCTTGCAGTCGAACGCCTCCTCGAAGGAGCGCATCACCTCGACCGGCATCGCCGAGCCGCCCGAGCAGCACAGCCGCAGGGAGGACGTGTCGAAGTTCCCGCGCTCCGGGTGGTTGAGGATCGCGTGGTACATCGTCGGCACGGCGTCGAACATCGTCACCTCGTCGCGCTGGATGATCTCCAGCGCCTTGCCGGGGTCGAAGCGCGGGATCAGCGTCAGGCAGGCGCCCGCGCGCACGGCGGTGTTCATGCAGCACGTCTGCCCGAACGAGTGGAACAGCGGCAGCGCGCCGAGGACGACGTCGGTCTCGTTCATGCCCACGAGGTCCACGCCGCCGTAGCGGCAGTTGTCTCGCATGTTGGCGTGGGTCAGCTCGGCGCCCTTCGGCGTGCCGGTGGTCCCTGACGTATAGAGGATGATCGCCGTGTCGGAGCCGTCGCGCTCGGCGTCCTCGGGCGCCCGCGGCGCCTCGGCGAGCAGCTGCTCGAACTTGCCGGGCTCGACCGGGATCACCTCGGCGCCGGCCTCCTTCGCCCCCTCCTGCGCGGCCTCGAGGAACCCGTGCCACGCGAACAGGTGCTTCGCCCCAGGGTCGCTCAGGTAGAACGCGACCTCGCGGCCCTTGAGCAGGACGTTCATCGGCACGACGACGCCGCCGGCGCGCAGCACGCCGTAATAGGCGATCGCGAAGTAGGGGACGTTCGGGAGCATGATCCCGACCCGGTCGCCGGGCTGGACGCCCTTGTCCTTCAGCAACCCGGCCACGCGGGTCGCGCCCTCGTTGAGGATCGCGTAGTTGACGACCAGGTCGTCGAGCTTCAGCGCCGGCCGATCGGCGTGGCGAGCGGCCGTCTCCGTCAGGAGCGTGGCAAGGCTCTCGGGCATCTCTCCTCCTCAGTGGCGGACTGCGATGCCCACCCTAACCCCTCGCGGGTCAGTCGAGCAGCACGGACAGGCGGCGCTCCAGCGCGCCGGTCATCGCCTCGCGGATCGGGCCCTCCTCGAAGCGCTCGACCAGCTCGGCCATGAAGCCCTCGATCACGAGCCGGTTGGCGACCGGCTGAGGCAGCCCGCGGGCGCGCAGGTAGAAGACCTGCTCGCGGTCGATCTGGGCGATCGCCGCCGCGTGTGTGCAGCGCACGTCGTTGGCGAGGATCTCCAGCCCGGGGATCGCGTCCGCGTGCGCGCGCTTGGAGAGCAGCAGGTTGCGGCACTCCTGGAAGGCGTCGGTCTGCTGGGCGCCGGGATCGACCTTGATCACGCCGCGCCAGACGGCCGAGGAGCGGTCCGCGAGGATGCCGCGGAACGCGAGGTCGCTCGTCGTGTTCGGCGCGCCGTGCTCCTGGGTGGTGTCGTAGTCGATGTGCTGGCGGCCGTGGGGCGCGTAGGCGCCGGTGACCTTCGCCTCGCCGCCCTCGCCGGCGAGCAGCGTCTCGGTGCGGAGCTTGCCGCGCCCGGAGCCGAAGCCGACGACGACCCAGTCGAGCACGCCGTCGCGCGCCACTTCGGCGCGCTGCGTGCCGAACACCCACGAGCGCTCGTTCATGTCCTGGGCGCCGACGAAGCGCAGGCGCGCGTTCTGGCCGACGCGCAGCTCGACCACCGAGTTGAGCAGCGTCTCGGCGTCGGGCGAGCCGGAGAGATGCTGCTCCCAGACCTCCGCCTCGGCGCCCTCCTCGAGCACGACCAGCACGCGCCGGTGCAGCGCGACGCCGGCGGCGTCGGAGATGGCGGTCAGCACGATCGGCGCCTCGACCCGCACGCCGCGGGGGACGTAGACGAACGCCCCCCCGGTCCAGCCGGCGTCGTTGAGCGCGGTGAAGACGTCCTGGCCGGCCGGCACGACCTGGCCGAGGTGGGGCTGAACCAGCTCGGGGTGCGACTCCACCGCCAGCGTGAGCGGCAGCGCGAGCACGCCGTCCTCGGCGGGCCCCTCGATCACGCGGCCGTCGACCTGGCCGAGGTGGAGCGCGCCGTCGGGCGCCTGCAGCAGGGTCTCCACGCGCTCGGTGGCCGACGCGTCGCCCTCGCCGGGCGCGGCGGCGGTGAATGCCGCCAGGTCGAGCTTGCCGAGGTCGGTGAACTCCCAGCCGGCCCTCCCCTTGAAGCGCGGGAGGTCGAGCGCGGCGGCGTTGCGCGCCGCATCGCTGCGGCGCGCCTTCAGCCAGCCGGGCTCTTTGACGGCCGCGAGCTCAGCCAATGGAGCCCTCCATCTGGAGCTCGATCAGCCGGTTCATCTCGACCGCGTACTCCATCGGGAGCTCCTTGACGATCGGCTCGATGAACCCGTTGACGATCAGCTTGCCGGCCTCGTCCTCGGGGATGCCGCGCGCCATCAGGTAGAAGAGCTGCTCCTCGCCGATCTTCGACACCGACGCCTCGTGGCCGACGTCGACGTCGTCCTCGCCGATGCGGATCGTCGGGTAGGTGTCCGAGCGCGAGTGCTCGTCGAGCAGCAGCGCGTCGCAGACGACCTTCGAGCGCGCGCCGTGGGCGCCCTTGGCGACCTCCAGCAGGCCGCGATAGGAGGAGCGCCCGCCGTCCTTGGAGATCGACTTGGCGAAGATGTTCGAGGTCGTGTTGGGCGCCGCGTGGATGATCTTCGCGCCGGCGTCCTGGTGCTGGCCGTGGCCGGCGAACGCGATCGAGAGCACCTCGCCGTGGGCGCGCTCGCCCATCAGGTAGACCGACGGGTACTTCATGGTCAGCTTCGAGCCGAGGTTGCAGTCGACCCACTCGACCGTCGCGTCGGTGTGCGCGTACGCGCGCTTGGTGACGAGGTTGAAGACGTTCTGCGACCAGTTCTGCACGGTCGTGTAGCGGATCCGCGCGCCCGGCTTGGCGATCAGCTCGACGACCGCGGAATGCAGCGAGTCGGTCGTGTAGACCGGCGCCGTGCAGCCCTCCACGTAGTGCACGTAGGAGCCCTCGTCGGCGATGATCAGCGTCCGCTCGAACTGGCCCATGTTCTCGGTGTTGATCCGGAAGTAGGCCTGCAGCGGCATCTCGACCTTGACGCCCGGCGGCACGTACACGAACGAGCCGCCCGACCACACGGCCGAGTTGAGCGCCGCGAGCTTGTTGTCGTTGGGCGGGATGATCGTCGCGAAGTGCTCGCGGACGATGTCCTCGTGCTCCCGCAGGCCGGAGTCCATGTCGAGGAAGATCACGCCCTGCTTCTCGAGGTCCTCCCGCACCTGGTGGTAGACGACCTCGGACTCGTACTGGGCCCCGACCCCGGACAGGAACTTGCGCTCGGCCTCGGGGATGCCGAGCCGGTCGAACGTCTTCTTGATGTCCTCGGGGACGTCGTCCCACGAGCGCTCGGCGCGCTCAGAGGCCCGCACGAAGTAGTGGATGTCGTCGTAGTTGACCTCGGCGAGCATCGGCGAGCCCCAGGTGGGCTGGGGCCGGGCGAGGAAGTGCTCGAGCGCCTTCAGGCGGAACTCGCGCATCCACTGCGGCTCGTCCTTGTACTGCGAGATCTCCTCGACGATGCGCCGGCTCAGGCCCTTGGGCGCCTTGAAGAGGTAGTTCTCGGGGTCGAAGAAGCCGTACTTCTCCTTGTAGTCAGCATTGATGCCGGCGAGCGCCTGCTGCTCGGCGATCACCTCGGGAGTAGCCATCAGGTCACTCGACTTCCACTCGAATCACGCCGTCGTCGACCTTCACCGGGAAGGTGTCGATCGGGACGTACGCTGGCAGGTTCACGGGCTGTCCCGTGCGCAGGTCGAATCGCGAGCCGTGGCGCGGGCACTCGATCGTGCAGTCCTCCTCGTCGACCTCGCCGTAGACGAGCTCGCCGTCGTCGTGCGAGCAGCGGTCCTCGATGGCGAACAGCCGGCCGCCACAGTTGAACACGCCGATCTCGAGTTCATCCCACTCGATCAGGCGGTGCTCGCCGGGCGCCAGCTCCTCGACGCGGCAGATGTCGATCATCGGGCTCATAAATCCGATCCTGGAGGTACGGATTCTATCGACGCCAAATCGCGATACTTGTTCCCATGGCTTCGAGCGGCTCCCGCGAGCGCCGCAACGCGGCTTTGCTGCTGGGGACCGGCTGCCTGCCGTTCGCCGCAGGCGCGGCGCTGTCGCCGGACGGCCACGGGCTCGGCTTCGTGTGTCCGTTCCGCGCCGCCACGGGGCTGCCGTGCCCGCTCTGCGGCGCCACGCGAGCATTCGTGCTCGCCGCCCACGGCGACCCCGGGTTCCTGCGCTACAACGCGGCCTGGGTCGCGATCGCGGCGCTCGCCGTGCTCGCCGGGCTTGGCGGGCTGATCGCCGCGTTCGCCGGCCGCGCCCCGCTCGCCGGCCCGCGCCGGCTCGCCGACCGCGCGTTCAGCACCCAACCGCGCGCGCTGGCGACGCTCGCGGTCGTGGCGGTTGGGCCGTGGGTGTATGCGATGGCCGAGCGCGCGACGATCGTCGGCTAGGCGGGCCCGGCGAACTGCTTGCAGGTGAGAAGGGAGCCCGAACCGGCTCGCCGGGATCGATCAAGGCCGCAAAGGGGGTGCGTAAATCTAGTTCGACCTGGTCGAACTCAATTGACACACACCCTCGGACGATCGAGCGGGCGTGATCGATCGTGGGCGGCAAGCCAGTTCGCGCGCGCATACCGACCTCGCGCGATCACCGCGCCGGCGCCAGCCGATCCGGGCTCCCCCTCACCTTGCCCGCAGTTCGCCCGACCCGCGGATCCGCTACGAGGCGAGCACCGCGATGCCGCCAACCACACCCAACGCGATCCCGATGATCCCCAGGATGAAGCCCGCCTGGGCCATTCCGCGCCCGCTGAGCGACGGATCGGCGTCGATCTCCTGCTTGGCCTGCTGACCGAACACGATCGCCAGCACCGAGCACACGATCGGGCAGATGAGGAGGCCGATGATGCCGAGGATCAGGGACGCGGTCGCCTTGCCGGGCGTGCGGCCGCCGCCCGCCGGGGGGCCGGTCGGCCCGCCGGGCTGCTCGGGATACGGCTGCTGCCACTGCTCGCTCATCGCTGCTCCTCGCTAAGCGAGCGCGCTCGCCGCCCGCATTGATTCAAACGTGCTCTCCTCGTCGCCGACCGCCGCGCCGATGATGATCAGCCCGACGAGCAGCGCCCAGATGGCGAGGCCGACCCAGCCGAGCACCACGCCGGCGGTCGCCATCCCGCGGCCGCCGATGGCGCCGCCGGACCTGTCGACCTCGTCGCGCCCCTTGTAGCCGAACACCAGGGCGAGGATCGACGGGACGATCGGGCACAGCACGATCCCGCAGATGCCGAGGACGAGCGCCGCGATCGCGGAGCCGCTGGAGGGCTGGTGCGGCGGCGGGGCGCCCCACTGCTGCTGGGTGGGCTGCTGCTGGTAGGGGTCCTGCGGGTACTGCTGCTGCCAGCTGCTCTCCCACCCGCCTCCCGGACGTTCGGGCCCACCCTGGCCTCCCGGAGTACTCATGCGACGCGGCAAGCTACCACGTTCCCGGGATCGGTCGGGGCACTGGATACAGTGCCGCATGGCCTGGGACCTGAACGGGCGCACCGCGCTCATCACGGGCGCCGCGTCCGGCATCGGCGCCCAGCTCGCGCGGCAGCTCGCCGGCCGTGGGATGCGGCTCGCGCTGCTGGACATCGACGGCGAGCGGCTCGCCGGCGTGGCCGGCGCGCTGCCGGACGGCGCCGCGACCGCCACCGCGGACGTGCGCGACCGCGCGGGGCTGGACGCGGCCGTGGAGGAGCTCGCGGGGCAGCTCGGCGGCTTCGACGTGGCGGCCGCGAACGCGGGCATCGCGACCGGCGGTCCGCTGCGGCTCGTCGGGCTCGACACCCGGCTGTCCGACCGGGTGCTGAGGAGCGCGGTCGCCCCGATGGACGAGGCGTTCGCGCGCGCCGCCGAGCGGGTCGGCGTCGATGCCGCCGCCCGCCCGCCGAAGCGCTTCATCTGAGCTTCTTGGCACCGAACAGCCGAGCCTTGATGAGGTACGAGCGGCCGGCCTTGATCCGGACGGTCCGCTTGCGCGCCTTGTCGTAGACGGAGACGCTGCCGCGGGCCACGCGGATGCGGGTGCCCCTGCACGTGTCCTCGATCGTCCACGTCGCGTTGCGCACGGTCGCGGCGGCTGCCGCGCCGACGGCCCGGAACGTCCCCTTCACGGTGCCGCTCAGGCTGCGCACCACGCCCTTGGCCGGCGCGGGCCGGCCCGCGGCGCACGCCGTCTCCGCGCCCGCCGGCGTCTGCAGCGCGAGGTCGGTGTTCGCCGTGCCGTTGCGGGCGCGCCGCTGGAGGATGCGGAAGATGCCCGCGGACAGCCGGGCCGACTGCGTCTTGTGCCGCGGGTTGCCGGCCGGCAGGAAGTCCGCGGCGGTGGTCACCGCGAGGGTGCCCTTGCGCGCGTCGACGGTCGCCCCGACGGGGATGTTCGCCGCGCCGCTCAGCCGCACGAAGCCCTGCCCCGGCACGAGCACCAGCACGTCGCCGTCGAGCACGCTGACCGTCGAGGACCGGCCGGCCTGCGGTGGGCCGGCGGGATCGAACACCGCCCGCGGCGTGGCGCCGCGGACGATCCAGCTCGCCGACGCGGGCGTGCCGTCCACGTTGCCGGCGTCGTCGATCGCCCGCACGAGCACGCTGTGGGGGCCGACCGCGAGCCCGGCGTAGACGTTGTTCGGCGGGCAGGGGCCGAACGGGCCGCCGTCGAGCGCGCACTCGTAGCGGACGGTGTCGTTCGCGTAGGGCGAGATGCGGACCGCTCCCTCGGCGTACGGCGAGCCCGCGCTGTAGACCGACACGGACGTCTCGGGCGGGATCGTGTCGACGGTCCAGTACGCGTACTCCCAGTTCGTCGCCCCGGCGTAGTCGTCGCCGATCACGTAGACGCGCATCGAGTGCGATCCCTCGGACAGCCCGCCGCGCGTGTACGGCGACGTGCACGGTTCGATGGTGCCGTTGTCGATCTGGCAGCGGAAGACGGGTCCGGGGGTGCTGGCGGCGAACGTGAACGTCGCCGTGGCGCTCGGGGACACCCGCGGCGGCGTGGACGTGATGGCCAGGTCCGGCTGCTCCACGGGCGACACGGCGACCGTGCGGATCGTCAGCGGGCGCGTGGCGCTGTTGTATGGCGACAGCTCGACGTAGCCGACCTTGGCCCCGGACCCGCCGCTCGAGATGGAGACCGGCGGGCTCCACGGTCCCGGGCGAGGCGGGTCGGGCGTGAGCGAGAGCTGCGAGTCCCAGCCGTAGTTGGCGCCGCTGGGATAGAACGCCTCAAGGTAGACCGGGACGCTGTCGTCACTGACCTTCAGGCCGATCCAGCCCTGGACCTGGGCGAACGTGACCCGCAGGACCGGCGTGCCCGCGGTGCAGGTGCCGCGCAGCGCGCGGTGACCGGTCGGCTCGGCGACGATCGATCCGCTGCACGTGGCGGTGGTGCTCGAGGACCGGATCGAGAACGTCACGCCGCCCGGCAGCGACACGTTCTGGATCGGCGTGCCGACGGGCACCGCGTCGAAGCTCAGCTCGGTCGGTCCGGGCGACAGCGCGGACGCCGGCGACGCGCCGAGGGCAAGGGCGGTGACCGCGGCCGCCAGCGGAAGGCTCCATTTCATGGCGCGCGACCGTACGCGCCCCGCGCGGGCCCGTGGCGATCTTCTCGGCACACCACGTCGCCGCGGTGTGCGCGTCCCCCGGTCCCGGTGTTCGCAAGTACGTGCGGTCGCCGGTGGTCGCCGGCGCCGGCTGACGCCGCACGGTGACCCGGGAGTGTGCCG
>JBIOTP010000223.1:0-27973 GCA_044865965.1 Solirubrobacteraceae bacterium
GGCGGCGTCGGCGGCGCCGCCGACTCCCACGGCGCCGGCCGCCGGGGCATCCACGCGCGGCCCCAGCCGCCACAGCCAGGCCAGCCCGTCCACGAACGCCGCCAGGCCCGAGCCCGCGGCGCAGTACAGGCTCCCGTCGGCGGTCAGGTCCTCACCTCGTCGAGCCCGCCGACCGGCAGGGCCAAGTCCCAGCCTGCGGGGCAGTAGAGGGCTCCGTCGGCGGTCAGGTCGTCACCTCGTCGTAGACGGCGCGCAGCCGGCGCGCCCAGCGCTCGGCGGTGAACTCGGCCGCGAAGCGCTCCTGCGCCCGCCGCCCGAGCGCGCGCCGCAACTCGCCGTCGCGCAGCAGCCGGGCCAGTGGCTCGGCGAACGCACGGCCGCCCGGCGGGGGCGGCACGAGCACGCCCGTCCGCCCGTCCTCCACGATCTCCGGGATCCCGCCGACGGCGGTCGCGACGACCGGCAGCCCGGCCGCGAGCGCCTCGAGCAGCACCGTGGGGAACGCATCGGCGCGCGACGGGTGCACGAGGACGTCCGCGGCGTCGAGGACCGCCATCACGTCGTCGCGGTGGCCGGCCAGCACGGCACCGTCGCCAAGGGGAGCGGCCAGCCGCGCGACCTCGTCACGGGCCGGGCCGTCGCCGGCGATGAGCAGCCGCGCAGCGGGAAGCGCGCGGCGCACGTGCTCCACCGCGGCCACGGCGACGTCGTGGCCCTTGCCGGGCCGCAGGACCGCCACGATCGCGACGACGAGATCCTCCGGCGCGAGGCCGAGCTCCGCGCGCACCCGCGCCCCGGCGCCGGGAGCCGGCTCCCTGGCGATCCCGTTGTGGACGGTGAGCACGTGGTCCGGACGGTCCGCCCCTGCTGCGAGATATACGGCGCGCATGTGGTCGGAGACCGCGATCACGCGCGCGTGCCAGTGGCGCCGCGCCCGGGCTGCCAGCCGCGAGCGGACACGGTCGCGGGCAGTAGCGTCCGCGTCCGTGACATGCAGCGTCGACACGGCCGGCAACCCGAGGCTGCGCGCGGCCGCCCCCCCGAGGAGATCGGCGTACTGAAGATGCGTATGCAGGACGTCGGGCTGCACGCCGGCGAGATGGCGCCGGACGAGGCGCAGCGTCCGCGGGTCCATGAGGCGGCCGGCGCCGATCGCGTGCGGCTCCACCCCGGCCGCGCGCAGCGGGCGGGCCGCGGGCTCGTCGTCAGCGTGGTAGAGGTGGCTGACCGAGAGCGCCAGCCCATGGGCACCGGCGCCCCTGGCCAGATCCGCGAGCAGCAGCTCGGCGCCGCCCCAGGTGAGCGAGTCGATCATCACGTGGACCCGCAGGGTCATGGCGCCGAGGGCCGGTCGTGAGCCACGCGATCGTGCACGTGATGGGCTGGCCGAGCCGGCAGTACGGCAGCTTCGAGCGCTTCCTCGTGGCGCTGTCGGAGCGCTGCGCCGGCCACGGCGCGCGGACGCATCTGGTGTTCCCCGCCCCGCCGGCGTCCGCGGCCTTCGCCGCCGACGTGCGCGCGGAGCTTCACACGCTGCCGTCGGCACGCCACCCGGCCGACCCGCGCTTCGCCGTCCGGCTGGCACGGCTGCTGCGCGCGGTCGGCGCGACGCACCTGCACGCCCACTTCGGGACCGACGCATATCACGCCCTGGCCCTCCCCCTGGGCGTGCGGCGCTACGCGACCAAGCACATCGTCCCCGGCACGTCGCGCCTGACTCTGGCGGGCACCCGCCACCGCTGGATGGCCGCGCGCGTCGAGCGGCTGTTCGCGGTCTCGCACGCGGTCGCCGACGCGCTCGCCGCGCTCGGGGTGCCGCGCGCGAAGCTCGAGGTCTGCTACCTCGGGATCGACCCGGACGCCTACCGGCCCGACCCGGACGCCCGCGGGGCGGTCCGTCACGAGCTGGGCCTGCGCGACGACGCCGCGATCGTCATCAGCACGTCGCACCTGCGGCCGGGGAAGGGCGTCGAGGTGCTGCCGGACCTCGCGGCCGAGCTGGCCGGCCGGGACGTCACGGTGCTCGCGGTGGGCGGCGGGCCACTGGCCGCGGAGCTGGAGCGCGCGACGCGCGAGCGCGGGGTCCCGCTGCGGCTGCTCGGCGTGCGCCAGGACGTGCCGCGGCTGCTCGCGGCCGCCGACGTGGCGGTGTTCCCCTCCACCGCCGCGGAGGGGCTCCCGCTCGGCCCGCTCGAGGCGCTCGCGGCCGGCGTGCCGCTCGTCGCGGCGTCGGTCTCCGACCTGCCGAGGCTGCTGCCGGGCGCGGCGCGGCTCGTCCCGCCGGGCGACCGGCCGGCGGTGCTGCGCGAGTGCCGGCGCCTCCTGGACGACGACGGCCTGCGCGCGGAGCTGGCGCGGCGCGGACCTGAGCTGGTGCGCCGGCGCCTGAGCGTCGGGTCGGCCGTGGACGTGCACCTCAGGCGCTACCTCGGCTGATCCCGAGCAGCGTGGCGAGGTCCGCCGCGGACGCCCGCAGGTCGTACTCGGCCTCGACGAGGCGGCGGCCCGCCTCGGCGCGTGCCCGCGCCGCCGCAGGGTCGGCGAGCAGCGCGCACAGCACGCGACGAAGGTCCGCCGCGTCGCCCGGCTCCGCCAGCAGGCCGGTCTCGCCGTCGCGGATCAGCTCCGGGACGCCGGACAGGCGGGTGGCGACGGCCGGCACGCCGGCGGCCAGCGCCTCCATCAGCGCGACCGGGATGCCCTCCATCTGGCCGTCGCGGGCCACGACGCTGGGCAGGAGGAAGCAGTCGGCGCGGCCGAGCAGCGCCGTCACCTCCGGCTCGGTCAGCGCGCCGTGGAAGCGCACGCGCCCCTCGAGCCCGAGCGCGCCGGTCAGGCGCTCGAGCTCGCCGCGGAGCGGCCCGCTCCCCACGAGGTCGAGCTCGACGCGGTCGAGCTCCGGCCCCGCCAGCGCGCGCAGCAGGACCGCGTGCCCCTTGTACTCCTGCAGGCTGGCGACGCACAACGCGCGCACGACCCCGGCCGACGGCGCCCGCGGGCGGAAGCCGTAGGCGCCCGGGTCGACGCCGCAGTGCACCACGTGGATCGGGGTGCGCGTCGGCGCACAGGCGGCGATGAAGCGGCGGTTGTACTCCGAGATCGCCACGCCGAAGCGCGCATCGGCCACGCGCCGGCGCAGGAACGACTGGTCGACGAACAGGTCGTGCGCGTGCGCGGTGAAGCTGTACGGGACTCCGGTGAGGCGCTGGCAGAGCCAGGCGGCGAGCAGCGGATAGGTGACGTAGTGCGCGTGCATGTGCTCCGTGCCGTCCTGCGCCACGCGCCGCGCGTGGGCGGCGGCCAGCGCGAGGGTGACGAGCGCGCGGCCGAGCAGCGCCGGGCGGCGCGCGTACCCGGCGCCCGCGACCCCGATCGAGCCCGCGAGGCGCAGCGGGCGGCGCCGCGCCCACCAGGCAAGGGCCCTCACGGCCGCCGCGGGACCCGGCCGCCGGACGCGTGCGAGCCACGGGCGCGCCACCGGGTGGACGGTCGGGTCGCGGGGCGCGAACAGCGCCAGCAGCTCGAGGTCCGCGCCCTCCTCGGCGAGCGCGGTCAGCTCGCGCGCGATGAACGTCTCCGACACGTGGGGGAAGCGGGAGACCAGGTAGGCCACCTTCTTCACGCGAGCGCCCGCCTTGCGGCGCCGGCGACCCGGCGCACGCGAATCGCGGCCAGCGCCGCGCTGCCGGCGGCGCTCCCGGCGAGCGTGAGCGTCTGCACCCCGGCGTCGTGGGTCGCCAGCCGGTCCTTGTACGCCTCGCCGCCGCGCAGGAAGCGGTACTCGTCCATGCCGTCCGCGATCGCGGTACGGACCGTGTGCGCCACGAGCACCGCCCCCACCGAGCGGTGGTCCCAGGCCGGGTCCCTGCCGCCCTGGTAGTAGGACTCGACGCCGCCGTAGCGGAAGCCGAGCCAGGCCGCCACCGCGCGGCCGTCGAGCTCGAGGAACCACAGCCGCAGCCAGCCGCCGTCGAGCGCCCGGTGTGCGAAGTCGCGCAGGAAGGCCCGGCGGCCGCCGCGCAACGCGTCCGACTCCGCCGGCGCCCAGCGCTGCTCGTGCAGCCGGCACAGGAGCGCGAAGTCGTCGTCCAGCCGGTCGCGGTCCGTCGCCAGCCGGTAGCGCAGCTCGTGCTCGCGCTCGAGCCGGCGCTCCTGATAGCGGATCTGCTTGCGCAGGCCGGCGCTGCGGGTGGCGAGGAACGCGTCCCAGTCCGTCCCGCGCAGGTCGGCGACGGGGCTCGGCTCGTGGGCGGCGACGCGCGCGCCGAGCAGCGCGTCCCAGGCCTGGTCGGCCGGGAGATGGTCGGCCACGAGGAGGTCCCAGCCGCGCAGCGGCCCCGCCAGCGCCCGCCGCAACGCGCGGGCGGCCGTCGGCACGTCCTCGGCGGCACACACAGGCCCGAGCTGGTCGGCCGGCCCGTGGCCGAGGAAGCGCAGGACCCGCAGCCCGCCCGGGCGCGTCAGGTGCAGCGGCAGCAGGGCGACCGGCGCGCCGGCCGCCCGCTCGCAGAGCACGAGCCGCAGGTCGCCGTCGCGGCCGAAATGCTCCCACCACGTCGAGGCCCACTCCCAGGTCGCGAACACGTTGCGCGTGCGCGCCGCCAGCGATCGCCACGCCTCGCGGGCCGCCGCGAGGTCTCCCACGGGCTCCAGGCGCAGCTCCGGCCGGCGCGCGGCGTGGCCGCGGACCGCGACGACGATCCGGTCGAGGTCCCCGGGACGGAGCTCCTGATGGACAGGAAGCGCGACGGTCGAGGCGCGGCGCGCGGCCGCATCCGCGAAGCGCCGGGGAAGCGCGGGATGGGGGTGCGACCAGAAGTCGAGCGCCTCGATGCCCCGCCGGCGCAGGCGGTCGAGCAGCGCGGCCTTGTCGCCGGTCCGGACCGGGAACGCGAACGGCGCCGCACCCGCGCCGACGACGTCGAACGGCGGCGGGACCTGTTCGCCGAGGGCGTCGAGCAGCACCCGCGCGTTCGCCCGCCGCCGCGCGGCCGCGGCGCGATCGGCGACGCGCGGCAGCAGCCGCCGGGTCGCGGCTCCGGGCGGCGCATCGGCGTCCGTGAGCGCGAAGTCCTCCTCGGGCACGTGGCCGTCGCCGGCGCGCGCATCGTGCGGAAGCGGTGCGACAGCGCAGCGCTGGGCGAGCCAGGCGAGGTGCAGGCCCGCGACCGCGCTCAGCTGCCGCGGGCCGTCCTCGCGCGGACCGTGCGCGGGCGCGCGCGACGCGAGCGCGGCGCCGTCGGGCAATCCGAAGCTCTTGTAGAGGCAGTAGATCGCAAGGTCGCCGTGGCTGCCGACCGGCCCCTCGGGCAGCTCGGCGAGCCACGCCATCGCGGCATCCTCGATCAGGAGCAGCCCGCGCTCGTCGCACCAGCGCCGCCAGCGGGCGGCGTCTTGCGGATAGCCGAGGTAGTGGATCAGCTGGAGCGCGCGGACGCGCGGCCCGAGCAGCGCGTCGAGCTGGTCCTCGTCGGGCTCGAGGCGCCGGGTGAGGCCATAAAAGCGGCACTCGAGGCCCCGTCGCACCAGCACCTCGATCTCCGAGCCGTGGTGGTAGGCCGGCGCCAGGACCGCGTCGCCGGGCTCGATCGGCGCCGCCTGCAGCCCGTGCCACAGGGCGTCCCGGCCGCGCGAGAACAGCCGGCACCCTGGCGTCCCGAGCGGGAACGGAGGCGTCTCCCGGGGAGGGGTCGCCCAGACGCCCGGCGCGAGCGGCGGCCAGACGCTCAAGCGCACACCGCGGCGCCGCGCGGAGCCGCCTGTGCGAGCCGGATCCGTGCGCCGCCGCGCCACGCCTGCGAGCATAGTCGCGCGCGGCATGGCGGACCGGATCGAGTGGGTTACGGACGAGCATCGCTTCGCGTCGCTCGCGGGCCCGTGGGACGCCCTGGCGGCCCGCGACCCGCTGCCGTTCTCGTGCCATGCCTGGTTCGCGGCCTGGCGCCGCGGCTTCGGCGCCGGCCGCCGGCTCCGCATCTGCCTGCTCTGGCGCGGCGAGGAGCTCGCCGGCGCGTTCCCGCTCTGGCGCCGTGGCCGCCGGCTGCAGGCGATGGCGAACGCGCTGCACACGCCGGTCTTCCGGCCGCTCGCCCGCGACGACGACGCCCTTGCAGTCGTCGCGGCGGCCGCGGTGCGGGCCGCGGGCGCGGCCGAGCTCACCGTCGAGGCGCTGCCCGACGGCGATCCCGCGCTCCGCGCCCTGCGGGGTGCGGCGCGCGCCCGCCGCCGGCTCGTGGTGGTGGACGCGCAGCACGTGTCTCCGATCGTTGACACCGCCGGGGACTTCGACGCCTATCGGCAGCTGATGAAGGGCCGGTGGCGGGAGCTCGAGCGCCGGCGCCGCAAGATGCATCGCGAGCACGACGTCCGCTACGAGCTCCTGTGCAGCCCGGACGACGTCGACCGCGCGCTCGATCGTGGGCTGGCCGTCGAGGCGAGCGGCTGGAAGGGCGCGGCGGGGACGGCGATCGCCTCGGCGCCGGACACGCTCGCGTTCTACCGCGCCGTCGCGCACGGCTTCCACCGGATGGGCGCGCTCAGCCTGTCCGAGCTGTGGCTGGACGGGCGCGTCGTCGCCTTCGACCTCGCGCTGCTGCACCGCGGGCGCCTGCATCTGCTCAAGACCGGCTACGACGAGTCGGTGCGCGCGCTCGCCCCGGGCCTGGCGCTCCGCCGCGCGGTCATCGAGCGCTGCTTCGAGCTCGGCCTCGAGGCGCACGAGCTGCTCGGCGACGACATGCCGTGGAAGCGGTTGTTCGCGACCGGCGAGCGCCGCCACCGGCGCTTCTCGGCCTACGGCCCGCGGCCGGTCCCGCTCGCCCGCTACGCCGAGCGGCGGGGCATGCCGGTGTTGCGGAGGCTGTACGTCCGGCACGTCAAGCCCCGAGTGCGGGCATGAGCGACGTCCTCGTCCTGTGCTACCACGCGGTCAGCGAGCGGTGGCCTTCCGACCTCGCGGTCACGCCGGCGCAGCTGCACGCGCAGCTCTCGCACCTCCTCGCGCGCGGCTACCGCGGCGCGACCTTCACCGCCGCCGTGACGCAGCCGCCGGCGCGCAAGACGCTCGCGGTCACGTTCGACGACGCGTACCGCTCCGTACGCGAGCGGGCGCTGCCCGTCCTCGAGCGGCTCGGCGTGCCGGCCACCGTGTACGTCCCGACCGCCTGGGCGGGCAGCGACCGCCCCATGACGTGGCCCGGGATCGACCAGTGGGCGGGCGGGCCGTGGGAGGACGAGCTTCGGCCGCTCTCGTGGGACGAGCTCCGCCGCCTCGGACGCGCCGGCTGGGAGATCGGCTCCCACACCCGCACGCATCCGCACCTGACCGGGCTCGACGACGCGCGGCTGCTGGACGAGCTCGCCGGCTCGCGGCAGCACTGCGAGCGCGAGACGGGTCGCGCGTGCACGTCGATCGCGTACCCGTACGGGGACGCCGATGCTCGCGTCATCGCCGCCGCGGATCGAGCCGGGTATCGCGCCGGCGCGGCGCTGCCCTTGCGTGCCCACCGCCCGCGGGCGCTCGAGTGGCCGCGCCTTGGCGTCACCCGCGAGGACTCGCTCGCGCGCTTCCGGCGGCAGTCCTCACCGCTCGTCCGGAGGCTGCTCTCCTCCCCCGCGGGCCCGATCGCCGAGCGTGCCTACGGCAGCGTCGCCCGCCGCTTGCGGCGGGCGAGCTGAGACAGCTCGGCCTCCACACGCTCGGCGACGCGCTCCCAGCCCGCCTCGGCGAGCATGCGCCGGCGGGCCTCGGTGCCGAGGCGGGCGGCCAGCGCGGGATCCGCCAGCACCTCGCCGAGCGCGTCGGCCAGCGCCTCGACGTCTCCCGCGGGGACGACCAGGCCGGTCTCGCCGTCCACGACGGTGCCGCCGAGCTCCCCGGTATCACTGGTGACCACCGCCCGCTCCATGGTCATGGCCAGGTGCAGCACCCCGCTCTGCGACCCTGCGAGATATGGGGTGGCGACCACGCGGGCGCGGGCGAACAGGGCCGGGACGCTCTCGAGCGGGACGTAACGGTCGATCACCTCCACCCGGTCGCGGCGCGCCGCTGCCCAGCCCCGCACCCGGTCGGGATCCCCGTCGGGCGTCGGCGTGCCGGCGATCGTCAGGCGCGCGGCCGGCCGTCGACGCTCGACGCGCTCGAACGCCGCGGTCAGCTCGTGGAGGCCCTTCGACCGCCGCCAGTCCCCGAAGAACAGGACCCGCTCCTCTCCCGACGGAGGCGGAGGGTCGCGAGCCACGATCCGCTCGTCGCCGTGGGGGATGACGGCGACGTGCGCCGGCTTCGAGGTCCGCAGCAGCTCCTCGCGACTGCGTTCGCCGTGGACGAGGATCAGGTCCAGGCGCGCATACAGCCGCCGGAGGATGGCGAGCAGCGGGCGCGACGTGGCGAACAGATCCTCTCCCGCCCAGCGGTTGCGGGGACGCGGCTCATGGCAGACCGCCGCCAACGCCGGGCGGCGCGGGAGCAGCGTGAAGGCGAGCGCGGAGGCCGCGGCCAGCGCGAGGTTGAAGTCGTCGATCACGATCGCGGCGTCGTAGCGGCCGCGCTGCAGCTCCCAGGCCGTCCGCGTGGAGGCGCGCAGCAGCCGGATCGCGATGGCGACGCGCCGGGCCACGTACGGCAGCCCCGTGGGAGCCTCCACGGGGGGCGGCGCCGCTGCGACGAGGATGGCACGCATGCGGGCTCCGCCGGTGCGGCCGATGAGCTCATTGTCGCGCGCCGTCACGAGCTCCACCTCGTGTCCGCGGGCGGCGAGCGCGTCGGCAAGCTGGGCGGCGTAGTGGAGCAGGCCTCCGCGGGGCGCGCTCTCGATCACCGCCAGTCGCACCGGAGGAGGGTAGTCAGCGCTTCACGCCGACGATCACCAGGCTCGCAGCGAGGTTCTCGGCGCCCAGCGCGTAGACGACGTACTCGTAGAGCGCGTTCAGCAGGTAGAGCGGAACGAAGAAATCGAAGTACTCGGCCTGGTAGTAGCTGACCTCGACCTGGGCGACCTCGAACCCGTAGCGCTGCAGCATCGCCCGCGCGGCTGACGGGTACGTGCGGTCATAGAACGCCGGAAACCCTTGGATGCCCTCCCGTCCCGGGATGAGCGAGTGGAGAAGCTTGCGCGCCAGCCCGTGCGGCAGCAGCTGGTTGGCGATCGCGAACGGAGCGAACTTCGATGGGAAGTTGTGCACGCACACGCCCCCGCGCTTCAGCACCCTCGCCGACTGCGCGATGAACGCCTCGGAGCTCCTCAGGTGCTCGATCACCGAATGGGACGCGACGAGATCGACCTCTGCGTCCGCGAAGGGAAGCTCGCGCGTGACGTCCGCCACGCGCGTTTCGTCCACGTCGTGATTCTGCGCCAGCTCGTCGGCGGAGACGTCGACGGCGACGATCCGCAGGCCGTGGACGCGCTGCCGGTACTTCGCGAAGTCGCACTTCCTCCCGCCGCCGACATCGACGACCAGCGTGTCCCCCGAGGACGCGTTCATGTACCGCGCGACGGTGTCCAGGTAGACCTGGTACAGGTCCACGGCGGCCTGCGGCAGCCGCCGCTCGATCCTCGCGCAGATCTCGTGGTTCGTCCTGATGAAGGAGCGGATGAGCGCGCTAGGACCCACTCGCGACCGCCCTCACCCGGGCGCCGTCGATCGGCGACACTAGAGTCTCGTCCCGATGACTCCCGCGCGGCCGCGCATCGTCTGCGTCGCGCCCGGCGAGCCGTTCGACGAGCACACGTGGTCGGGGATCAGCCGCCGCCTGCTCGGTGGCCTGCGCGACGAAGGCGCGCTCGTCGCCGCGGTCTCCGGCCGCCCGGGGGCGCTCGCCACGTTGGAGAAGGCTGCCAGTGCCTCGCTCAGCCGCGAGCGCTGGCGTCAGCGTTACAACACCGGCACCTCGCCGGTGAGCCCCTTGCTGCGCCGGGCGATGAGCGGGGTCGCGGACCGCCGCGCACGGACGGTGCGCGGCGAGGCGAACGTGCTGCTCCAGCTCACGGGATGGTATTGCCCGGCGCCGCTGCCCGGCGACCGCACGCTGCGCGGCGCGTATCACGACGGCAACCTGGCCGGCTACCTGAGCCGGCCGGATCTCGCGCTCGACCGCCGGTCGCGATCGATCCGGCGGGGGCTCGACTACGAGCGGCGACTCGCCGAGCGGACCGACGTCATCTTCCCGATGAGCGAGTGGCTGCGGCACACGTTCATCGAGGACTACGGGCAGCCGCCGGAGAAGGTCGTCGCGGTCGGGGCCGGCCCCGGCCTGGACCGGCTGCCCACGCAGGTCGACCGCGATCACGAGCGTCCCCGCTTCCTGTTCGTCGGAAAGGACTTCAACCGCAAGGGCGGGCCTGACCTCCTGCGCGCGTTCCGCCTCGTGCGCACGGAGCGTCCCGACGCGGAGCTGAGCATCGTCGGCCCCCTGGAGCCACCGCCCGCGCAGTCCGGCGTGCGTTACCTCGGCCGCCTGGACCGCGCCACCCCGGAGGGCGCAGCGGCGCTGGACGCCGCGTTCCGTGACGCCACGGCTTTCGCCATGCCGTCGATCTACGAGCCGTTCGGGCTCGTCTTCCTGGAGGCCATGGCCTATCGGCTCGCCTGCCTGGCGACCGACTCCTGCGCGATGCCGGAGATCGTGGCCGACGGCGCCACCGGGTTCATCGTGGCGCCCGGAGACCTCGACGCTCTCGGTCAGCGGATGCTGGATCTCGCCGACCCGGAGACCGCGCGGGCCATGGGCGCGGCCGGTCACCGCCGCCTCGTCGAGCGATACTCGTGGGAGGCCGTCGCGCGCCGGATCGTGGGCGAGCTCAGCCGGCTCCTGGCCGGCTGAGGGCAGCGCGTCAGCAGGTGCGCTCGCTGACGCAGGGGTCGATGACGCGCAGGTAGCGCGCCCAGTCGACGTCGGAGCGCAGGTTGGCGACGTAGCGGCCGTTGTACGGCGTCCAGTCGTTGGCTTGGGCAAAGACGACGAACGGATCCGGGTAGCCGAAGCTGGTGTACGTGGAGCCCGACTCGGCCTGGATGCCCCACGACCCGCCGCCGGTGTCGCCCAGGATCATGCCGTAGGTGGCCATCGCACGCAGAATCGTCTTCTTCCACGCGGGCACCGGGAGCGCGTCGATCTGCTCGGGGGTCATCGCGAGCTGCAGGCGGGCGCCCATGGGCGGAGCGTCGCTGGTCGCCAGGCCGAGCGCCGCGCAGCTGCGGCCGCCCTTGGCGGCGGGGTAGACGAAGCGGCCGGCGTCGCAGTTGGCGACCATGAAGAGGGCGTGGTCGATGTGGCCGGCGGTGAGCTCGGGCGCGCGGATGATGCCGGCGAGCGTGCCGAAGCCGGCGGCCGTCGCGCCCGACGCCAGGCCGTCGCCGTAGATGCGGATGCGCCCGCCCCAGCGGAGCACGAGCGTGCCGCCGCCCGTGGGCTTGGAGCGGACCTTGTAGAGGTCGTACTCCCAGCCGCCGGCCTGGTCGACGACGGTCATGTGGGCGTCGCCGCCAGCGGCGGGCCGGGCGGCGTCGGGGACGCGGATCTCGTCGCCCTCGATCGCGCACGTCCCCCAGCTGCTCTCGTAGCAGTGCAGCGTGTAGAGCGGGTCGGTGGGCTGCGAGTAGTACGTCGGATGCCAGTAGTCGTCCGGCGTGTCGGCCTCGCCGGCCACGAGATGGTCGATCGGCCCGAAGGACATCAGGCGGGCCACCACGGCCGCCGAATCCGGGGCCAGCCGCGGCTCGCTCGGCAGCGGCTGGTTGAACGGGCTCTCGGGCCCGTAGGCCCGCCAGCACGCCTCCGGCCACCGCCCGGCGGCGAAGCCTCCGAAGCCGCACGAGACGTCGCCGCCGTCCGCCGTCGGGGAGGCGTCGGGCGTCAGAGAGCGCGCGGCGCCGGCGCCGAAGTGGCGGCTGACCGCTCGCGCCGGCAGTGCGCTGCCGTAGACCGCGACCTCGTCGACGGCGCCCCAGAGGAAGTCGTACAGGCCCAGGCTGGCGCCGATGTACAGGGCGCGCGAGCCGGCGAGCACGCGGCCGGAGGCCGGGGCGGCGGCGACCTGCCGCCCGTCGACGTAGATGCGCAGCGCGCCGCCGTCGAAGACGCCCACGACGTGCTGGAACGCGCCGCTCCTGAGCGGCTCCGGCGAGGTCAGCTCGTAGGCTCCGGACGAGGACCGGATGCGGAGCATCACGCGGCGGTCCTCGAGACCCAGCAGATACTGGCCGTCCTTGCCGATCACCGTCTCGCTGCCGATGCTCGGAGACGGGCGCACCCAGGCCTCGAGGGACAGCGCCCGCCCCGGGCTGAGCGCGGGACGCGAGCCCACCCGGACCCAGCCTCCGCCCGCGAGCCCGGCGCTGGCGTCGGGGTCACCGGCGAGCGCGCCGGGCCGTCCGAGCGACACGCCGCCCCCGTACGTGCCGCTGCCCCCGGCGGCCAGCTCGCAGGCCGTGGCGCCGGACCGCTCGCCGAGCCGGAAGTACGCGCGCAGGCCGCGCGTGCCGAGCACGAGGCGCCCGTAGCCCGTGCGTACGCTTCCGCAGGAGGTCGTGAGGACCAGGACCGGGCGGCGCGCCCACCGCGGTGCACGGACGCGCAGACGCCCGCTGCCCAGCGCCGCGCGGACGCTGCGCAGGCTCACCGAACGGCGGTGGGCGCCGGCCCGCAGCCGCGCCGCGCGAAGGGTGTCGGGCCGGATCCCGTGCAGCTCGAACGTGAGCCGGCCGTGCGCGGCCGCTCCGGCGCGGACGACGACGGTCGCCGCCGAAGCCCCCGGCGCCGGCAGCCAGAGCGCGGCGAGAACGAGGGCGAGGACGGAACGAACCGGAGGCATACCAAGTGCTATCGGCCCGATCGCAGTGCCTCCTAAACCGCGATCGGCGCGTCCTCCCGGAGGCCCTGACCGAACGCGAGCGTCGCCGCCAGCCCCTCGGCCAGCGGCGTGCGCGCCCGCCAGCCGAGCAGGCGGGCCGCCGCCGCCGCATCGAGCGCCGAGCGCCGCACCTCGCCGGCGCGCCCCGCCCGGAAGTCGAGCCCGAGCCCGAGGCGATCGACGAGCTCGAGCACGCTCGTCTCGGTGCCCGTGCCGACGTTCAGCACGCCCGCCACGTCACTCCGGCCCGCCGCCGCGAAGGCCGCGACCACGTCGCCCACGTACACGAAGTCGCGCGTCTGGCGCCCGTCCCCGAACACCGGCACGGCCATTCCGGCCACCCGCGCGCGGCAGAAGCGCGCGATCACGCCCCCTTCACCGGAAGCGCCCTGCCGCGGGCCATAGACGTTCGCCATCCGGAGGCTCACGGTCGAGAGCCCGTGCAGCCGCCCGTAGAGCGCCGTGTAGTGCTCGGCCGCGGCCTTGGCCGCGCCATACGGCGAGAGCGGCGCCACCGGCGCGTGCTCGGGCGTCGGGATCGCCGCGGCCTCGCCGTAGATCGCGCCGCCCGTGGACGCGAGCACGAAGCGCCGCGCCCCGCACGCCCGCGCCGCGTCGAGGACCGCGACGGTCCCGATCACGTTGACCGCCGAGTCGTAGACGGGCTCGCCGATCGCGTACGCGACGTCGATCTGCGCGGCGAGGTGGAACACGACCTCGGGACGCGCGTGCTCGAGGCACCGGCGCATCGCGCGCGCGACCGTCACGTCCGCCTCCACGAGGCTGGCGCCGCGAGCGAGCGCGGCGGCCAGGTTGGCCTCGTGCCCGCCGGACAGGTCGTCGACCGCCACGACCTCGTAGCCGTCGTCGAGCAGCGCGTCGACGAGGTGCGAGCCGATGAATCCCGCGCCGCCGGTGACGAGCGCGCGCGGGGGCGGGACGCGGGCGAGCGGACGCTCCCGCGCGGCCGTGAGCCGCGGCGCGGGGGACGGCGCCTCGAGGTGCTCGGCACGCCGCGGCCCGCGCAGCAGCATCGACGCCGTGCGGACGAGGATCGCGACGTCGAGCGCCAGCGACCGGTGGCGCAGGTAGAAGAGGTCGTGCGCGAGCTTCCAGGCCGAGTCGTCGTCCGACCCCGCATAGCCGCACCGGATCTGCGCCCAGCCCGTGAGCCCCGGCTTGTGCCGGTGGCGCCCGCGCCAGAACGGCATCAGCTCCTCGAGGCGCGCGGCGATCTCGGGCTGCTCCGGCCGCGGTCCGACGAGCGTCATCTCGCCGCGCAGGACGTTCAGCAGCTGCGGGAGCTCGTCCAGGTGGGTGCGCCGCAGGGTGCGGCCCATCGGCGTGACGCGCGGATCGTCGCCGGACGACCAGCGCGCGGGCTCGTCGGCTCCCTCCCAGCGCATGGTGCGGAGCTTGAGGATCATGAACGGACGGCCGTGCTGGCCGATCCGGCGCTGGCGGAACAGCGCTGGACCGCCGTCCCGGCGGATCAGCAGCACGAGCATGGCGAGCAGCGGCAGCAGGACGACGGCCGCGGCGCCGGCGACGAGCACATCGAGGGCGCGCTGCGTCCGCCGCTCGCGGAACCGGGGGTGGAGGAGGTACCGCTCCCACGCCCCGTCGATCTCCGCGACCGGCACCCGGCCGAAGACGTCCTCGTAGAAGGCGGAGAGATCGCAGAGGCGGACGGGATCGCCGTCGCAGAACCGCATCACTGCATCCACCGCCTCGACCCTCGAGGCGCCCGGGCCGAGCAGCAGGAGATCGAGTGACCGCTCGCCCACGATCCGGCCCACGTCGCTCACGGCGCCGAGCTCGAGCGCGTCGCGGGCCTTCGCCCGGACCGGCCCGGGCACGATCGCGCCGATCACGAGGACGTCGCGGACGCCGGCGCGCTCCAGCTCGCGCCTCAGGTCGAGCGCCGAGGCGCTCCTCCCCACGACGGCCGCGCGCACGGGCCGCGGCATCGCCGGCGACAGTGTCAGGATCGCCCGCAGCACCGCTGCGGCGCTCGCAAGCGTCAGGCACGCCGCCGCGACCGCCGCGACCGCGGCGCCTCGTGCCGGGGCGAGCGCCATGACCGCGATCTCGCCGCCGGCCAGCGTCAGCAGGCCCCACAGCGTCGGCTCGAGGTCCCGTGTCGCGGGGAGGCCGCCCCTCCGCACCGCCGGCCTCTCGCCGCGCCGCTTGTGAGGCCGCTCCGCGAGCGCAGGGCCGGCGTCCGGCGGGGGAACGGAGAGGACTGTCATCCGTGCGCCGCCATCTCGCCGTCCCCCTTTATCAGCGTCCGCCTGCCCAGGGCGCTCTGGGGTTGCGGGCGGCCTCGTGCCCAGTCTCCCCAACCGCGCTCGTGCGGGGAAAGGGGAACTTGGACGTGCCCGCGGGGAGTCTTGGCTCCCCGGCGGGTGAGGTACGAATCTCACCCTCGCGCGGTGTATTGGACCCGACCTTCGGGCATGTCACGCGTTGACTAGATGAACATGCTCGAGCCCCACGAGCATCGCGGCCCCGACCTGTGGCGGGCGGTCGTGGCCGACGACGACGCGTTTGCCCGCCGCACCATCAACGACACGCTGCGCGCCGCGGGCATCGCGGTCGTCGCCGAGGCGGCCGACGGCGCGCAGGCGGTCGAGCTCGTCCGCCGCCACGAGCCGGATGTCGTCGTCATGGACATCGTCATGCCGGGCGTCGACGGCATCGCCGCAACTCGCCGCATCCGGGCACACCGGCCCGACCAGGTCGTGATCCTCCTCACGAGCGCCGGTACCGACGAGCTCGGCGTGCTGGGGCTGCGGCTCGGCGCCTCCGGCTACCTGCGAAAGGACGTCGAGCTGCAGGCGCTGCCGCGCGCGATCGTGGGCGCGCTCACCGGCGAGGCCGCCATCTCACGGAGGATGGCGATGCGGGTGATCGAGCAGCTGCGCGCGACCGCGCCCGGAGAGGGCTTCCGGCCGGTGCACAGCCCGCTGACGGCGCGCCAGTGGGAGGTGCTCGACCTGATCGGCGAGGGCAGGACCACCGACGAGATCGCGGCGACGCTCGTCGTCTCCTCGGAGACGGTCCGGTCGCACGTCAAGAACATCCTGCGCCGGCTCGACGTGCACTCGCGCGCGGAGGCGGCCGCTGTGGCCCGCCGCCTGCGGCGCCTCGAGGCCTAGCCTAGCCGGGGAGGGTGAAGAAGAACCGGTTGCCGTCGTCGAGCGGCTCGACGCCGATCGCACCGCCGTGCCGCTCCACGATCGTGCGGCAGATCGCCAGGCCGAGCCCGATCCCGTCCGCGCGGCGCTCGCCGCTGCCGCGCCGGAACGGATCGAAGATGCGGGTGCGGTCTGGCGCCGCGATCGGCGGCCCCTGGCTGTCCACCGCGAGCCGCCATGCGCCGCCGTCCCGGCTTGCCGACACGCGCACGACGCCGTCCTGCCGCGGTCCGTAGCGCACCGCGTTGGCCACGAGGTTCTGCAGCACGATCCCCAGCAGCGAGGCATCTCCGCTGACTGCGGGGAGCGGGCCGGCCACGATGCGCGCGCGACGCGACACGATCTCAGGGCCGAGCATCGCGATGCAGTCCTTGACGATGGCGTCGAGCCGCACGTCGGCGCGACCCAGCGGCCGTTCCCTCGAACGTGCGTGCTGCAGCAGGACGTCCACGAGCATGCGCATCCAGGTCGTCCCGCGCATCACCGCCTCGAGGTCCTGACGGGCGGCGTCGTCGAGTGCGCCGTCGAGATGGTCCGACAGCAGCGCCGTGTACCCCTCGATCGCGATCAGCGGCGCCCGCAGCTCGTGGGCCGCCGTGGCGGCGAAGCGGTCGAGCTCGTCATTGCGCCGCTCGAGCTCCATCACGCGGGCCTGGAGCACTGCGTGGATCGCCTCCGCGTGCGGCGCGGAGCTCGCGGGGCCGGTCGGGGCGAACCGGTGGGGGGCCACTGCATTAGCCAACGCTACGGCGTGGCGATCGTCAAGTATCTGTCAGAAAGCTAAGTGCCTGAGCGGTGACGTCATCTCGACCGGTAGCCCGCAGCGCGCCCCGCGCGCGCGATCCGCTCGGCCATCTTGCGGTTGGCCTCGTCGATCATCTCGCCCTCGAACACGGCGGCGCCGCGGCCCTCGCGGCCGGCCGCCTCGTAGGCGGCGAGCATCGCCTCGGCGCGCTCCCAGTCCTCGTGCGCGGGGCTGAAGACCTCGTTGACGATCGCGATCTGGCCCGGGTGGATCGTCCACTTGCCGTCCATCCCCAGCGCCCGCGCCAGCCGCGCGCGCTCGCGCAGGCCGTCCTCGTCGCCGACACGCGCGTACGGGCCGTCGATCGCCTGGATGCCGGCCGCGCGGGCCGCCACGACCAGCCGCGAGAACACGTAGTTGAGGTGGTCGCCCGGATAGCCCTCGGGCGCGCCGCCGATCGTCGTGATCGGGATCCCGACCGCCGCGCTGTAATCGCCAGGGCCGAAGATCAGCGTCTCCATCCGCGGTGACGCCGCCGCGATCGCCTCGCACGCCAGCAGGCCCGTGGCGTCCTCGATCTGCGCCTCGATGCCGATCCGGCCGGGCTCGAGGCCCGTCGCCAGCTCGATCTGCGTGAGCAGCTTGGCCGTCATCTCGACGTCGCCGGGCGTGCGGACCTTGGGCAGCATGATCGCGTCGAGGCGGTCCCCCGCCTGCTCGACCACCGCGATCAGGTCGCGGTAGTAGTGCGGCGTGTCGGTGCCGTTGACCCGCACCACGACCGTCGTGGAGCCGAAGTCGAGCTCCCGCAGCGCCTCGATCACGAGCCCGCGCGCGCGGTCCTTCTCGTCCGCCGCAACCGCGTCCTCGAGGTCCAGGAACACCTCGTCGGCCTCCAGCCCGGGGGCCTTGGCGAGGAAGCGCTCATTCGAGCCCGGGACGGCGTGGCAGGTGCGGCGCGATCTCATGGGCGCGCAAGGGTAACGGCGCCGCCGCTTGCGGGGCGCGACCAGCTTGCCGGGTGAGGAGGGAGCCCGGACCGGCTCGATCATGGCCGCATAACCGACCCCTCACCAGCCGCCGTTCGCCGATCCCTAGTCTCACCCCGCAATGCCCGAGCTGCCCGAGGCGGAGCGTGCAAGGCGCCAGATCGAGCGCGCGCTCGGGCGTGAGATCGCCGCGGTCGAGGACCGCGACACGTACGTGTGCCGGCCGCACGCCCCCGGCGAGCTCGCGGCGGCGCTGACCGGCCGGCGGCTGACCGCCGCCCACCGGCGCGGGAAGTTCCTGTGGGTGGAGACCGGCGGCGGGCCAGAGCTCGGCCTGCACCTCGGGATGGCGGGCCGGATCGCGGTCGACGAGCCGCCCGATCCGCACGGCTGGGACCGGTTCGCGCTGGAGTTCGCGGACGGCGGCCGGCTGGCGCTGCGCGACAAGCGCCGGCTGGGGCGCGCGGTGCTCGAGCCGGACTTCTCGCACGTCGGGCCCGATGCGGCGGACGTCTCCCGCGCCGCCTTCCGGCGCCGCGTGGGTCGGGGCAGCGCGCCGCTGAAGGCGCGGCTGCTCGACCAGCGCGCGATCGCGGGCGTCGGCAACCTGCTCGCGGACGAGGGGCTCTGGCGGGCGCGGCTGTCGCCCCGGCGGCCCGCCGGCGAGCTCACCACGGAGGAGCTCGACCGCCTGCGGCGGGCGCTGCGGGCGGCGGTGCGCTACGCGATCCGCAAGGGCGGCGCCCATGCCGGCCACTTCACGCCCCATCGCCGCGCCGGCGGGCGCTGCCCGCGCTGCAGGACGGCGCTCGCGCGCGGCACCATCGGCGGCCGGACGACGTTCTGGTGCCCGGCGTGTCAGCCCGACGAGGCCGCCGCGGCCTCGGCCTCGCGCGCCGCCGCCCGCACCGCCCCGGCCGCGTCGTCGTAGGACATCCCGGTCCCGGCCAGCAGGTCGGTCGCGGTCGAGCGGATCTGGCCGACGATCACGCTGACCGACAGGTTGCCCGTGCGCTCGAGCACGAGCGTGGCGGTGGTGGCGGCCCCGAGCGCGGCGTCGCGGACCTCGGCGAACGCCGCGTCATCGCCCTCCAGCGCCGGCGGCAGCGCGCGCACGGCACGGGCGAGGTCGTGCAGGGCCCCGGCCACGTCCCGCGGCACGTGCTCGTCGAGGGTTACCGCGCGGATCGCGCCGCGGGCGAGGACGCGCACGTTGCGCACGGCCAGGTCGACCTGCGCGGCGGCGTCGGCGTAGGACTCCACGGTGGTGCGCGAGCGCCGCCGCACGGGCGCGAAGCGGGTGGTCTCGCGGCCCTCGCCGACCGCGTCCGTGAAGCGGGCCCCGAGCTCGTCGATGCCGCGGGCGCGGGCCAGGGCGGCGTCCGCCGCCTCGCGGTCGCGGCTCAGCAGGACCGCCGCGATGTCCTCGAGCGTCGCCGCCAGCTCGTCGAGCACGGGCCGGGCGGCCTCGCGCATCAGCCGCAGCGGGTCGAGCGGCAGCAGCACCGCGGAGACGACCAGCGCGACCACGCCGCCGGTCAGCGCGTCAACCGAGCGGGCGAAGGTGATCCCGCCATTGGGCGGGAGGATCGTCGCCACCAGCGCCGCCGACACCGCCGCCTGGTTGATGAACAGCGGGCTGCTCCCGAAGAACAGCGCGACGCCCATCGCCAGGAAGACCACGATCGCGAGCGGCACGACGCCGGTCCCGAGCTGAGAGAGCGCGACGTCGGCGACGGCGATCCCGATGGAGACGCCGATCACCAGCTCGACCGCGCGCCGGCGGCGCTGGCGGGCGGTCTGGCCCAGCGCGAGGATCGCCGCGACGGGCGCGAAGAACGGTGCCGGATGCCCCCAGACGTGGCGCGCGATCCACCACGCGGCGGCCGCGGCAACCGCCGCCTGCACCATCGTGCGCCACGCCAGCCGCACCCGCTCCCAGCGCGTGCGCATCGACACGCGCGAGCGCTCGGTCGCCTCCTCGATGAACGGCGTGGCACGCCCCTGGAGCACCGTGTCAGCCGCCGAGCGCCCGCCGGTACTCGACGAGATCGAGGTCGAGCTCGGGCTCGAAGAACCCCGGTCCCGCGAGCTCCCAGCCCTCGCGCTCATAGAACGCGCGCGCGCGAGCCTGGCCCGCGGGCGTGTAGAGGCGGATCGTCGTGTAGCCGCGCCGGACGGCCTCCTCGAGGGCGAGCCCGTGCAGCCTGCCCGCCAGCCCGCTTCCCCACCACGGTGGGCGGACGAACAACATCCACAGGTGGGCGCGGCCGGGGATGCGGACGTGCCGGCGCAGGCGCTCGCTGGCGTGCGTGATGCCGACGTGACCGGCCGGCTCACCCTCGGGGTCCAGCGCGATCGCGCACCAGGTGGTCGGGTGGCGCAGCCGCTCGCGGATCGCCCGCAGCTCCAGCGCGTGCTCCGGTGGACGCCAGCCGGCCGGCGCCCACGCGCGGTAGGAGTCGAAGCCGAGCCGGGTCGTCCCGGCGAGCGCCGCGGCGTCATCCGGACCGGCGATGAGGATCTGCAGCGCTGCGGCGTCCACTTGTCGATCGAGCGTAGCGCTCCAGGCGGATCTCGATCTCAACTTCAGGCTGAGATACCGCGCGATCGGGTCTGAACCCCACCCCCGCGGCTCAAGCGGCGCACCGCCGATGCCGACACCCGGAGGGACCGGATCTCCTCCCCTCCGTCTCTCCCCCTTGACACGTCGCATCTTCGCCATCTCCCTTGCCAGCGCGGCCATGTTCGCCGCCGTGCTCGGCGCGCCCGCGCCCGCGGACGATCCCACGCCTACGGCCACGCCGTCGGCGGAGTCGTCGCCGGCCGCGGAGCCGACCAGCACGGCGACCGAGGCGCCCACCGCCGCGCCCGCGGACACGCCCGCGGAGACGCCCACGCAGGCGCCCACGGAGGCGCCCACGGAGACGGCGACGAGCGAGCCCACCGCCACGGCCACGCAGACCCCCGCCGAGACGCCGTTCCCCTCGCCCGTCGAGACCACGATCGCCACGCCCACGGCGACCGGTACCGCGACGGCTGCGCCCACGGCACCGGCCAAGGGTGTCGTCCGCGACAAGCCCGCCAAGGCCAACGTGGGCGACGGAGGCTCAGGTTCAGCTCGAGGGTGTGGCAAGGATTCGACCTCGACTTCAGGTCGAGACTGTGTGGAGCCCAAGGCGAAGAAGCCGGCCGCCGCCTCCCACCCGGCGGTCCATGTGCCGAAGCTCACGAACCACGACGGCAGCCCCGCCCCGACCAACCCGAGCTTCGCGCTCGCGACGCCGGGCCCGGCGAAGGTGGGCGTGCCGAACTTCTTCATCAACAAGTTCCGGATCCCTCCGTTCCTGCTCCCGATCTACCAGGCCGCCGGCATGCAGTACGGCATCCGCTGGGAGGTCCTGGCGGGGATCAACGAGATCGAGACCGACTACGGCCGCAACCTCAACGTCTCCTCCGCCGGCGCCGTGGGCTGGATGCAGTTCATGCCCGCGACCTGGAAGCAGTACGGCGTGGACGCCAACGCCGACGGCGTCAAGGACCCGTTCAACCCGGTCGACGCGATCTTCGCCGCCGCGCGCTACCTGCGCGCCGCCGGCGGCGACAAGGATCTGCGCCGCGCGATCTTCGCCTACAACCACGCCGACTGGTACGTCGACTCGGTCCTCATGCGGGCCCAGGTCGTCGGCGGCCTGCCGGGCGACCTCGTGGGCTCGCTCACCGGCCTGACGCAGGGCCGCTTCCCCGTGCGCGCCAAGGCGACCTACGCCGGCGCGCTCAAGAAGAGCGACCGCCGCCGCCGCGGCGCCAACGCCGCCGTCGTCGTGGAGTCCGACGCCGCGCGCAAGGGCATCGAGATCTACTCCAAGGCGGGCGCCCCCGTGATCGCCGTCAACGACGGCAAGGTCGTGCGGATGGGCCGCTCCAAGCGCCTCGGCCGCTACGTGGTGCTGCAGGACGTCTACGGCAACTCCTACACCTACGCGCACCTCAAGACCGTCTCGAAGACCTACCCGGCGCCCAAGCCGCGGCGCGCCCGCAAGGAGCGCGCCGACACCGGCTCCCGCCGCCGCGGCGTCGCCCGCGCCGCCGCCGCGCCCGCCACGCAGCCGGCCGCCGACGCATACGCCGAGGTCCCCGCCGCGACCTCCGGCGCCAAGGTGCGCCTCTTCGCCCACCCGGAGCGCCCCGCGGCGAGTGCCGCCGGCGGCGCCGCCCAGCTCGCCGACGGCGATGCCGGCGCCGGCGCCCCGCTGGGCCTGGACCCGCGCGACTTCCGCGCCCGGCCGCTCACCAAGGGCGCGACCGTGCTCGGCGGCACCGTGCTCGGCCACATCGGCGCCACCGTGCCGCACCAGGCGCCCCACCTGCTGTTCGAGATCCGCCCGGCCGGGCGCGACGCCCCGCGCATCGACCCGAAGCCGATCCTCGACGGCTGGAAGCTGCTCGAGTCGACCGAGATCTACCGCGCCAAGGGCAAGAACGCGCTGCTCGCCGGCGGCGCGGGCGAGCTCTCGATCGGCCAGATCATGCTGATGAGCAAGGAGTCGCTCGGCCGCCGCGTGCTCGCCGACCCGCGGATCGACGTCTACGCCTGCGGCCGCGACGACATCCGCGCCGGCGCGGTGGACCGCCGCGTGCTCGCCACGCTCGAGTTCCTCGCCTCCTCCGGCCTGAAGCCGACGGTCTCCTCGCTGCGCTGCGGGCACGGCTACCTGACCTCGTCCGGCAACGTCTCCGAGCACACCACCGGCACCGCCGTCGACATCGCCGCCGTCAACGGCATCCCGATCCTGGGCCACCAGGGCCCGGGCTCGATCGCCGACGTGACGATCCAGCGCCTGCTGACGCTCCAGGGCACGATGAAGCCGCACCAGATCATCTCCCTGATGACCTTCCAGGGCGCCGACAACACGCTCGCGATGGCCGACCACAACGACCACATCCACGTCGGCTGGCGCCCGCTCTACGGCGAGAACAAGCAGGCCGCGAAGCAGATCGACCAGGTGCTCAAGCCCAACCAGTGGATCAAGCTGATCGACCGCCTGGGCGAGATCGACAACCCGACCGTCCCGGTCGCCCCCTCGAAGTACTCCGTCAAGGTGCGCCGCCCGGCGCGCTCCGGCGCCGGCGACTAGTAGCGTCGGCCGCCATGGAGGCGGTCGTCCTCTGCGGCGTCCAGGGGAGCGGGAAGACCACGCTCTACCGCGACCGCTTCCTCGACACGCACGTGCGCGTGTCGATGGACCTGCTGCGGACCCGCCACCGCGAGGCGGCGTTCCTGCATACATGCCTCGAGACGCGCCAGCCGTTCGTGGTCGACAACACGAACCCGACGCCGGCCGACCGCCGCCGCTACCTGGAGCCGGCCCGCGCCGCCGGCTTCAAGGTGATCGGCTACCTCGTGGAGGTCGAGCAGGCCGAGGCGCTCGCCCGCAACGCCGAGCGGTCGGGGACCCGGCGCGTCCCCGCGAGCGGCCTCGTGGGCACCGGCCGGAGGCTGATCCGGCCGGCGCCCGAGGAGGGCTTCGACGAGCTCTGGCACGCGACCGCCGCGCCGGGCGGCGGCTGGCGGGTGGAGCCGCTCGTCACAACGCCGCCGCTGTTCTGACCGCGACGCCGGCGAGCGTGTCGTCGATCGCCCGCAGGGTGTCCGCGCTGAGGCGCACGTCGGCCGCGGCGGCGTTCTCGCGCACCTGCTCGGGCCGCGTGGCGCCGACGATCGCCGCGGTGACGTTCGGCTGGTGCAGCACCCAGGCCAGTCCGAGCTGTGACATCGTCAGCCCGGCCTCATCGGCGACCGGCTGAAGCCGCTGGACCGCCTCGAGCGTCGAGCGCGACAGCCACTGGCGGATGAACCTGTTCATCGCCTTGGAGGCGGCGCGGGAGTCGGCCGGGACCTTCTCGCCCGGCAGGTACTTGCCGGTCAGGACGCCCTGGGCGAGCGGCGACCACACGATCTGCGAGATCCCGTGCTCCCGGCACAGCGGGATCACCTCGGCCTCGGGCGCGCGCCACAGCGCCGAGTACTGCGGCTGGCTGGAGACGAACCTCGCCACCCCGGGCAGCTCGAGCGCCTGGCGGATCCGCTCGGCCGGCCACTCGCTGAAGCCGATCCAGCGCGCCTTGCCGGCCTCCACGACCTCGGTCAGCGCCTGCATCGTCTCCTCCAGCGGGGTGTCGTCGTCGTAGCGATGACACTGGAAGAGGTCGACGTAGTCCACGCCCAGCCGCCGCAGCGAGCCGTCGATCTGCTTGTGGACCTGCGCGCGCGAGAGCCCGCGATCGCGGGCGGACATCGGGAAGTAGGCCTTGGTCGCGAGCGCGTAGGAGTCGCGCGGGTACTCCGCGAGGATCTCGCCCCACGCCGTCTCCGCGGCGCCGCGCCCGTAGACGTTCGCCGTGTCGAAGAGCGTGATCCCGGCGTCGATCGCGGCGCGCGTGCACGCTTCGGTCTGCTCGCGCCCGACGCCGCCGGAGTACGTCAGCCAGGAGCCGAGCGCGATCGCGGAGACTTCGAGGTCGGAATCCCCGAGCCTCCGCCGCTGCATCAACAGGGACGCGGCGTCCGGGGCGACAGCGCGGCACGCATCGCCTCGGCGCACAGATCCTCGAGCGGGAGCACGAGGCCGCGGGCGTGCGCGAGCGGCACACGGTCCTCCTCGCGAATCCACTCCGCCTCGTCGCGCCCCTCGACGAACATCGCGAGCGCGTCGCGCAGCGCGGACAGGCGCGCGGGGCGCATCACGAGCGTGCGGATGCCGGGCTCGAGGCCGGCGAGCCCGTTGAGCTCGTCGGCGAGCGCGGTGAGCTCGCGGAACGCCAGCACGTCGTCGACCGACATGCTCGCCGTGCGGTAGCGCTCGTTCGACATCGCGGTGACGGCGTGGGCGGCCGCGCCGATCTCCTCCTCGCCCAGGTCGAAGCACGCGAGCACGACCGGCTCGCCGTCGAGGCCTCGCGAGATGTCGATGCGGGCGTTGAGCATGGTCATAGAGACGTTATCGGCTGCCCATTCATTCCAGCTGAAGAGGCTACCTCGCCGGTTGGCCGCGTCACGGGCCGACGAGGTGGATCGCAGCCTCGTATGCCCGCTCGGCGCGCGCCAGCAACCACGTATAGGCCACAGCGCCGGCCGCGCACAGCGCCAGCCGGAGCAGGACCGAGTCGACGCCCAGCAGGCCCGCGAGCGGCAGCATCAGCAGCGAGCCGGCCAGCGGGGCCAGCGCCCACACCCCGACTCGCTCGCCGCGCAGCGCGAACGGGACGCCGTCCGCCGCGTCGGCCGGCAGCGCGGCGCGGCCTCGGAACGCGAGCAGCCACGGCATCCCGGCGACCGCGACCAGGCCGCCGATCCAGATCGCGCCCGGGCGGCCGCCGAGGACGGCCCCGAACACCGCGGCGGCGAGCAGGAGCCAGGCCACCAGCATGGCGACCGGGCGGTCGGCGGACTGGCGATCCGGATCGAGCGAGCGCAGGTCGAGCATCGGCGCCGGGAGCATTCGCCTCCCGCCGGCGCGATCCTGCTCGCTGCAGGACTGCGGTCAGGCGGCGGCGCGCGCGGGCGCGGTGACCGCCGCTGCTGGTGCCAGCGTGACCTGCCAGCCCGGGTCGCCGACGACGGCGAGCAGGGCGTCGACGACCGCCGGGTCGAACTGCGTCCCGGCGTTCTTGCGCATCTCCTCGACGGCGACCGACACGGGCATCGCCTTGCGGTAGGAGCGGATGGTGGTCATCGCGTTGAAGGCGTCGCACGCGGACACGATGCGGGCGACGAGCGGGATCGCGACGCCGGACAGGCCGTCGGGGTAGCCGCGCCCGTCGAAGCGCTCGTGCGAGGCGCGCACGACGAGGCCGACGCTGCCCAGCAGGCCGCCGACCTGGTCGAGCATCTTCTGGCCCGCGACCGTGTGCGTCTTCATGATCGCCCACTCGTCGTCGTCGAGCGGCCCGGGCTTGTTGATGATCGCGTCGGGGATGTGGATCTTGCCGATGTCATGCAGGAGCGCGCCGAGCTCGGTCTCGCGCCGGTTGTCCTCGCCGACGCCCATCTGCTCGGCGACGCGGACGGACAGCTCGACGACGTCCTCCGTGTCGGTGAGGCGCCCGCCGACGTTCGACGGGCCGACGAGCTGCCAGGCGGTGGTCGCCTGGGCGGCCGGGACCGCCGCCGCCTGCGCCTGGGCGCGCTTGACCTGGGCGACGGTCACCTGCTGGGCCGAGCTCTGCTTGAGGTCGAGGTACTCGTCCGGCGCGGCCGGCCCGAGCGGCCCCTCGTCCTCTTCGAGGAGGCCCGCCACCGTGGCGTCCTGCGAGCCCGCCACCGGCCCGCGGTCGCGCAGCCCTGGAGCCCGGGTGCCGGCGACCAGCGCCAGCAGCGCCAGCACGACCAGACCCGCGAGCGACAGCCTCACGGATCGCGTGTTCACCCATCTCGCCAACTGTGTCACGACCCCTCCTCGCCCCACGATCCTGGCCCGATCGCGCCCGATCGTAGGCCGCGGACGGCGCCCGGGCAATCCGGGGTGCGTTGAGGTGGCTGCACGCCCAAGTGGTCGCGGCTGCAGTCCGGCCGCGGCCACTAAGGTCCCGCCGATGATCGACCCGCTCGAGCGCTGGCGCGCCTACGGGGAGAAGCCCGACTACGCGGGCCTACTCACGTTCTCCGGCATGCCGTACACGCAGGATCCCGGCGACCTGGCCGGGGTCGACGTCGCGATCGTCGGCGCGCCCACCGACGACCTCGTATCCGACCGCCCCGGCGCGCGTTTCGGCCCGCGCGCCATCCGCGCGGCGAGCTGCCCGCCCGGCCCGCACCTCGAGGCGGGCGTCGACGGGCTCGCGCAGCTGCGGGTGGTCGACTTCGGGGACGCCGCCGTGGTGCCCGCCGACGCGCCGCGCACCCACGCCGCGATCGAGGAGCTCGTCGGCCAGGTGCTCGACGCCGGCGCGCTGCCGATCGTGCTCGGCGGCGACCACTCGATCGCCGAGCCAGACGTCCGCGCGTGCGCCCGCCGCCACGGCCCGATCGGCCTGCTGCACTTCGACACCCACACCGACACCGGCCGCGAGGTGTTCGGCGCCGAGCTCTCGCACGGCACGCCGATGTACCGCCTCGTCGAGGCCGGCCACGTCGACCCGTCCCGGTACGTCCAGATCGGCCTGCGCGGCTACTGGCCGGGCGAGCCGGAGTTCGGCTGGCAGCGCGAGCGCGGCATCACGAGCCTGTTCATGCACGACGTGCGCGACCTCGGGATCCGCGAGGTCGTGGCGCGCGCACTGCGGGTGGTCGGCAACGGGCCGGCGTTCCTCACCGTCGACGTCGACGTGCTCGACCCGGTCTACGCGCCCGGCACCGGCACGCCGGAGCCAGGCGGCATGACGAGCGCCGACCTGCTGTGGGCCTGCCGCGAGCTCGCGGCGGGCGCGGACCTGGTCGGCGCCGAGATCGTCGAGGTCGCCCCGGTGGCGATCGGCACGGCGGACATCACAGCGCTGGTCGCCGAGCGCCTCGTGCGCGAGGTGATCACCGGGCTCGCGCTGCGAAGGTCGCGATGAGCAGGCTGGTCCTCGACATCTCGATGTCCCTCGACGGCTTCGTGGCGGGCCCGGACCAGACGCTCGAGCAGCCTCGGCGCGAGCGGCGACCGGCTCCACGAATGGGCGCTCGCGACCAGATGGTGGCGCGGGCGCCACGGCCTCGAGGGCGGCGAGACCGGCGTCGACTCCGACGTGGTCGCCGAGGCGACCGGCAACGTGGGCGCGACTTTGATGGGCCGGCGGATGTTCAGCGGCGGCGCCGGCCCGTGGGAGGACGACCCCAACGCCGACGCCTGGTGGGGCGAGGACCCGCCCTTCCACCACCCGGTGTTCGTGCTCACCCACCACGCGCGCTCGCCCGTCGACAAGCAGGGCGGGACCAGGTTCGTCTTCGTCACCGAGGGGATCGAGGCCGCGCTTCAGCAGGCGCGCGCCGCCGCGGGCGACCGTGACGTCGCGATCGGAGGCGGGGCCGCCGTCGCCCAGCAGTACCTGAAGGCGGGGCTGCTCGACGAGCTGCGGCTCCACGTCGTGCCGGTGCTGCTCGGCGACGGGGTGCGGCTGTTCGAGGACCACGTCGCCGGCGCGGCGCGCTCGCTCGAGCGCACGCGCGTGGTCGAGTCCCCCACCGGCGTCGTGCACTTGCGC
>JBIOTP010000224.1:0-8767 GCA_044865965.1 Solirubrobacteraceae bacterium
CTGCAGGTCGCCGAGCGTGATGTCCTCGTCGACCGCCAGGCCCTCGACCTGGTGGAACTGCGGCGTGTGCGTGGCGTCGTTGTCGGGCCGGTAGACGCGGCCGGGGACGACGATGTAGATCGGCGGCGGCTGGAGCTCCATCGCGCGCACCTGCATGGGCGAGGTGTGCGTGCGCAGCACGACGTCGTCGGCGAAGTAGAACGTGTCCGCCTCGGCCCGCGCCGGGTGGTCAGGGTCGTGGTTGAGCGCGTCGAAGTTGTAGTAGGTGAGGTCGATCTCCGGGCCCTCGACGACCCGGAACCCGAGGCCGATGAAGACGTCCTCGAGCTCCCGCCGGGTGGCGCTGAGCACGTGCAGGTGGCCGGCGGGCTGCAGCGGCGAGCCGGGCAGCGTGACGTCCACCACGTCGGCCGCGAGGCGCTCCTCCAGCTCCAGCGCCTCCAGATCCGCGCGGCGCGCGGCGACCGCCGCCTCGAGCGCCTGGCGCGCCTGGTTGGCGCCCTTGCCGACCGGGCCGCGCTCCTGCGGCGGCAGCTTGCCGACGTCCCGCAGCAGGTTCGGCAGCTCCGCCTTGCGGCCGAGGAAGCGCACCCGCACCTCCTCCAGCTCGGCGGTGCCGGCCGCGCCGGCGACCGCCGCCTCCCCTTCGGTCCGGAGCTGGGCGATGCGGTCGGCGGTGCTCATGGGCGCGTGATCCTAGTTGCGAGGTCGTAGAGGGCGACGGTCGCCGCCATGGCGGCGTTGAGGGAGTCGGCGGCGGCGATCGGGATGTGCGCGACCGCGTCGCAGGCGTCGACGACGGCGGCGGGGAGCCCCTCGCGCTCGGCGCCGACGAGGAGCGTGAGCTCGCCCGGCTCGAGCTCCGGCAGCGGGACGCCCCGGCGAGCGACGAGCGCGACGCGGCGGCCGGGGAGCTCCTCGATCACGCGCACGCGCGCGAGCGGGACGCTGAACAGCGCCCCCATCGAGGCGCGCACGGCCTTCGGCCCGTACGGGTCGGCGGTGCCGGGGCCGAGCGCGACGCTGGCCGCGCCGAACGCGAGCGCCGAGCGGATCGCGCTTCCCACGTTGCCGGGGTCGTGGACGCCCCACAGGGCGAGGCAGGGCGTCGCCGGCGCGGCCCAGCGCTGCGGATAGACGCCGAGCGCGCGCGTGCCCGAGCCGAGCTGCGACACCTGCGCGAGCACGTGCGGCGCCACCTCGACGCCTGCGAGCCCGCTGCCGGCCGCCACGTAGCGCGCGGCGGGCGTCCAGCCGGCGGCGTCGGCCGCCGCCAGCAGGTCCTCGCCCTCGGCCACGAACTCGCCCAGCTTCTCGCGCCAGCGGCGGCCGGCGAGCTTGCGGACCTCCTTGAGCGCTTCGTTGTGGGGGCTGGTGATCGGGGTCAAATCTCGGTCTCGGGCAAAAGAAAGGGCGCCGCTCCGGCTGGAGGGGCGCCCGTTGAAGGTGCGGCGGTGTCGGGGTTGCCTAGGCCGCCGCGGCCTCGCGGGCGCGCTCGGCAAATCGGCGGAAGGTCTCGGGATCGCGCACGGCGATGTCGGCCAGCACCTTGCGGTCCAGCTCGACGCCCGCCAGCTGGAGGCCGTGGATGAACGTCGCGTACGTCATGCCCTCGGCGCGGGCGGCCGCGTTGATGCGGGTGATCCAAAGCCGCCGGAAGTCGCGCTTGCGGTTGCGGCGGTCGCGGTACGCGTAGGAGTCGGCCTTCATGACCGCCTCCTTGGCCCGCTTGTAGGAGGAGTGGGCCTCCCCCCGGTAGCCCTTGGCGAGCGCGAGCACCTCGCGGCGCTTCTTGCGCGCGTGCACGGAGCGCTTGACGCGGGTCATCCGTTGCCCCCCAGGAGCCTCGTGACGACCTGGCGGTCGGCCGGCGAGATCGTCCGGTCGATCCCGAACGCGCGCTTGCGCTTGGGCGACTTCTTCCCGAGCATGTGGCTGGAGAAGGCGTGCCGGCCCTGGAGCTTGCCGGTCCCGGTCTTCTTGAAGCGCTTCTTCGCGCCCGAGTGGGACTTCATCTTCGGCATGGCGAGCGGCGAGTATAGAGAACCGCGCCGCCGCCGCCGCCCGCCGGCTCAGGCGAAGCGGCAGCTGCCACGCAGCCCGGAGTGGAACGCCAGGAAGGTCCTGGCGGCCTCCGGCGTCATGCCGGTCAGCCGGGCCACGTGTCGCTCGGCATCCATGCTCTCGAGCGGCCGGGGGGCGGGTTCCGTCCCGCCCGTGCTGTCCTCGTGATCCGTCACGAGTGGGACCGTACGGGCGGGCCGGGGGCGGCCGCCACACCCCGGGGGGTGAATCCGCTCACACCCGCCCATGTCCGGGCGCGGACCCCGACTGGGTCAGCGCGCCGGGCGAGCTCCCGGCACGGCGGCCGAAGGGGCGGGGCGCACCGGTTTCCGGCCTCCGTGCGTCTCTCGGCGCCGCTCCAGCGCGCGTACCGGGTGGTGGCCCGGATGCTCGACCGCCGGACGCTCCAGCGGGCGCTGAGGCACAACCCGCAAGAGCTCGGCGCCCTGACGTACGACGAGGAGGCGGAGGGCACGCAGAAGACGCTCAACGCCCTCGTCGCCGCCGTGCTCCAGGCCGCGCCCGGGCTCAGCTCCAAGTCGGCGGAAGTCCGAGCGAAGCTGGGGGAGTACGCCGACAACGATCCGCCCGACCTGGCCTACGACTCTGCCGAGTCCGTGGTCAAGTGGCTGGCCGAGGAGGGGATCGAGGCCGACGAGGAGGAAGGGGGCCAGGACGAGGTCAAGGCCGAGGAGAGCAGCGAGTCCCACGAGCCGGAGGGCCAGGCCGTCGGAAAGCTGTTCTTCCCCGGCGACACCTACCACAAGACGGTCAAGAAGGCCGTCATCGCCGGGATCGGCAAGAAGAAGCTCAGCGTGCTGGTCTACGGCGACAACACGCACCACAACTTCAACTTCTGGTTCGAGAAGGACGGCTCGATCTACGCGGACGTCAACTCCGACCGCAACAGCAAGGGCAAGGACACCGGGTACCGCTGGGACGGCAAGACGGCGGTCAAGCGGTGAGAGCCCTGCGCCCGGAGCGCGAGGCTCGGCCCGGCGAGCAGCCTGCCCCGGCTCCCGCGGTGCAGCGCCCGCCGCCGGCGGACCCGCTGCTGCGGCTCCAGCGCGCGGCGGGCAACCGTGCGGTCGAGGGGCTCCTCCAGCGCGCGGCGCTCGCCGCGCGGCGCCCGCGAGCGGACCCGGGCGCGCGGACGCGAGCGCGCCGAGAAGTCCGAGCGCAACCTCGCCGAGGAGCTCCCGGAGGGCCTGACCGAGGAGAGCTCGAGCACGCCACGGGCCCGAGCGACTACGACGCGGCCTACGAGGCGGCGCTGAGGGAGTTCGCCGAGAGCACCGACGAGATGGACATGAGCCACACCGGCATGCAGCCGCGGTTCGACGCGGAGTGCTGGCGCTGCACGCTCGTCGTGACCCTGCAAGCCGGTCAGCAGAAGCGGGTGACGAATCTCGAGAAGGTGCTCCCGCAGTGGAAGAGCCTCGTCGAGACGAGCGAGGAGATCGAGTTCGAGTACACCCTCAAGTCCGGCGTCGCGCCGTCGTCCGCGACTGGAGAACGAGAACACCATCAAGATCGGCGACGACCTCTACGCCGCCCACCCGCTCGGGAACATCAGCGGCCACGAGGTGCGCGACGAGCTCGTCGTGGAGGACCGCGCGATCAGGCAGGCCGAGAAGCTGGAGAAGACGGAGCCCAAGTGGCGCCAGCGTGCGCGCGCCGCCCAGGTGGCGCAGCACGTCCTCCTGATGGAGGTCGAGTGGTACGACCGCAGATGACCTGTGGGAGACTCGCCCCGCGATGCAGGCACGGATCCCGACGAGCCTCGTCGGCTCCTACGCACAGCCGAGCTGGCTGATCGACCGCGAGCGTCTGCGCGAGCGGTTCCCGCCGCGCGTGCGCGCGCTCGAGCTGTGGCGCGTGGACCCGCGGTTCATCGAGGAGGCGCAGGACGACGCGACACGGCTCGCGATCGATGACCAGCACCGCGCCGGGCTCGACATCATCACCGACGGCGAGATGCGCCGGGAGAGCTACTCGAACCGCTTCGCCACGGCGCTCGAGGGCGTCGACATCGACAACCCGGGCACGGCGCTGGACCGCAGCGGTCATCCGAACCCGGTGCCGCGGGTGGTCGGGCCGATCTCGCGGCGCCATCCGGTGCAGGTCCGCGACGTGCAGTTCCTGCGCGCGCACACGAGCCGGAAGACGAAGATCACGGTGCCGGGGCCGTTCACGATGTCCCAGCAGGCCCAGGACGACTGCTACGGCTCCCGCGAGAAGCTCGGGATGGCGTACGCCGACGCGGTGCGCGGGGAGATCCTCGACCTGTTCGCGGCGGGCGCCGACATCGTCCAGCTCGACGAGCCCTACATGCAGGCCCGCCCCGACGCCGCGCGCGAGTACGGCCTGGACGCGCTGCGCCGCGCGACCGACGGGATCGACGGCACGCTGGCGGCCGGCCGCATCCGCCGCGCGTTCCCGCACGCCGGCGCCGACCGGCTGATCGCCGCCCCGGACTGCGGGATGAAGTACCTGCGGCGCGACGCCGCCTACGGCAAGCTCGAGTCCCTGGTCGAGGGCGCCCGCCTTGCCGCCGCCTCCGCGGCGCCGGTAGCGTAGGCGTCAGCCGCGGTACCCCGGCTTTCGCGACGCGCTGCGCAATTCATCCCGGGACGGCTTGTACCGGTGTTCGCAAGTACGTGCGGTCGCCGGTGGTCGCCGGCGCCGGCTGACGCCGCACGGTGATCCGGGAGTGTGCCGGGGCACATAACCGGTCACCGGGTGGCGCGAGCGAAGCGGTGACGAGCGCGCAGCGCGAGGCAGTGCGGTGATCGGCGGCCGCCGGAACCGTGCGTACTTACGAATGCCGGTACTGGCCGCGCGTGGGCGAGCACGCGGTCGAGCGGCCGCGGCACGCGGCTGAGGTCGAGCGCGTCGACGAGCACGCGCGCGTACTCCGCCTTGCGCCCCGAGCGGGTGCCCAGGAAGCGCCGGAGCTGAGCCTCCGTCGCCCGGCCCCGCTGCGCGGGCTGCCGCTGGAATGTGCGGAACAGCCCGAGATCGCCCTGCGCGCGGAGGATCTCCTCGACGCCCGCCGCGCCGTGGCTCCGGATCAGCTCGTCCTCGAGATCCTCGACGCAGACGTAGAAGCCCAGACGCTCCAGCTCGTCGCGCGTGAGGTCGGCGCCGCCTCCGAGAGCCCTCCGGAAGACGGGCTCCTCGCCGGCGTCGCAGAGCCCGGCGAGCCGGAGACCGGCCCGGTCGGGGCCGAGCTGGGCGAGGAACCTCCCGATGCTGTGGGCGCCTCCGAGCCGGGCGATCCGGATCCCCTCGGCTGCTAGATCCAGCCCGCGGCGCGCGGCCAGCGCCTCGAGCGCCGCCTGGTCGCTCACGCCCTCCACAACCACGACTGCCCGTACGTCGGCCGTCACTCCGGCCGACAGCCTCGCATGCGCGCGAACGCGGCGAACGCGGCGCCCTGCGGGGCGTGTCTGCTCACCCGGTCCAGTCGACGGCCGCGGATCTTGGCCGCCCGGCCACTGGCGGCGGCCGTGCTCGGGGCTAGCGTGCGGTCGTGGTCGACATCGGGCTGGTGCTTCCGGGCGGCGGCGCGCGGGGCGCGTACGAGGTCGGCGCCCTGTCGGTGCTGCTGCCGGCGCTCGAGGCGCGCGGCGAGCGCGTGACGATCGTCTGCGGCACCAGCGTCGGCGGGATCAACGCCGCGGCGGTGGCCGGGCTGGCCGCCCTGCCGGCGGCGGCGCAGGCGGAGGAGCTGCTGGAGAGCTGGCGCGCCGTCCGCAAGGGCAACGTGATCGCGCCCGTGCTCGGCCTCGGGACCGCGCTGGCGCTCGTGCGGCTGGCGGGCGAGATGCTCGAGCTGCCGGGGCTGCGCGCGGCCGCTCTGCTCGATCCCTCGCCACTGGCGCGGAGCCTCGAGGGCTGGCTGAACTGGGACGCCATGCACGCCAACGTGCGCTCCGGGCTGCTGCGCGCCGTGTGCGTGGTCGCCACGTCGCTGGAGCGCGGCGTGCCGGTCGGCTTCGTGGAGAGCGAGAACGGCCTCCCGCCCTCCGACCATGAGACCAGCTACGTGCGCACGCGGCTGACGGGCGAGCACGTGCGCGCCTCGGCCGCGATCCCGCTGCTGTTCCCGCCCGTCGCGGTGACCGCGCCCGCCTCGGCGGCCGGCCACTACGTCGACGGCGCGACGCGCCTGAACGCCCCGGTCTCGCCGGCGCTGGCGCTCGGGGCGGAGCGCGTGATCGTGGTCGGCTACGAGCCGCTCGCGGTGGCGCGCGACCCGGTCGCGGAGCGCGGCGGCCCGCGGCTGGTGGACGTGGCCGCGAGCGTGCTCGACGGACTCCTGCTCGACCAGGTCGGCCACGACGTGCGCCGGATGCTGGCGGTCAACGAGTTCTTCGCCGAGCACCCGTCGACGGGCATCTCGCGCGCCGCGCGCGCGTACCGCGAGGCGCGCGGCCACCGCCCGTACCGGCGGATCCGCTACGCGTTCGTCGCGCCCGGGCGGCGCGGCGAGCTCGGCGCGCTCGCGGAGGAGGTCTTCCGCGAGCGCTACGGCGGCCGGCGCGCCCTGCGCTCGCCGGACTTCGCGCTGCTCGCCCGGCTGCTCGGCGGTGGCCGGTCGCTGGCGCGCGGCGAGCTGCTCTCGTTCGTCCTCTTCGACGAGGTCTTCATCGAGCGCCTGCTCGACGCCGGCCGCCGCGACGCCGACCGCTGGCTCGCCGCGCATCCGGCGTTCTGGTCCTCGGACGGCGCCGAGCATGGCTTCGACGCGCGCGAGCCGCCGGAGGCCGTCGCGCTCGACGAGTTCCGCTCGCTGCGCCGCCGTTAGGCCTTGCTCGAGCCGCTGTCGCGGCGTGCGGATCGCCGGCGAGCGCTACAGGGCCGCAAATCCGGCCTGTCAGTGCGCGGACGAACCGCGAAGGCAGCGCATTACGCCGGGGCCGGCCGTGCGTCTTACGGGTGTAGGCCCCGCAACCGACACGAGACAGGAGGCATGTCCATGGCTCGCAGTCGTACTGCCCATCATCGCCATCGGAAGGGCAAGGCCTGGGGGTTCCGCGGCCTGCGGCCGGCGTCGAGGTCCGGCTCCGGCAGCGGCAGCCAGAGCTCGCAGAGCACGTCGGCGTCGTCCCAGCCGTCCGCGTCGTCGCAGTCATAGGCGAGCTGACCCCGGAGCCCCGCCACCGCGGGGCTCCCTCCGGCTGACGTGAGCCTGCGCGCGCGCCTCTTCCCCTGCCCGGAGGGGCAGGGGCTCGTCGCGGCGTCGCCCGCGGTGGCGATGCGCGAGCTGTTCCAGCGGTTCTGGCCGATCGCGCGCCCCTACCGCCTGTGGTTCGCGCTGACGCTGCCGCTGATCGTCCTGGGCGCGGCGATCGAGACCGCGCAGGTCTGGATCTTCAAGGACGTCGTCGACCGCGTCATGGTGCCGCGCGACTTCGGGCCGTTCCCGTGGCTGGCGCTCGCGTTCGTCGGGCTGGCGCTGCTCGACGGGGTCGCCTCCTTCGCCGACGACTACGCGTCCACGTGGGTCGGCGAGCACTTCCTGCTCGACCTCCGGCGCAGGGTCTTCGGCCACCTGCAGGGGCTGTCGCTCGGCTTCTTCGAGCGCGCGCGCGTGGGCGACCTGGTGTCGCGCCTCACCGGCGACATCCAGGCGATCGAGTCGTTCGTGCTCAGCGGCGTCGCCGACGTTCTCTCCTACATCACGCGCATTCTGTTCTTCGCCGGCGCGCTGTTCGTGCTCGACTGGCGGCTCGCGGTGCTGTCGCTCACGGTCGCGCCGCTGTTCTGGGTGGTGGCGGTTCGCTTCTCGCGCCGGATCAAGGCCGCCTCGCGGGAGAAGCGGCGCCGATCCGGGTCGATCGGCGCGGTCGCCGAAGAGAGCCTCGGCAACGTCGCGCTCGTGCAGGCGTCGAACCGCCAGGAGGAGGAGGTCCGGCGGTTCGAGCGTGAGAGCCGCGGCGCGCTGGCGGCGGAGCTCGCGTCGACGCGGGTCCGCGCGCTGTTCGGGCCGGTCGTCACGCTGATCGAGCTCGCGGGCGCCCTGATCGTGATCGGCTTCGGCACCTACCTGATCGCCGAGGGCGACCTCACGCTCGGCGGTCTGCTGGCGTTCCTGACCTACCTGTCGCAGCTCTACAGCCCGATCCGCGGGCTCGCGCGGCTCTCGAACAGGCTGTTCGCGGCGTCGGCGGGCGCCGAGCGGATCGCCGAGGTCCTGGCGGCGCGCCCGTCGGTGGTCGAGCGCCCCGACGCGGTGGTGCTCGAGCGCGCCCGCGGCGAGGTGGCCGTCGAGGGCGTCACGTTCCGCTATCCGGACGCGCCGGTTGACGCGGTCCGGGACATCTCGTTCACGGTCGGCCCGGGCGAGATGGTGGCGCTGGTCGGGGCCAGCGGCGCCGGCAAGTCGACGCTCGCGAAGCTGCTCGTGCGCTTCTACGACCCGACCGCGGGCCGGCTCTTGCTCGACGAGCACGACCTGCGCGACCTGCGGCTGCGCGACCTCCGCGAGCAGGTCGCGCTGCTGCTGCAGGAGACGCTCGTGCTCCACGGCACGGTGCGGGAGAACATCGCGTTTGGGCGGCCCGGCGCGAGCGACGAGGAGATCCGCGCGGCGGCGACCGCCGCGCATGCCGACGGCTTCATCCGCGCGCTGCCCGACGGCTACGACACCGCCGTGGCGCCGAGCGCCGGGCAGTTCTCGGGCGGCGAGAGATCG
>JBIOTP010000225.1:0-31310 GCA_044865965.1 Solirubrobacteraceae bacterium
CAAGCTAGGAGAACGACAATGCGACACGTGATCAAGGTCAAGCCGGCGGGGCGGCGCTACCGGTCATGAGCGCTGTGGTCCACCTGGAGCTGCGCACCGGCGACATGCCGGCGGCGAGCGCGTTCTACGCGACCCTGCTGGGCTGGCGTCCGGAATGGATCGAGACCCGGGCCGGCTCCTACCTCGCGCTGGGCACGGGCGGCGAGGTCGGCGGCGGGATCGCGCAGGCCGCCGCCGTCCAGCCGCTGTGGCTGCCGTACGTGGAGGTGGACCGGATCGACGAGGCCACGGACCGGGCGCGGCGGCTCGGCGCCTCCGTGCCGCTTGAGCCCCGCGAGTGCCCGTCCGGGTGGCGCAGCGTGGTCTCCACGGCTGGCGGCGGCGAGATCGCCCTCTGGCAGCCGAAGGACCGGCGATGAACGAGCGAGACCTCATCGCGGCCACCAAGCGGGGTGACGAGGACGCCTTCGGGCGCCTCGTCGCCCCGTATCGCAGTGAGCTTCACGCGCACGCCTACCGGATGCTCGGCTCGGCCGCCGACGCCGAGGACGCTCTGCAGGACGCGCTGCTGGGCGCCTGGCGGGGGCTCGCCCGGTTCGAGGGCCGCAGCTCGCTGCGGTCCTGGCTCTACACGATCACCACGAACGCCTCGCTGAAGGCGATTCAGCGGCGCCCCAAGCGCGTGCTCCCGATCGACTACGGCCCGCCGTTCGATCCTCACGACCGGCCCGGCGAGCCGCTCTTGGAGACGGCCTGGGTGGAGCCCTATCCCGACGATGTCGAGGATCACACGGCGAGCCCGGAGGCCCGCTACGAGCAGCGCGAGAGCGTGGAGCTGGCCTTCGTCGCCGCGCTCCAGCACCTGTCGCCGCGGCAGCGGGCGGCGCTGATCCTCCGCGACGTGCTGGGGTTCTCGGCCCGCGAGACGGCCGAGGCGCTGGACACGACGCCGATCTCGATCGACAGCGCGCTGCAGCGGGCGCACAAGACCATCGACAAGCGGCTCCCGGAGCAGAGCCAGCAGACGGCGCTGCGCTCGCTCGGCGACGCGGAGCTGCGCGCGATCGTCGAGGGATACATGCAGGCCTGGGAGTCCGCCGACGTGTCGGCGATCGCCGCCATGCTGGCCGACGACGCGACACTGGACATGCCCCCGCTGCGCGAGTGGTACTCCGGCCGCGACGCCGTCGCCGCCTTCCTCGAGCGGTTCCCGCTGGCGGAGGGAGGGCGCCGGCGCCTCGTGCCCACCCGCGCCAACGGGCAGCCGGCGTTCGCCCATTACTCCTGGAACGCCGACGCGGAGGCCTTCCTGCCGCATGCCATCCACGTGCTCGGGCTGGAGGGCAACCGGATCCGGGAGATCACGATCTTCCGCATGCCGGAGGTGTTCGCCCGCTTCGGCCTGCCCGAGAGGATCGGGCCCTAGCGCGCCCACTCTGGTCCCTCGTCGCAAGCACCCGATCCCCGCTCATCGGCTCGACCGCGGCCGGCAACCGCGCGCGCGCCGCTGACCGGCTGCTCGCGGCGTACGCCCGCTCGGCGATCGAGATCGCTGCCGAGGGTGTTGGCGACATCGAGCGCTGGTTCGCTTCCCAGCCATTCCCACGTCACACGCAGCAACAGGCCACCCTCCGGCGCTTCCGTGGCCTACGCGTCGACGGGCGTCGCCGCGGCGTACACCGGCGCGATCGCCGGCTCGCCGTGCGCCATCACCGCCGACTCCATGTCGATCAGAGCGAACATCGGCGCGCATGACTCCGAGGTCATCGCCAGCTCGGCCGCGGCGTGAGCCTCGTCCATCGTCTTCCACCAGGCGACCTCGATCCAGCGGTCGCCCTCGGCGTCATGGAGCAGCTCGTGCGAAACGAAACCCGGCTGCCTGCGGATCCACGTCGAGAGCGCGTCGTTGGTGGCAAGAAACTGCTCACGCGAGATCCCGTCCTTGAGCTTGAACACCACCAGCTCCAGAACCTTGTCGGCGTGCGTCGGCAACTCGACCCCCTTCGTGAGATCTGGAAGCTAACGGGATTTATGATCCCCGAGAGGCCGCGCGTTGGCGGGCGCGATCGGGGCCGAGGTCGCTCCGAGCCGCTGTAAGCAGCGCGACGCGGCGGAGGCTCGACCGTCGCTGGTTCGCGATCACCCTGCGCGCCGTCGCGTACAACCACACCCGCGCCGCGTCGCCCTCGGTCAGCTCATCCAGACGGCGCCACGCCGTCAGGAACACCTCGGCCGCCGCATCCTGCGCGTCGCTTGCCGAACCGGCGCGCCAGCGGCAATACGCGACGATGTCGGCGTTGTGCGACGCGAAGAGGGCATCGAAACGCCGACTTCGCTCACTCTCGCTCTCCCTCATGCGCGTGACCTCTTACCGGAACGAATCGGAGAATCCAGGCTCTGACCCGCCTATGTCCAGCAACCCCGAGATCGTTTGACCCCACCGCCCGCCTCGGTCCCGTCGTTGGCGGACGGAGCCGTGCGCCGAGCGTGATCGCTCGCTCTCCGGCCGAGATCCGACGGAATGGCCGCTGTCTACGGCCAGCCGACGCCCGGCGCGGGTGCCTCCGTGATGAGCACCTGTCCGGTCCGGCTCGCGATCGCTTCATCGACGTTCTCGATGCCGCGCCAGTCAGCCGCGAGCATGAACAGCGTCCGTCGATCGGGACCTCCGAGCATGCAGGCGAACCCGGCCCGGTCCAGTTCGATCCTCTGCAACACCTCGCCGCCCTCGCTTACGCGCACGCACTCGCCTTCAGGGTCCTCGTCGCGGCCGGTGTGCGTACGGGTCCGCGCTGAGTGGGTCCAGATGGCGCCTTCCGCGTCGAGGCAGATGCCGTCCGGGCCGATGCCGTCGGCCCACACGCGACGGTTCGACAAGCTGCCGTCGTCGGCGATGTCGAACGCGCTGAGCCGGCCGGCGAAAGACTCGGAGATGATCAGCGTGGAGTTGTCGGGCGTGACGATCATTCCGTTGGGGAACTCGATGCCGTCGGCCACCTGGCGGGCCGAGCCGTCCGGGGTGACCAGGGCGATGATCCCGGGTGTGGGCGCCTCGCCGCCCAGGAAGTTGAAGCCGAAGCCGTTCAGGTAGATGTTGCCGCGACCGTCGACGACGATCTCGTTCCAGCCATGGTCGGCGACACCGCTGAGGTCGACATGCCGCACCATCGATCCGTCGGGCTCCCTGCGCATGAGCTCCGGGCCGGTTACGAGAAGGCGGCCGTCGGGCAGCCAGTCGATCGACCAGCCGAGGCGCGGCGGGCCGTGTGCGACGACCTCGCTGTTGCCGTCGAGATCGACCGCGACGATCTCGCTCGTGCCCCAGTGGGCGAACCACAACCGGCCCTCGTGCCATCGGGGCGACTCGACGTATGCGAGGCCACTGAGCAGGACTCGAGGTTCAGGCGGGTGCAATTGGGACATTTGAGCCTCCCTCGACTTCGGCGCTTCGCCGGATGAACGCGGGAACTAGACGGTATAGTACCGTACTCGAGCGCGCAGGCCAGCGCCGCAAGCCACGCCGCCCGTTCCACCGCGGAGGTGCCCCGAGCGCGATCGTCGGCGGACAGGTCGGCCGCGTAGAACCCCGGCTGAGCGTCGATGACGATCAAGAGGCAGTCTGCGTGAGCGGTCAGCGGCACCCGGGCGCAAGGACGACGCCCGAGCAGCCCAGCGGTGCAGGTGTCGTTCCACCGCGAGGCCGCGCGGAGCCTCCACTCGTGCGGTCACCGTCCTGCGCGCCGCGCCCCGCGGTCGCCCAGATACCTCGTGGGCGGCACGAGCAGGCGGTAGACGAACCTGAGCGACCAGGCCGGCAGGTGGCGATGGCGTTCCTCGTGCGCGACTCGTGCTCGCCGATGCGGACTGACGAGGGTGAGGAGAAGGCGGTCGAGTGGCGATCCGTACGTTCGCGGGGGCTCGGTGGTGTGGAGCTCGATGCGGCAGAGGTGCTTGGTGCTCTTGTAGCCGTACTGGGCCGGGCTGACCAGGCGTGCGGGGGCGCCGTGGGCGCCGGGCAGCGGCGAGTCGTCCAGGCGGTCGGCGATGAGGACATCGTCGGCGAGGGCGTCCTCGAGCGTCAGGACCGTTCGGAAGCCGTCGAGGCCGGCGAAGGTCAGGTACTCGATCGCGCCGGCGGGCCGGGCGCGGGGGACGATCACCTCCTCGTAGAGGCGCCGGACGGGGATGCCCTCCCAGCGCAGCCCTCGGGCGGTCCAGCCCGTGACGCAATGGAAGTCGGCGACGACGGTCTGCCGGGGAAGATCGACCAGTGTCGTCAGCGGGATGTCGAGCGGCTCGGCGACCGCGCCCCGCACCTGGATGACCGGGTTGGGGGGAGCGGCCGGGATCGGCTTGCCGGGGCGCAGCCCGAACCGCGGGAACGTCCTGGTGAGGCGCTGGCCGGGCGGCAGGCCCGACCCGCGCGTCGTCGCAGCCACCTACACGTCCTTCGCGATCGGGACGTCGACGAGGTTGCCCCACTCGGTCCACGAGCCGTCGTAGTCCTTGACGTTGTCGTGGCCCAGCAGCTCGTGCAGCACGAACCAGGTGTGCGCGGAGCGCTCGCCGATGCGGCAGTAGGCGATGATCGGCTCGCCGTTGACGACGCCCTTGGACGAGTACAGAGCCAGTAGGTCGTTGGGGCTCTTGAACGTGCCGTCCTCCTGGACGGCCTGGGCCCAGGGGACCGACGCGGCGCCGGGGATGTGGCCGGCGCGCTGGGCGCCCTCCTGCTCGTAGCCGGGCATCGCGATCAGCTCGCCGGAGTACTCCTGCGGCGAGCGGACGTCGACCAGCCGGGTCGAGGTTCCGAGCGCCATCAGCACCTCGTCGCGCTTGGCGCGGATCGCGTCGTCGCCGGCCTGCGCCGTGAACGCGGCGCGCGCGTAGGACGGCGCCTCGTCGGTGGTCGGCCGGCCCTCGGCGATCCACTTCTCGCGCGGGCCGTTCATGAGCCGCACGGCGGCGTGGCCGTAGTAGCGCAGGTACCAGTACGTGTAGGCCGCGAACCAGTTGTTGCGGTCGCCGTAGAGCACGATCGTGTGGTCGTTGGAGACCCCGCACGAGCCGAGCAGCTCGCCGAACGCCTCCGGCCCCAGGAAGTCGCGCTTGACCTGGTCCTGCAGGTCCCGCCTCCAGTCGAACCCGATCGCGCCCGGGATGTGCGCCTGGCGGTACAGCGCCGGGTTCTCGTCCACCTCGACGATGCGGATCCAGTCGTCGTGGAGGTGGTCGTTCACCCATGCGGTGTCGACCAGGACGTCCTTGGCGTAGCGGTACATGCCCTCCTCCTTGGTTGCGCGATGAGGGCTCAGTCTGCGCGGCGGGCGTGGCCGCGCCTATGGGGGAGATTCCCTCGACTTACGCCGGCTCGCGCTCGCGCTCGACGGCGCGCGCCACCTTCACCCGCGAGTCGACGGCGAGCTTGCGGAAGACGCTGTGCAGGTGCCGCTCGACGGTCTTCTCGCTCACGAAGAGACGGGCCGCGATCTCGCGGTTGGTCAGCCGCTCGGCGACCAGCCTGGCGATCTCCGCCTCGCGCTCGCTGAGCCCCGCGAGGCTGTGGCCGGCCCCGACGCGCGGCAGCCGGCGGCCGAGCCGGCGCAGCGCGCCCGCCGCCTCGCCGGCGTAGCGCGCGGCGCCGCAGGCGGCGAGCTGGCGATGCGCCTCGTCGAGGGTCTGCAGGGCCCCGTCGCGGTCGCCGGCCAAGGCCAGCGCCTCGCCCGCGAGGATGCGGGCCCGCCCCGCGTGGATCGGCGAGCCGCTCTCGTCGGCCGCGCGCGCGGCCTCGCGCGCGGCGGCGAACGCTCCCGGGCCGTCCCCGCGCGCGAGCGCGACCGCCGCGGCTGCCGTGAACGCCGACGCGCGGTCGCGCCCCAGCCCGAGCACGGCCGCGGCGTCGCAGGCGCGAGCCGCCCACGCGGCGGCCGCGTCCACGCGCCCGGCGGCCAGCTCTGCGCGGGTGAGGACCTCATACGCCCACGGGCGGAAGATCGGCTCGAGCCCGTCCAGGTCGGCGCCGCCGTAGATCGCGAGCAGCGTGTCGCGCCCGTGCTCCGGCGCCCCCGTCTCGACCCGCGCCTCGGCGAGCGTGCAGATGCCTCCCATCATCGGGACGGTCGGCCAGCGGCCGAGCAGGCGCTCCACGTCCTCGCCGGCGGCGATCGCCTCGCCGAGGTCGCCGGCCCGCAGCGCCCACCACGCGAACGCCATCTGCGCCCAGCCGACGAGGTTGGGCACGCCGGACAGGCGCGCGACGTCGACGGCCTCGCGGCTTTCGGCCTGCGCGCGCTCGAGGCGCCCGTCGAGCGTGAAGGTCGCCGCCAGCAGCGCGTGGTACTGCACGAGCAGCCAGCCCTGGCCGGTGCGGCGCGAGAGCTCGATGCCGCGCTCGAGGTGGCGCACGGCGTCGGCGTAGCGCCCGAGGTGGACCTCGCCGAGGCTCAGCCAGAAGCACGCGTCCAGGTGGCGCGCGAGCCGCTCGTCGTCGAGCCCGTCGATCATCCGCGCCGCCGCGGCCAGCTCCTCGCGGGCGAGCTCGCCATCGCCCAGCGCGCACGCCGACAGAGCGAGCATGGCCGTCGCCTCCGCGAGCTGACCGTCCTCCCCGCAGGCCGCGGCGTGCCCGCGCGCCTGCGCGGCGTGCTCCCCCATCCAGGTCCAGTCGCCCTCGAAGTAGCGCCCGGCGGCGAGCTCGAGCAGCAGCGCGCCGCCCTCGCTCGACGGGCCCTCCGGGAGGCGCTCGAACGTCGCCGCGAGCAGGGCGTTGGCCTCCTCGTAGCGGCCGAGCAGGTGCTCGACCGCGGCGAGCACGGCGACGACCCGGGTCTGCAGCGGCTGGTCGGCGGACAGCTGGCCGACGATCTCCCGCAGGGTCTCGCGGCTGGTCTCGAGCTCGCCGGACGTGCCGAGCGCGGTGGCGAGCGGGACCAGCAGGGCGAGCCGCCGCTCGGCGTCGCCGTCTCCCAGCAGCCGCAGCGCCGCCTCGTAGAAGCGCGCCGCCGTGCCGGGCGCCAGCGTCAGGCTCGCGTTCGCCGCCTCGGTCAGGACCGCGATCGCGGCCTCGTCCCCGGGCGCGGCCGAGCGCTCCACGTGGTGGGCGCGCGCGGCCGCCGACGCCTCGCGGCGCTCGAGCGTGCGCGCGGCGCGCGCGTGCGCGCCGACCAGCCAGGCGGCGGGGGCGGAGTCGTAGACGGCGCGGCGCACGATCGGGTGGCGGAAGCGGAAGCGCGCCGGCACGGCGGGACGGATCAGGTCGCACTCGATCAGCGTGTCGACGTCCGCCAGCACGTCCTCGCGCCGGGCCTCCGCGATGTCGGCGACCAGGTCGGGCCCGAACGTCTCGCCGGCCACGGCGGCCGCGCGCGCGGTCACCTGGACGCGGGGTGCGAGCGCCGACACCTCGTCGGCGAGCGCGCTGAGCACGATGCGCGGGACGTCGGGCAGCTGCCGGTCGATGCCGGGATCCGTCGCGGCCGCCCGCGCGCGTCCGGCGGCGCGCGCGAGCTGCTCGAGGTAGAACGGGTTGCCGCCGCTGTCGCGATAGAGCGCGCGGCGGGTCGGCGCGTCGAGCGCCTCGCCGAGCAGCTCGTCCGACTCGGCGGCGGTGAGCGGACCGAGCGCGATCCGCTCGACCGTGCCGGCCCGCTCCGCGTCGAGCAGCGCCGCCGGCAGGGCGGCGGGCGCCTGCGTCGGCCGGTATGCCACGGCGATCGCCAGCGCGGCGCGCGGCGGCCGCCGCATCAGGTGCGCGAGGAGCTCCAGCGACGCCTGGTCGGCCCAGTGCACGTCGTCGAGCGCGAGCACGAGCGGCTTGCGGCTCGCGAGCAGCTCGAGCAGCGCGCGGATCGCGTAGTGCGCCTGGTGGCGCTCCTCGCTGAGCCCGCCGGCCGGCGCGCCGAAGTGCGCCAGCGCGGGGAAGACGCCCCCGAGCTGCGCCCGCGCCTCCGCCCGCAGGGCGTTCAGGCGCCCGGGCTCGAGCTCCCCCAGCGAGCGGTCGAGCGCGTCGACCACGAGCCCGAACGGCAGCGTGCGCTCGAGCTCCCCGCCGCGCCCCGAGCGCACCTGGAACCCGCGCCGCTCGGCGCGCTCGGCGAGCTCGGCCAGCAGCCGCGTCTTGCCGATCCCCGGCTCGCCCACCACCTCCACCACCACGGCGGGACCGCGGCGCGCGGCCTCCAGCGCGCGGTCGACGCCCGCGAGGGCGGCTGAACGCCCGATGAGAGCGCCGGGTTCCATCCCGGCAAGTCTCGTCCGGAGCCGTCGTGCCGGTCAACCGCATCTCGCGATCGTGATGCGGTGATGCGTTAGCATCAACCAGGTGCGGACGACTCTCGACATCGATGAAGACGTATTGGCAGCCGCGCGCGAGCTGGCCGCCGGTGAACGCCGCTCGCTCGGTTCCGTCATCTCCGAGCTCGCCCGCCGTGGGCTGACCCCCGCTCGAGTCGAGGCCGCCGACGGCCTGCCGGTCATCCGTGTGCCGGCGGGTACGCCGCCCATCACCCCTGAGATGGTGCGGCGCGCACTCGACGAGGATTGATCCCCGATCGTGGCGCTGCTCGACGTCAACGCGCTCGTCGCGCTGGCGTGGGACTCGCACGTGCATCACGCGACGATGAGAGCGTGGTTCGCGGCCAACGGGGCGAGGGGGTGGGCAACGTGCCCGATCACCGAGAGCGGCTTCGCGCGCGTGTCATCCAACCCGAAGGTGCTCCCGAGCCCGATCGGCGTCGAAGCCGCACGCGCCGTCCTGTCGGCGCTCCGCGGGGCCGGCCGTCACCGCTTCCTGCTCGACGACGTATCGATCACCGACGCTGACGTGCCGGGGATGTCCGGACACCGGCATGTGACCGACGCACACCTCCTGACGCTCGCCCGCCGCCGCGGCGTGCGCCTGGTCACGTTCGATTCGGGAGTGCTCGCCCTCGCGGACGGCCGCGACGTCGAACTGCTCTCCGCTCTGTGAATTGGTGCGCGGCCGCGCCGAGGCCGAGCGCGAGCTCCAGGTCGCGCGCCTCGTGGTCGACCGCAAGACCAATCCGCAGATCGCGGCCGAGCTGTTCCTCAGCCAGAAGACCGTCGAGACCCACATCCGCAACCTCTTCCACAAGCTCGACGTGTCCTCGCGTGTGGAGATCGCCCGCTCGCCTGAGGGGGCCGACGGTAGGCTCCGCTCATGAACGCCATCGTCGTGGGGACCGACGGCTCGCCGGCCGCCGAGGCAGCGATCGACAAGGTGATCGAGCTCACCCGGGGCTCGGGGGCCACCGTCCACCTCGTGTGCGCGTACCCGGGCCCGTCGACGCTGGAGCGGATCGGATTGACCGCGCGCCAGGAGACCATGGACCTGCGCGGTGTCGCGGCGGACGTGCTCGCCCGGGGCCAGCGCAGGTTCGAGGAGGCCGGGTTCACGATCGAGAAGCACGCGCTCGAGGGCGACGCCGCCCACGTGATCGTCGACGTGGCCACCGAGCAGCACGCCGAGCTGATCGTCGTGGGCGCGCACGGGAGCGCGGGGCCGAAGCGCTTCTCTCTCGGGAACGTCCCCAGCAAGCTCTCGCACCACTCGCCGAGCAGCCTGCTGATCGTGCGCGAGGAGAGCTAGGCGGCTAGAGCTCGCAGCCGCTCCTCCTCACCTCGCCGCTGATGCAGGTGTCGCGGCCGTTGTCGCCGCGGAGGCTGTCGCTGCCGGCGCCGCCGTCGAGGAAGTCGTCGCCGGCGCCGCCGCTGAGGTCGTCGTTGCTCGCTCCGCCGTCGATCCAGTCGTTGCCTTCATACGCGCCAGAACCGGTCCTCACCGGGGTCTCATCTGCCACCATCGGCAGCGATCCGGCAGAGGGAGGCGAAGGTGACTGAGCTCGAGCGGTACCTGGCCGAGGAGATCGCCGAGGACCACGCGGACGGGATCCTCACGCGGCGGGAGGCGATGCGGCGGCTGGGCCTGCTCGGCCTCAGCGCGAGCGCCGCGTCCGCGCTGCTCGCCGGCCCCGCGGAGGCGAAGCCGGTCGCGAGCCCGGCCCACGGCGGGTCGCACGGCGACGGGGGGTCGTCGATCGCCTGGGCGGAGGTGCCGACGCAGGACGTCACCTTCCCGGGCCCCAACGGGACGCTGATGGCGGCCTGGGCGCCGGCCGCGCGGCCGGAGGGCGGCGCGCTGGTCATCCACGAGAACCGGGGGCTGACCGCGCACATCAAGCGGGTCGCGAGCCGGCTCGCGGCGGTGGGCTTCTCCTCGCTCGCGATCGACCTGCTCTCGGAGGAGGGCGGCACCGGCGCCTTCCCCGACGAGGCCCAGATCCCGCCGGTGCTGGCCGCCGCCCCGCCCGGGCGCTTCGTGGCCGACATGAAGGCCGGGGTGAGCGAGCTGAGCCGCCGCCTGCCGCGCAAGCGGCTCGGCGCGATCGGGTTCTGCTTCGGCGGCGGGCAGGTGTGGTCGCTGCTCGCCTCCACGGAGAAGCGGCTGTCCGCCGCCGCGCCGTTCTACGGCCCGTTCCCCGAGGGCGCCGACCTGCGCGGCAACAAGGCCGCGGTGCTCGCCGTCTACGGGGCGCTGGACACCCGCGTCACCGGCACCCGCGACGCCGCGCTGGCGGCGGTCCGGGCGGCACGGCTGGAGCACCTGTTCATCACGTTCGACGGCGCCGACCACGCGTTCTTCAACGACACGGGGGCGCGCTTCAACGTCGCGGCCGCCGCGGAGGCCTACCGCCAGGTGGTCGCGTGGTATGGGCGCCAGCTGGGCGGGGACCGTCGCTGAGCCGGGTCGGGCGAACTTCTTGCAAGTGAGGGGGAGCCCGGATCGGCTCGCGCCGCGCGGGTGATCGGACGGGGTCGAGGGTCGTGCGCGAGCCGTCCCAGGGCGCGCGATCGATCACGTTCGATCGGCCGTGCTGGGGGGTGGTGCAACTACGTGTCGGATACCGACACCTACTTACGTCACCCCCCGCGCGGCGATGATCGCTCGCGCCCACGCGCCAATCCGGGCTCCCTTCTCAATTGCAAGATGTTCGTCTACCGACGCCGCCGCGCCAGGTACCGCTTGCCCGCGCGCACCACGATCGTCTTCCGCCGCACGGTGTCGCGCACCGACACCACGCCGCGGACCACACGGGTCAAAGTCCCCGCGCACGAGTCCTGAACGAGCCACTTGGTGCCGCGCACGGTCGCCGAGCTGAACTGCCCGCGCGTGCGGAAGTTGCCGGAGCCGTCGCCCCACAGGCGGCGGGTCTTTGGCTTCTTGGCCGCGGCGCCGGCGCGCTTGCAGAAGGCCAGCGGCTCGGTCAGCGCGAGCTGCGTGAACGCGCCCCGCTGGGTGACCTTGAAGATGCCGGAGTAGAACTTCGAGGTCTGCGGCGCGGCGCCCGCCCGCGGGACGGAGGTGAGCTCGAGGACGCCCTGCTTGGTGTCGAGGGACGAGCTGAGCGGGACTGCCTCGGTGCCGGTGAGGTCGACGAAGCGGCTGCTGCCCGGGACGCGGACGCGCACCTTCCCGCTCACGACCACGACCACGACGGTCTTGTGGAAGGTCGGCAACGGCTCGCCCTGCAGCACTAGGCTGACGTTGTCGATGTAGCCGTCGTTGTACGAGCCCGCGTCGCGGACAGCGTCGATGCGGACCGCGATCCGTCGTGTCGCGCGGGGGACGGCGCCGGACACCGACCGCCGCAGGAGCGTGGTCTGCGAGTTGCGCTCGGCCGCCGTGACCGTCTGGAGCGACAGCGTCCCGAGCGGGGCGCCCGCGGCGTTCAGGAACGTCGCCGCGACGGTCGCGTGGTCCGTCTGCCCCTCCCAGCCGCCGAGCAGCGCCGACAGCGTCGCCGGCACGCCGCCCGCGTCGATCTCCGCGGCCGCGACGGACACGTCCACGGTCTGCGTCGCCGCGCTCGCCGCGTTGCTCGGGCCCCCGGCGAAGAAGTTCGCGCCGCCACCCACAGCCACGCCGGTCGCGACCGTCGGGAAGCCCGGCTCCGCCCCGTACCGGATCGCGGTGAAGTTCGACTCGACCGTCCATCCCGGCGGCGGGACGATGTCCGAATCATTGGCCGTGCCGGGCACGGCCTCGGCGCCGGGGTTGGCCAGCAGGTTCCCGACCGGGACGTCAGCGCTCGCGGGCGCCGCGCCGAGCAGGCTTGCCGCGACGAGGCCGGCGAGGGCGCGTCCGTGCATGACCCGACCTTCTCACAGGGCGCCCTCGGCTGCCAAGGCCTCCGCGGCGGCAGCGCGGCTCGCACCGCCAGAGCCTGCCTGCTTCGAGGACGCGCGCCGCCGTGCCGCGCCTGGGTCTCGAAGCGCGCCGCACGCGGGGACCGTCGCGAAGCGGCGCCGGTCCGCCCGTGGCAGCTACGGCGCGCGGCGCGCGGCGGGAACCGTCGCAACCTGGCGCCGCCCCGCCCGTTGGGCAAGACATGCGTGCTGCCGCCCTCATCGTCGTCGCGTCCGTCCTCCTTGCCGGTTCCGTCGCCTCGGCGGCGCCGGTGCCCCCGTCCGGCACCCTCGACCTCGGGGCCGACGCCGACGCGGCGTTCGCCGGCGAGGCCGCTGGCGACCAGGCCGGATGGGCGGTTGCATCCGCTGGCGACGTCAATGGCGACGCGAAGCCCGACCTGCTGGTCGCGGCGCCGAAGGCCGATCCCGCGGGCCGTACGGACGCCGGCAAGGTGTATGTGATCTTCGGGCCGGTGGGCGGGCTGCCGAAGAAGCTCGGCGACCTCGGCGCGCGCGGCTTCCAGATCATCGGCGCGGCCGCCGGCGACCGCGCCGGCACGGCGGTGGCGGCCGCCGGCGACGTCAACGGCGACGGGCTCGGCGACATCCTGGTCGGCGCTCCGCGGGTGGCCGACAGCGGCGCCGAGGGCGCCGGCGCCGCCTACCTCGTGTACGGCCGCACGGGCATCGACACCGTCGATCTCGCCGCGGCCTCGCCCGCGGTGACGCGCCTGACGACCGGCGTCGAGGGCGACCAGGCCGGCATCGCGGTCGGCGCCGCGCCCGACATGGACGGCGACCGCCGTCCGGAGCCGCTGATCGGCGCCGCGCGCGCGGACGCCGGCGGGCGCCCGGACGCGGGCAGCGTGTTCGTCCTGTTCTCAACGAAGGCCGCCGGCGACGCCAACCTGGCTGCGCTCGGCGACCGCGGCGTGCGGATCGACGGCCCGGCCGGTGCGCGCGCCGGCCTCGCGCTGGCCGGCGTGGGCGACATGAACGGCGACGGGCGCGGCGAGATCGCCGTCGGCGCGCCCGCGGTGCGCTCGGCCGACGGCAAGCGCACGCCCGGGGCGGGCTACGTCGTGTTCGGGCGCGGCGAGCCCGGCCGCGTGGACCTCGCGGCGCTCGGCGGGCAGGGCTTCGCGGTGGCCGCCGGCGCCGAGGACCGCTTCTTCGGGCTCGGCGTCGCCGGGCTGGGCGACATGACCGGCGACGGGGTGCCCGACGTGGCCTTCGGCGCCCCGGGCGCCGACCGCAACGAGCGCCGGCAGTCCGGGTCCGTGCACGTGATCGCCGGCAAGGCGAACGCCGATGCGGTCACCGCCGCCGCGTTCCGGATCGACGGCGCGGCCGAGGGCGACGGCCTCGGCGCCTCCGTGGCCGCGGCCGGCGACGTGAACGCCGACGGCCTGGCCGACCTGGCGGCCGCCGCGCCGTTCGCCGACGCGCTCAGCCGCGACGACGCCGGATCGGTGTTCGTCGTGCTCGGCTCCAAGACGCCGGAGAACGTCGACGGCGCGAGCACCGGCGCGGCCGCCTACCGGGTCGCCGGCGCGGCCGCCGGCGGCCTGCTGCGCTCGGTCGCCGGCGTCGGCGACGTCGACGGCGACGGCGCCGCCGACCTGCTGGCCGGCGCGCACGGCACCCGCGCCTCCGACGACCAGAGCGCGCGCGGCCCCGGTGCGGCGTACCTGGTGCTCGGCCCGCACCCGGTGACACCGCCGCCGCCCGACCCGGGCGTCGCCGAGGAGGTCCAGGCCGGCTGCGCGGCGGCGGACAACGTCGAGATGCTCATCGACGACTCGGGCTCGATGGAGGACTCCGATCCGCAGCTGCTGCGGCGGCGCGCGACCGAGCTGATGATCGCCAAGCCGCGCAACCAGGGCGAGGTGCTCGGCGCCTACGAGTTCGGCACCGACGGCGACCAGGTGTTCGCGCCGCAGGAGATCCTTCCCCGCGGCGAGGACTCGAACCAGCCCGCGCTGTTCAAGCGGCTCGAGGAGGCGCTGCAGGCCGACAACGGCAGCACGAACTACAACGCCGCGTTCACCGGCGTCGCGAACGACGACCCGGCGGCGGACGCGCGGATCTTCATCACCGACGGCGAGCACAACGAGGGCGAGTACGCCGAGGGCCACCGCGGCGGGCCGCCGACCTACGTGATCGGGCTGAACATCGGCACCCGCGGGGAGGCCGCCAGGCGGCTGCGGCGGATCGCCGGCGAGACGAAGGCGCGCTACTTCCCGAACGTCACGGCGCAGAACATGGAGGCGGTGATCAACCGGATCGACTCGCGTCTGAACTGCGACGTCGAGCTCGACTCCGACGTCGACACGCTCACCGGCGAGGAGCCGGTGGGCGAGCAGGACGCCGAGCTCGACCCGGACGCGCACGCCTACGACATCGACGTCATGTGGGGCGACGACGACGACACGGTGGTGCCGGAGAAGGTCGAGCTGATGGGCGCCGGCGGCCGCGCGGTCGCGCGCCTCGGCAGCCGCCGCCTCCGCCGCGTCCTGAGCCGGCCGGGGACGACGTTCCGGTTCGGCAGCCTGCGGATCCGCGGCAGCCGGCGCGCGACGTTCTTCAGCGTCCGGCTCTCCGGCGCCCGCGGCCGGCGCCTGCGCGTCAGCTACCGGATGACGAAGTTCGAGGGCCGCGGCGCGCGCGTGACGTCGCAGGTCAGCCAGTCGCGCCGGCGCCGGTGATCTCGACGACCTGCTGGAACGTCGGGCGGTTGACCCAGTCCATCATTGGCTGGGTCACGCCGCCCAGCGGGCGGAACGCGATCGCGTCGAAGCAGCGCTGGGGATCGGGCTGGTCCTTGCTCGGGCAGATGCCTGAGGGGTCGCGGTAGAGCTCGGCGCGATCGACCGCGAGGGCGTCGGACAGCGAGGCGGCCAGAACGGCGCGGCAGCGCGCGAGCGACCCGCAGAAGCGGCGGTGCATCGGCGCCCGGACGCGCCGGCCGAGCGACGCGCGCAGGTCCTTGCTCACGTAGCCGTACCAGCCGCCCTGCCACGAGGAGCCGAGGTGGACGCCGGCGCCCGGATCGATGTTGGGCGGGTTGTCGAGCGGGAGCGTGTTCTGCAGCGCCTTGTAGAGCGGGGCGCCGAGCCCGGGCCGGAACTCGGCGGCCAGCCAGCGCGGCCACCACGCGTCGAGGATCGCGATCGCGTCCGCGTGCGCATACGGGCCGTCGTGACCGGCGCCCTTGCGCTGCCCGCCGGCGCGCACCCACGCGCGCAGCGTCCGGACGGCGGCGGCCAGCTTGGGATCGCGCGGGGTGCCGAGCACCTCCAGCGCGAGCGGCAGGACGTGCGTGGCGCGCAGGTCGGCGGTGCCGGCCTCCTCCATCGCGTCGATCGTCGCGGGGAGCGTGAGCTTGCCGGCGCGCAGCCGCGCGCGCAGCTGGTCGTCGAGGAGCTGCGAGCGGTAGACCGGCCCGTAGCCGGGGCCGGCCGACGCGTAGCCGCGCGCCTGCTTGTTGTTCCAGCTGATGGTCAGCGGCTGGTCGACGGCCTGCGGATGCTCGGCGCGCGGCGTGAATGCGGCGGTGTGGATCGCCGGGTCGTAGGAGCGCCACTCGAAGCCCGCGTTGACCGGCAGCAGCGGGTCGGTGCGGGGCGCGCGGACGGGGTTGTTGCCGGAGTTGAAGTAGGCGGAGTGGCGGTCGTCCGCGTAGAACCAGTTGAACGTGTAGCCGATCTTCGCCGCCGCGCGCTTGAAGTCGTCCGGGCCCGTCATCCGGTCGGGGTCGTTGAAGGCGGCGAAGCCGCGCGCCGAGTCGGTCTCGTGGAAGTACGTCGAGCGCAGGCTCGTGTAGGCGACGGGCTTGCCGTGGATCGTGGCGCGGGCGATCACGATCCCGAGCTTGGTGCGCTGGGTGGTGATCGTCTCGCTGCCCGGCGGCGTCTGGTCGGCGAGGTTGGGCGTCCAGGTGTTCGTGCGCGTGAGCGTCTCCATCGGCTCGCAGCGGCCGCGGAAGACGTAGGCGTCCTGCCCGCACAGCGGCACCGCGAACGTGTCGACGATGTCCTGGCCGGCCGAGGTGGCGCTCCACGCGTAGTTGCGCCCGCGGCCGAGCTGGACGTAGAGGTTGGTGCCCGGGAAGGCGGCGCCGCGGGCGTCGATGCCGGGCGCGTGCACGTCCTGCTCCATCAGGATCTCGGGCGCGAAGTAGGCCACCTGCGGGCCGAACACCGCGATCGGATGCCCCGAGGCGGAGATCTGGGGGCCGACCACGATCGCGTTGGACATCGTGCGCGGCGGGCCGGCCGCCTCGTCCGTCGCCGGGCCGTCGGAGCCGGCGTCCGGGCCGGCGCCGCTCGGGGCGCCGCTGGCCATCGTGCCGGCGATCATCTTCACGGGCCGGACCGAGCCCGGGTCGGGCATCGCCACGCTCCCGCGCGCGACCCTGGCGGGCAGCGTCTCGTACGGGAAGCGCGCGCTGTCGACGGTGGTCGGCGACTCGGGGTCGTCGAGCTGCCGGAAGTCCAGCCACAGCGCGCGCCCGCGGCGCGCGCCGAACCGTTCGCGGAACGCCCGCAGCAGCTCGGCCTGGTAGAGCTCGCCGCCGCCGCCCACCCCGAAGATGCCGCCGACGAGCGAGGCGATCGCCACCACGTCGGTGCCCTTGAACGGCTCGGGGCCCTGCGGCCGGCCGATCGCGCCGTACTCGGCCGGCATCTTCGTCGGATCGAGGCGCGCCTCGGCGATGTAGCGGTTGACGCCTGCGACGTAGTTGTCGAGGTCCTGGAGGAGCGCCGCGCCCTCGGCGCCGTAGAGGTCCGTCGCCCCGTCGAGCTGGCGCTGGAGGTCGGCCTCGGTGTACGGCGCGATCGCCCACTGGTGCTCGTCCATCGCGCGGTTGGCCTTCGCCCCGCCCGCGAACGACGACAGCTCGGCGCGCCCGGCGTGGCGCAGCACATCGACCATGAACAGCCGGTCCTGCGCGGTGGCATAGCCGATGCCGAACATCGCGCCCGCGCGGGTGCTGCCGTAGATGTGCGGCACGCCGAAGCCCCTGTCGCGGACGATCGTGACGTCGGGGCGCGGCGAGATCGTGCTCTCCACGTCGCCGGGCGCGACCCCGAAGCTCGCGTCCTTGAAGAAGCGCCCGACGTCCTGCACCGGCGTCCCGTACAGCAGGTCCTGGTAGGACGCGTACTGGTCGTCGTTGTGCGGGGGGCGCCGGCCGAGGGCCTGGAACGCCAGCAGGTCGACCGCGTTGACGTGCCCGTTCTCGCCCGGCGGCAGGATGTTGCGGAAGCCGCCGGGGTCGTTGGCGCGGTACGGCTGGGGCGCCGGGCCGCCCGCGCCTGGCAGCGGGAGCGGCGGGAGCTGGGCGGACGCCGGGGACGCGAACGTCAGCACGGCGATCGCTGCGATCAAGCCGCGGGCTCCCACGGCCGGCCAGCATGCCAGAAGGAGGACCATCGGCGCGCCGGTTCGCCGCGTACGCTGCGGTTGCGATGCCGACGCTCGAGCAGCGCCTGCGCCGCTATCCGCGGCTGCGCTTCATGGGCTCCAAGCACCGCCTCGCGGCGCGGCTGGCGGGCGTGTTCGAGACGCTGCCGCCGGGCCTGGCGGTCGACGCGTTCTCGGGCAGCGGCGTGGTCGCCTACACGCTGAAGGCGACCGGCCGGCCGGTGATCGCCAACGACCACCTCGCGTTCGCGGCCGCGCTCGCGCGCGCGCTCGTGCAGAACGACAGCGAGCGGCTGTCCGGGTCGGATGTCGAGCGCATCTGCTCGGGCAACCGCGACGGGCGCGACTTCATCGCGCGCACGTTCGACGGGCTGTACTTCCCGCGTTCCGACCACGCGTTCCTGGACGCGGCGTGCTCGCACGTCGAGGAGCTGGTCGGCGCCCGCCGCGCGCTGGCGACCGGCGCGCTGTGCCTCGCCGCCGCGTGGAAGCAGCCACGCGGCGTGTTCACCGTCACCACGCCGCGCTACGACGACGGCCGGCGCCAGCTGCGGATGCCGCTCGAGGCGCTGTTCCGCGAGGCGGTCGCCGCGTTCAACGGCGCGGTCTTCGCGGGCGCCGCCGCGAGCGCGAGCACGTGCCGCGAGGTGTTCGACGTCGACGCGAGCGGCGCGGCGCTGGCCTACCTCGACCCGCCGTACGCGCCGGCCCGCGACGACGCCTGCTACGTCAAGCGCTACCACTTCCTCGAGGGGCTCGCGACCTACTGGCGCGGCCAGGACATCCTGTGGGACACGCGCACGCGCAAGCTGCGCAAGCGCGCGACCCCGTTCGCCTCCAAGCGCACGGTCCGCCCGGCGCTCGACCGCCTGTTCGACCACTTCTGCGGCTGCGCGCTGGTCGTGTCCTACGGCTCCAACTCCGCCGTCTCGGTCGACGAGCTCGAGGCGCTCCTGCGCCGCCACCGGCGGGTCGTGCGGCGGATCGAGATCCCGCACCGCTACGCGTTCGGCACCCACCCGGCGGCGAGCCGGCGGGTGGCGACCGAGTACGTGCTGGTGGCGCCGTGACCACGCGCCCGACCGGCACCTGGACCGACGCGCTACGGCTGGGGTGGCGGCGGGCGCTGGGCCGCTTCCGAGGTGTGGACCGGGCCGCGCACCGCGCGTACTTCCAGTGGCAGCGGGGGCTGTTCGCGGTGCGGCTGATGTCCGACGTGCGCAGCTTCGTGGACTACCTGCGCGTGGAGAGCCGGTGGGCGCGGCCGGAGCCGGTGGCCGTGCGCGTGCGCCCGCTCGGCGGCGAGCAGATCTGGCTGCGGCCGGGCACGACCGATCCGGTGATGCTGCGCGACACGTTTCGCGACGGCGTGCACCCGCCGCCGCCCGAGATCCGCGCGCGCGGCGTGCGCAACATCGTCGACCTCGGCGCGAACGCCGGCGTCACCGTCGCTCACAACGCGCTGCTGCACCCCTCGGCCCGGATCGTCGCCGTCGAGCTCGACCCCGGCAACGCCGACGCCGCCCGGCGCAACTGCGCACCGTGGGCGGACCGATGCGAGATCCTGCAGGGCGCCGTGTGGGAGCGCGACGGCGAGGTGCCCTACGAGCACGCGCCCGGGCACGAATACGGCTTCCGCGTCGTCGAGGGCGCGCCCGGGGCGACGACCCGCGCTTTGTCGATGGACACGATCCTTTCCTATGTGCCGGCCGGCGAGCGGGTGGACTACGTGAAGATGGACATCGAGGGGGTGGAGGCGCGGCTGCTGTCCGGCGCCGCCGCCCGGTGGACGGAGCGCGTGGACTCGATCAGCCTCCAGGTGCACGACCCGTACACGCTCGCGGACTGTGCTCGCGATCTTGCGGCTCTGGGGTTTTCGCCGCGGGTGGACCGGCGGCGGATGAACTACATCGTGGGCGTGCGCGCGTAGCGAACTTCTTGCAAGGTAAGGGGGAGCCTGGGGTGGCTCAGCGGGAACGATCATCGCCCTGCGGGGGTGTGTAAATCCAGTTCGACCTGGTCGAACTCAATTGACACACACCCTGAACCACCAGATCGAGCGTGATCGATCGTGTGCGACACAACCGTGAGACTGGGCGATCTCGCGCGATCGCCACGCGCCGAGCCGATTCGGGCTCCCTCTTCACTTGCAAGAAGTTCGCCGGACCCGGCACGCGGCCGATCAGCCGCACGACCGGGGTGCGAACCCGACCTCCCGCCGGGAAGAGGCCACCCAGGGCTGAGAAATCCCCACGGCCGCGGGGTCGTGGAGTACGGTCGCGTGCGTGCAGCGTATGACCGTCGCCGTTCTTCTCGCGGGCCTCGGGCTCGGCGCGGGTGCGACGGCGCTGGCCCAGGGCGGCGACGACCCGTACTCGCTGCGCGAGCCGGCGGTGACGTCGGGCGGCGTGCTCGACCTGCCGTCCGGCTGCCTGCGGGGCACGCGCGTCATCGTCCGCATCAACCCGCCGCCCGGAGCTGTCCTGAGCTGGCTGCGCGTGCGCGCCGACGGCCGTGAGTCCGTGAAGTTCACCGGCGTCCCGCGCGCCGCGAGCGCGACCGTGCGGCTAGGCCCGCGCGGCGGCACCGTGAGCGTCACCGGCCAGACCCTCGGCGGCCAGCAGATCGCCGCCCGCCGGCACTACCGCCCGTGCCGCCCGGCGCCGGCCCCGGCCCCGCCGCCCCCGGCGGTCCCCGGCGCCCCGCCGGTGAGCGGCGGCGGAGAGGGCTAAGACCGGCTCGGCCCCGGCGCCCCTCCGCCTTGAGCAACGGCGGCAAGGGCGAGGCCGGCTCGGCCCCGGGCGCCCCTCCGCCTTGAACGACGGCGGCGAAACGCTAGGCCGGCTCGGCCTCCTCGCGCGTCGGCGCGTGCGCGCCCTCGTGGAAGCCGAGGGGGACGTCGGGCGTGCGGGCGAGGGTCAGCGCGCCGATGATGAAGCGGCCCGCGGGCGGGACCGGGCGGCCGTCCGGCGGGGGGCCGAGGTGCTCGCGGTAGAGGTCGAGCATCTCGAGCACGGCCGCGAATACGTCCGCGTGCGGGCCGTCCTCCCCCACCGCGCAGGCCAGCCGCGCCAGCGCGAGCGGCTCGTCGGGGTCGCTGCGGGCGAACGCGCGGCCGATCGCGGTGAGCAGGTGGCTGACTACGCGGTCGAGCAGCGGGTCGAGCGGCTGCCGCGGAGCGCCGGGCGGCTCGCCGGCCCACGCCGGGTCCTCGCCCGCAATGAGGCGCGCGGTCTGGCCGCCGGCCACGGACCGCAGCGCCTCGCGCCCGAGGCCCACCTGCAGCGCGCAGCGCATGTGCATCATCGCCGCGCCGAGCGGGATGCCGTACGGCGAGTCGCTCGCCCACAGGATCTGCGACGGCGCCACGAGCGAGAACAGCGCGATCAGGTCGGCCGGATTCCACCAGGCGGTGTCGACGAACAGATTGGGGTGCTCGGGCATCACCCGCCACAGCCAGGCGAGGTCGGAGATCGCCGCGTGGGCGAGGATCAGCCGCGCGCCCGGGAACTCGCCCGACAGCCGCACGGTGTCGCGCCCGAGCGCCGGGATCCCCCGGCCGGCGTGGATCAGCACCGGCACGCGCCGCTCGTGCGCGAGCGCCACCACGGCGCGCACGCCGGGCTCGGCGAGCGTGAAGCGCTCGGCGCGCGGGTGCAGCTTGATCCCGCGCGCGCCCTCGTCCAGGCAGCGCCGGGCCTCCGCCGCGGCGCCCGCCCGCGGGTCCACGCGGGCGAACGCGACCACGCGCCCGCCCGAAGCCTCGGCCGTCGCCAGCGCCGCGTCATTGGCGGCCCGGTACCCGTCGGGCTCGTGCATCGGGAACACGACCGCCCGCGCCCCGGCCCGCTCCAGCAGTCCGATCAGCTGCTCCGGCGACTGCCGGAAGCCGTCCGGATCGTTGGAGCCGATGTGGGTGTGGACGTCGAACAGGTCGAGCGGCCCGGTCTGCGCGACCACGGCCTCCCACCACGGGCGCAGGATGGCGTCGACATCGACCATATGGGGTCGGGAACCCTACAGCGGCCACAACCGGTGGCCGATACTGCTGCCATGAACTTCCGCCGCGAGCGCGTGCGCATCGAGACGGCGCGTCACGAGATCGAGGGCACGCTGCAGCTCCCGCACGAGGGCTACCGCTCCCGCACCACCGACTTCCTCAACGCCCACGAGCGCGAGTTCCTCGCCCTCACCGACGTCGACGTCACCTGGCTGGACGGCTCGCGCGAGCCCGAGCGCCACGAGTTCCTCGCCCTCGCCGTTCGCCACGTCGTGCTCGTCGTCGAGCTCGAGTCGCTCGGCGTGTCCGGCGAGCACTAAGTGGCCGCGGCCGAAAGTTCGACGCATTCCGGCGCGCCCGCTCGCGCCTAAGCCGCGGCGGACAGGCTGCGGGTCGCCGACAGGCGCTCGTCGAGCCTGCGCGTCGTGGAACTCAGCGATCGCCCGGCGCGATCAGGCGACGGTCCAGGTGTCGCCGGCGCGCAGCACGGCGTCGAGCTCCGGGTCGCCCGCGCCGGCGCGGGCGGTGGCCAGCTCGCGTGAGAGCTCGCGGCCGGACACCGGCCGGTCCACCGCGCGGAAGATGCCGATCGGCGTCGGCCCGTCCGGGCTGGCGGCGAGGCGGCTGAGCGCGAAGGCGAGGCTCGGGTCCTCGCGGTGGGCGTCGTGCACGACCAGCGCGTCCTCGCCGACCTCGGCGACGTCCGCGATCCTCAGGTCGCCGTCCGCGCCGCGCACGACGCCCCGCTCGCCGTCGGCGCCGAACCGGATCGGCTTGCCGTGCTCCAGCGGGATCCGGTTGATCCTGCCCGCGGCCTTGTCGCGCACGGCGGCGAACGCGCCGTCGTTGAACACCGGGCAGTTCTGGTAGATCTCGATCAGCGCCGCGCCCTGGTGCTCGGCGGCAGCGCGGAGCACCATCGGGAGGTGCTGCTTGTCGGTGTCGATCGTGCGCGCGACGAACGACGCCTCGGCGCCCAGCGCGAGCGAGACCGGGTTGAACGGCGCGTCGATCGAGCCGAACGGGGTCGACTTCGTGACCTTGCCGAGCTCCGACGTCGGGGATGCCTGCCCCTTGGTGAGCCCGTAGATCTGGTTGTTGAACAGCAGGATCTTCAGCGGCACGTTGCGGCGCAGGGCGTGGATGAGGTGGTTGCCGCCGATCGACAGCGCGTCGCCGTCGCCGGTGACGACCCAGATCGAGAGGTCGTCGCGCGCCGCCGCCAGGCCGGTCGCAAGCGCCGGCCCGCGGCCGTGGATGCCGTGCATCCCGTAGGTGTCCATGTAGTACGCGAAGCGGCCAGCGCAGCCGATGCCGGACACGAACACGATCCGCTCCGGCGGGATCCCCAGCTCCGGGAAGAAGCCCTGCACGGCGGCGAGCACGGCGTAGTCGCCACAGCCGGGGCACCAGCGGGTCTCCGAGTCTGACTGGAAGTCGGCCTTCGTCAGCGTCATGTCAGGCGGCTCAGGATCTCGTGCTCGAGCTCCGAGGGCAGCAGCGGCTGGCCCTGCACCTTCGAGTACGTCTCGACGTCGATCAGGTAGGTGGCGCGCAGCTCGTGCGCGAGCTGGCCGCTGTTCATCTCCGGCACCAGCACGCGCTCGTACGAGCGCAGCACCTTGCCGGTGTTGCGCGGCAGCGGGTTGAGGTGGTGCAGGTGGGCGGTGGCGACCCTGCCGCCGCGCTCTCGCACCCGGCGCGCGCCGGCCCGGATGGCGCCGAAGCTCGAGCCCCAGCCGAGCACCAGCAGGTCGGCGCCGTCGTCTCCGTGGACCTCCAGCGGCGGCACCTCGACGTTCGCCACCTTGGCCGCCCGCAGGTCGGTCATGCGCTGGTGGTTGGCGCCGTCGTAGGAGATGCCGCCGGTGCCGTCCTCCTTCTCCAGCCCGCCGATGCGGTGCTGCAGGCCGGGCATGCCGGGCACCGCCCACGGCCGCGCCAGGTTGTCGTCGCGCGCGTAGGGCAGGAACGGGGCGCCGTCCTCGCACGGGGTGCGGAAGCGCGGGTCGATCGGCGCCAGATCCGCCGCCGCCGGGATCCTCCACGGCTCGCTCGAGTTGGCGAGGAACAGGTCGGACAGCAGGATCACCGGCGTGCGGTAGGTGACCGCGATCCGGACCGCCTCGTAGACGGCGTCGAAGCACTGCCCGGGGCTCGAGGCGGCCACGACCGGCAGCGGCGACTCGCCATGGCGGCCGTGCAGCGCCTGCAGCAGGTCCGACTGCTCGGTCTTGGTCGGCATGCCGGTCGATGGGCCGGCGCGCTGCACGTCGATGATCACCATCGGCAGCTCGAGCGTGACCGCGAGGCCGATCGTCTCCGTCTTGAGGTCCAGCCCCGGGCCGCTCGTGCACGTCACGCCGAGCGCGCCGCCGAACGCGGCGCCGAGCGCGAGGCTGGCGGCGGCGATCTCGTCCTCGGCCTGGATCGTGCGCACGCCCAGCGCCTGCTGGCGCGAGAGCGTGTGCAGCAGCTCCGACGCCGGCGTGATCGGGTACGCGCCGAGCAGCAGCGGCAGCCCGCTCTTGATCGACGCCGCGAGCAGACCGAGCGCGGTCGCCTGCGTGCCGTTGACGTTGCGGTAGAGCCCGGGCTCGACGTCGTGCGCGGGCGCGACCCGCACCTGGACGTCGATCAGCTCCGACGTCTCGCCGAAGCTCCAGCCGGCCTGGAAGGCCGCGAGGTTGGCCGCCATGACGTTCGGCTGGTCCTCGAACTTGGCGCGCACCCAACGCTCCGTGACCTCAGTGGGACGGTCGTAGAGCCAACTCAGGACCCCGAGCGCGAAGAGGTTCTTGGCCTTCTGCGCGTCGCGGCTGGTGACCCCCTCCATGCCCTCCACGGCCCGCTGGGTGAGCGAGCTCATCGGGATCCGCTTGACCGTGAACCCCTCCAGCGTGCCGTCCTCCAGCGGGCTCTGCTCGTAGCCCGCCTTCTGGATCGCGCGCACGGTGAACGCGTCCTCGTTGACGAGGATCGTCGCGCCGCGCCGCATCAGCGGCAGGTTGGCCTTCAGCGCCGCGGGGTTCATCGCCACGAGCACGTCCGGCGTGTCGCCGGGCGTCAGGATGTCGCGCGAGGCGAAGTGGATCTGGAACGCCGAGACGCCGGCCACGGTGCCCGCCGGCGCGCGGATCTCGGCCGGGAAATCCGGGAGCGTCGCGAGGTCGTTGCCGAAGATCGCCGTGGCATCCGTGAACCGGGTGCCGGCCAGCTGCATGCCGTCACCCGAGTCGCCGGCCAGGCGCACGACGACGCGCTCGCGCGTTTCGGACCCCTTCACACCCCTCTTTATGCCGTTGTTGACCGACGGTTTCACTTGGCGGGCGTTGAGGAAGCTGCACGCCCCGTTCAGACTCGGCCTCCCACTATGGCAGGCGCGCCCGACGACCCTCGCATTCCGCGGGACGGCGCGGATCGAGGACAGTGGGTCGACGTCAGTCCGGCAGCCCGTACTGCGACCTGAGCAGCCTGTCGTAGGCGCGGTCGGGCAGCCACTCCTTGAGCTTGACCAGCGTGCGCGCGGCGGGGTTGATGAGGTAGCGCGTGCGCGGGCGGTCGGCCTCGATCGCCTTGACGATGACCTTGGCGATGTCGTCGGCGGTCGACACGAAGCGCGCCATCGGGCCGCCCTCGATGCGCCCGAAGGAATCGCCGACGGCCTGCTTGAAGGCGGCGTAGGGGTCGTCGTCGCCGTCCGCCGCGGCGGTGCCGATCGAGTCCGCGGCGACGTCGGCCCATGGCGTCTTCACGGGCCCCGGCTCGATCAGCACGACGTCGATCCCGAACGGGCGCACCTCCATCCGCAGCGCGTCGCTGAGCGCCTCGACCGCGTACTTGGACGCGTGGTAGAAGCCGCCGCCGGGCAGCGTCGTGCGCCCGCCCATCGAGGACACGTTGAGGATCCGGCCCTGCCGCGCCTCCCGCATCCCCGGCAGCACGAGCTGGATCATCCGCACGAGCCCGAACACGTTGGTCTCGAACTGGCGCCGGACCTCGTCCATCGGCTGCTGCTCGATCGGGCCGTAGAGCCCGTAGCCGGCGTTGTTGACGAGCACCCCGACGGTGCCGACCTCCTCCACCGCGGCGCGCATCGAGTCCTCGCTCGTGACGTCCAGCGCCAGCGTGCGGCAACCGGCGTCGGCGAGCTCCTGCAGCGCCTCGACGCGGCGGGCGGTGGCGATCACCGTCCGGCCCGCCCGTGCGAGCTGCAGCGCGGAGGCTCGCCCGATGCCCGTGGAGCAGCCCGTGATCAGGATGGGATCGCTCAGGCCGGGGACGCTACCGCTCGTATAGCGTGCCTCGTAGTGCGACGGGTGACCGGCGACGGCGTCGAGCTGGCCGTGCTCGACGAGGGCGAGGGCCGCCCCGTCGTCCTGTTGCACGGGTTTCCGGACTCCTCGCGGCTGTGGCGCCGCCAGATCGCGGCGCTGGTCGAGAACGGCATGCGCGCGATCGCGCCTGACCTGCGCGGTTACGGCGAGTCGGAGCGCCCGGAGGGCGTCGAGCCCTACAGGCTCTTCCACAGCGTCGCCGACGTGATCGCGGTGCTGGACGCGCTCGGTGTCGAGCGCGCCCACGTGGTCGCCCACGACTGGGGCGCCGGCGTCGCCTGGGCGCTGGCGGCGACCGCCCGCGATCGCGTCGACCGCCTGGTCGCGATGTCGGTCGGCCACCTCGGGCGGGGGCAGCGGAGCGTCGAGGCGCGCCAGAAGGGCTGGTACCAGCTGTTCTTCCAGTTCGAGGACGTCGCCGAGCCCCTGCTCGCCCGCGACGACTGGCGGCTGTTCCGCGAGATCTTCGCCGGCCACCCCGACCTCGACGCGTGCATCGCCGACCTCGCGCGGCCGGGCGCGCTCACCGCCGCGCTGAGCTGGTACCGGGCGAACCTCGCGCCCGCGCGCGAGCTCGAGCCGCGGCGGCCGCTGCCGCCGGTCGCCGGCCCGGTGCTGGGGCTGTGGAGCTCGGGCGACGGCTTCCTCACCGAGGCCCAGATGCGCAACTCGGGCGACCAGGTGGAGGGAGAGTTCCGCTACGAGCGCATCGAGGGCGCCGGCCACTGGATGCAGCTCGACCAGCCCGAGCGCATCAACGATCTCCTGCTCGAGTTCCTCGCCTGACGTATCTCGGCGGCATGCCGCGCGCTCTAGCTGAGCGTGACGACGATGTGCGAGGTCGAGGCCGTGATCGCCCACGGCACGGCGACGTTCTTCGGGCAGCGGCGCGCGCTGCGGCTGCAGGCCCACGGCCGCTACTCCGCGGTGCGGCCCGAGGCCGAGATTCCCGGCTCGCTGGAGGACGCGATCGAGCTCGCCGAGGCCTACCTGCGCTTCCTCTCGGCCGAGGTCCTGACCCGCTGCGGCCGGCACCTCGGCAGGTTGTCGCACATCGTGCGGTTCCTGGCCGCGCCGGCGCGGCTGCCGCGCGTCCCGCTGAGCGATGCGGTGTCGCGGCTCGGCCACGATCCGGAGCTCGTCGCGGACGACTCCCTCACGCGCGAGGGCGACGGCGTGCTCGCCCGCATGACCGGCGGCTGGGTGTGGCTGGCCGACGGGAGCACCGCCGAGCTGCTGCTCGGCGGCGACCGGATCGTCAGCGCGGCCGAGCGCCGCGCGGCCGCCGAGCCGCTGCGCGCGCGGTTCACGCTCGATCGCGCGCGGTATTTGACGTGGCTGCTGCATCACGCCTAGCGGCGGGCCCGGCGAACAGCTTGCAGGTGAGGGGGAGCCCGAAGTGGCTCGGCGGGAATCGATCAGCGCCGCGAGGGGTGTGTGTAAATCTGGTTCGACCTGGTGGAACTCAATTGCCCGAAGTTCGCCCGACCCGCCGCGCGGCCGAACAGATCGTCTAGCGTGCGCGCGGCCCATGACCGATCTCGCCGACCTCTCCGCGCTCGAGCTGCGCGAGGGGTACGCCGCGCGCCAGTTCTCGCCGGTGGAGGTCATCGACGCCGTCGGGGCGCGCATCGAAGACCGCGAGCGCGCCGTCAACGCGTTCATCACGCTGACGCTCGACGAGGCGCGCGAGCGGGCCCGCGCGGCCGAGCGCGAGTACGCCGGCGGCGAGCCGCGGCCGCTCGCGGGGATCCCGCTGGCGGTCAAGGACCTCTTCGACACCGCCGGGCTGCGCACGACCTACGGCTCGATCATCTTCGACGGCCACGTGCCGGCGGCCGATGCGGCGGCGGTGCGGCGCGTCCGGGAGGCCGGCGCGATCCTGGTCGGCAAGACGCTCACGCACGAGTTCGCGTGGGGGATCACGAGCGTCAACCCGCACTACGGCCCGTGCCGCAACCCGTGGGCGCCGGACCGCATCGCCGGCGGCTCGAGCGGCGGGTCCGGCGCCGGGCTCGCGGTCGGGGCGTGCGCGCTGGCGCTCGGCTCGGACACCGGCGGCTCGATCCGCATCCCGGCCGCGTTCTGCGGCGTGGTCGGGCTCAAGCCGACGTTCGGCCGCGTCGACGCGGCGGGCGTCTTCCCGCTGGCGCGCTCGCTCGACCACGTCGGGCCGATGGCGCGCACGCCCGCCGACGCGCGGCTGCTCTACGACGTGCTGGCCGACGGCGGCCCGACTCCCGCGCCGGGCCCGGACGGCATGCGCGTCGCGCTGTGCCCCGACCTGGAGCTGCACGAGCCCGCGCCCGCCGTTCGCGCGGCGCTCGACACCGCCGCGCGGGCGTTCGCGGACCTCGGCGCCGAGATCGTCGAGGTCGAGTTCCCGGGCGCCGATCGCATCTACCCCGCGTTCGCGGCGATCCAGCTGGCGGAGGCCGCCCACGCGCACGCGCGCGCGGGACTGTTCCCGCAGCACCGCGACGAGTACGGCGACGACGTGCGCGCGCGGCTGGAGCTGGCGGCGGACGTGACGCTCGCGGACTACTTGGAGGCGGCCGAGGAGCGCGAGCGCATCCGCGCCGCGTTCGCGCGGCTGTTCGAGACCGTCCACCTGCTCGTCACGCCGGTCTCGGCCGTCGCGCCGGCCCCGGTCGACGGGCAGCCGCAGGAGTTCCGCGAGCAGGTCCTGACGTACACGGTTCCGCAGGACGTCGCAGGGCTGCCGGCGTGCGCGGTGCGGGCCGGCTTCGACGGGGACGGGCTGCCGGTCGGCGTCCAGATCACCGGCCCGCCGTGGAGCGAGCACCGCGTGCTCTCCGCCGCCGAGGCGCTGTTCGACGCCACCGCGGGGGTGCAGCGCCGGCGCCCGTGAGCGAGACTGTGCGCGGTGCGCGCCGCGGTCCTGCACGAGCACGGGAGCACGCCCCGAGTCGGCGACTTCGACGACCCGGGCCCGCGCGACGGGTGTGTGATCGTCGACGTCGCCGCCTCCGGGCTGCACCACCTCGACCTGCACAAGGCGTCCGGCACGTTCTACACCGGGCCGCCTCCGCTGCCGAGCGTCGTGGGGAGCGACGGCGTCGGCCGCCTGCCCGACGGCCGGCGCGTGTACTTCGACGCGACCGTCGCGCCGTACGGCTCGATGGCCGAGCGCGCGCTCGTGCCGAGCGACGCGCTGCTCGACGTCGCCGAGGGCGTCGAGGACGCGGTGGCGGCGGCGCTCGGCAACACCGGCCTGGCCGCCTGGCTCGCCCTGGCCTGGCGCTCCGGCCTGCAGCCCGGCGAGACGGTGCTCGTGCTCGGCGCGACCGGCGCGGTGGGCAGCGTGGCGGTGCAGGTCGCGAAGACGCTCGGCGCCGGGCGCGTCGTCGCGGCGGCGCGCGCCGAGGAGCGGCTGACGCAGATGCTGGAGCGCGGAGCCGACGCGATCGTGGAGCTCGACCGCGCCGGCGATCTCGCGGAGGCGTTCCGCGAGGCGGCCGGCGGCGCCGTCGACGTCACGATCGACACGCTGTGGGGCACGCCCGCGGTGGCGGCGCTGAACGCCGCCGCGCGCTTCGCGCGCCACGTCGAGGTCGGCAACGTCGCAGGGGCGGAGATCGCCCTCCCGGCGCCGCTCATCCGCTCGGCGTCGATCGACGTGCGGGGCTTCTCCGTCGCCCACCCGCCGCCCGAGCTCAAGCGCGAGGCGTACCTCAGGCTGACCGGGCACGCCGCCCGCGGCGACATCGCCGTCGATCACGAGGTCGTCCCGCTCGACCGCGTCGCCGCCGCCTGGGAGCGGCAGCGCGAGGCGGCCGGCGGCCCCAAGCAGGTGCTGGTCCCCCGACTCCAAGGAAGTGCGCCCGCATGAGCACGAACGGCTTCAGCCTCGAGATCGGCCGCCCCGTCGTCCTGCGGAGGGGCACCGTGCTGACGATGAACGACGCCCACGACGTCCTGCGCGACGCCGACGTGCTCGTGAACGGCGACCGGATCGCCGGCGTCGGCGCCGGGCTCGAGGTCCCCGAGGGCGCCTACGAGATCGACGCCTCGGGCGGCATCGTCATGCCGGGGATGATCGACACGCACCGCCACATGTGGCAGACGGCGCTGCGCGGCTACGGGGCCGACTGGACGCTGACGCAGTACTTCGTCTGGTTCTACCTGGAGTGGGGGAAGATCTTCCGGCCCCAGGACATCCACGCCGGCAACCTGCTGGCCGCGATCGAGGCGCTCGACGCCGGCGTGACGACGACCGTCGACTGGTCGCACGGGCTGCAGACGATCGACCACGCGGACGCCGCCGTCGACGCGTTGCAGGCGGTGCCGGGCCGCTTCATCCTCGCCTACGGCAACATCCAGCAGGGTCCGTGGGAGTGGTCGACCAGCGCGGACTTCAAGCGCTTCGTCGCCCGCCGCATCGGCGACGACGACATGCTCCGCTTCCAGCTGGCGTTCGACGTGACCGGCGACCCGGCGTTTCCGGAGCAGGCGGCGTTCGAGGTCGCGCGCGAGCTGGGCGTGCCGGTGACCACGCACGCCGGCGTGTGGGGGGCGACCAACGACGACGGCATCCGGCTCATGCACGAGCACGGCTTCATGACGCCGGAGAGCATCTACGTGCACGCCGCGACGCTGACCGAGGACTCGTACCAGCGCATCGCGGCGACCGGCGGCTCGGTGTCGGTGTCGACGGAGAGCGAGCAGAGCGCCGGGCAGGGCTACCCGCCGACGTGGCAGCTGCGCCGGCACGGCATCCCAGTGTCGCTCTCGATGGATACCAGCGTGTGGTGGAGCGGCGATCTCTTCTCCGCGATGCGCAGCACGCTCGGCGCCGACCGCTCGCGCGAGCACCTCGAGGCCCACGCGCGCGGCGACACCGTGACCAACCACCACCTGCGCGCCGAGCAGGTCGTCGACTGGGCGACCCGCGGCGGCAGCCGGGCGCTCGGCCTCGACGCGCTGATCGGCAGCCTTGAGGTCGGCAAGAAGGCCGACGTCGTCCTGATCAAGAACGACGCCTCCCCGGTCATGTTCCCGATCCTGCATCCGTACGGCCACGTCGCCTTCCAGGCCCAGCGCGCCGACGTCCACACCGTCATCGTCAACGGGCGGGTCGTCAAGCATGCGCACAAGCTCGTCGGCATCGACCTGGCCGCCGCCCGCCGGGCGGTCGAGGCGACCGTCGACTACGCGATGGCCGAGCTGGGCGAGGAGACGTGGGCCAGCGGCATGCACCCGGAGGTGCCGGAGACCGAGGTCCGCAGCAACCCGTACACGTACACCGACTATGGGTCGTGAGCGGGCGGCGCTGCCGCTCATCCCGACGACGCTCATCGGCAGCTACCCCCAGC